>JBMOHS010000022.1:0-32315 GCA_049317725.1 Blastocatellia bacterium
CCGTGGCACGTGATCTCGTACTCTGACGAGCATGCTGGCCAACGGATTGATGCATCGGTCTCCCTTTCAAATGAATTGGCTCAAATTGAAGTGCCAACAATCACTAACGTAGCAGAAATCCCACTTCGGTGTGGATACTAGCCCAAACGCCCCGTGCGGGTCAATCCCCTCTTGATTTCCGGTACAGGCCGGAGGCCGACCTTGACCCATAATGGCGCAAGCAGGTACTATTGACTCTTTTTTCCGCTGGTTGCTTTTCCTCTGGTTATCAAGAGCAGGCCGGCCATCACCAAAATCAGGAGAGTATACGATGGGGATTCAGGCGACGCAGATCCGGAAGGGGATGGTGGTCATGCACAATGGCGCACCACACAAAGTGGTCGACTTTCATCATCACACGCCCGGCAATCTACGGGCGATGGTCCAGACCAAGCTGCGCAATCTGCGCTCAGGGAATACGACGGAGCACCGCTACCGGTCGACTGACGATGTCGATCGCGTCATTCTCGACGACCAAGAGATGACCTATCTCTACACCGAAGGGGATACGTTCCACTTCATGAACACCGAGACCTACGAGCAGGTTGGGCTGACGGCGGAGCAACTGGGCGATGCGACGGGGTATATGCTGCCGGAGACGGTGATCAAGGTTCAGTTCTACGAGGGCGAGCCGATTGGCATCGACATTCCCCCGGTTGTCGAACTGAAGGTCTTAGAGACGGAGCCCGAAGTGAAGGGGGCGACCGTCAGCAATGTCGGAAAGCCCGCCAAGCTCGAGACGGGGATCACGATTCAGGTCCCGGCCTTCATCAAGGAGGGGGATCGGATTCGCGTCGACACGACGGAAGGTCGCTATATGGAGCGAGCCAAGTAGGGGGATCGCGCGGAGAAGGGATCGATGCGCCACCTCTACAGTCTGCTTCTGACCGTGGTCGCGGTGTTGCTGCTTCCCTGGATCTTCTATCGATCCCTGGTTCAGAAGAGATCGAGGGGGAATCTGTGGGAGCGCCTCGGGTTGCGCCCGTTCCAGCCATCTGGCAGGGTCGGTGCTGCTGGTGAGAGGCCAGAACTCCCGGGGCAGAGAACGGTCTGGCTTCACGCTGTCTCGGTGGGAGAGGTCCAAGCGGCTCGCCCCCTCTGCCGGCAGTTGCGACAGGAGGATCCTGCGCTCCGCCTGGTGGTGACGACCACGACAGATACCGGACAGAAGATGGCTCGTCAGATGATCCCGGAAGCGGACCTGGTGGGGTACTTTCCGCTCGACTGGAGCGGATCGGTCCGTCGGGTCTTGCGTGCGGTGCGACCCTCGCTGGTGATCCTCATGGAATCCGAGCTCTGGTACAACTTTCTGCTCGAGTGTCAGACTCGTCAGATTCCGGTTCTGGTGGCCAATGGGCGCATCTCGGATCGAACGTACCGCCGGGCCCGTCGATTCCGGCGCTGGACGGGCCAGCTCTACGGGCGTGTAACACTCTTTGCGATGCAGAGCCTCGCCGACCGGGACCGGGTGGTCAGTCTGGGCGCGCCGTTCGACCGGGTTCACGTCACCGGAAATCTGAAGTACGACCCTGTCGAGCAAGAAGGGGGCACCGGCCAAGCTGGCGACCAGGCTGGCGATGAGGACTCCTCCCGGCTGGGTCAGTTTCTCACCAGTGGCCACGGAGGCGTGAGTCGGCGACCGATGATCGTTGCCGGGAGTACCCACCCGGGAGAGGAGGCGATCCTCCTCGACGCCTATCAGCAATTGCGAACCCACCTCTCGATCCTTTCACAAGAAGCCTCGATTCCTCGCCTGCTCATCGCACCTCGCCACCCAGAGCGGTTTGCGGAGGTCGCTCGACTGATGGGCAGAACCGACTGGGCACTCCGCCGTCGATCGGAGAGTCAGGTGGGTGCGGGGGAGCCAGACCTCTTGCTGCTCGACTCGATCGGAGAGCTGGCGAATGTCTACCGCTGGGCGACGCTTGTCTTGATCGGGGGGAGTCTGGTTCCGATCGGGGGGCACAACCTGCTCGAGCCGGCAGCTCTCTCCCGTCCGGTCATCGTCGGGCCGCACATGGAGAATTTTCGGGAGATCGTCGATCTCTTTCGCCGGGAGAAAGCGGTCCTCCAGTTGACCAAGGGTGATCCGGCGGAGTTGGCACGAAGCTTGGCGACAACTTGGGAACGGCTGCTGCTCGACCCCGCAGAGGCCCAGCTTCTTGGACGGCGGGCGCGGGAGGTGGTCGAGGCCAACCGGGGAGCGACGGCGCGAACGGTGGCTCTCGGGATGTCCCTGCTGGCTGGGAGTCCCCCCTCGAAGCTGGCACTCGACAGAGGGTTGGCCCGATGAGTCATCCGGCAATCGCTTCCTGGCTGCTCCACTTCCTCGCTCCCCTCTCTTGGTTCTATCGGTTGGGGATCACTCTTCGCCTTTGGGCGTACCATCTCGGTCTCTTCAAGTCTCATCGCTTGCCGGGTCGGGTGATCAGCGTCGGGAATCTGACGGTGGGGGGAACCGGCAAAACGCCGTGCGTCGCCTTTCTCGCCCGGTCACTGACGGCGATGGGGGCCCCGGTCGCGATTCTCAGTCGGGGCTATCGTCGGCAGAGCCGGGGGCGGGTCGAAGTTTCGGACGGGCGTCGAGTCATTGCCTCGCCGGCTGAGGCGGGGGATGAGCCGTGGTTGCTGGCGCACCTCTGTCCAGGGGTTCGCGTCATCGCCGATCGGGATCGGTTTCAGGCAGGATCTTGGTTGGCGGCGGAGACGAAGACGACCCACTTCCTGCTCGATGATGGCTACCAGCATCTGCAACTTGCCAGGGACCTCAACCTGCTGCTCGTCGATGCCACGGAATCGTTCGCCAAGGTTCGGCTGGTACCGTGGGGAAGGTTCCGGGAACCGCTCTCCTCCCTGATCCGGGCTGACGCCGTCATCGTCACGCGCAGCGATCGTTCCTTCGATCGTCAAGCCCTGCTGCGAAAGCTTCATCGACACCTCCGGCCGGGAGTTCCGATCTTCTTCGCGTGGCACGAGCTGACGACCCTCTTGCCGGTCCGGCCGGGCCAAGAGGGAGCGCCACCCGTCTGGAGCCGGGCAGACCTTCGCCACCGGCGGCTCGCCGCTTTCGCTGGCATTGCTCATCCAGAGCAGTTCTTTGCCGATCTGCGAACGGCTGGTGCGGAGTTGGTGCTGACCAGAGCCTTTCCAGACCATTATCGGTATCGCGTGGCGGAGTTGGAGGAGATGGTCCGCCAAGCCGAAATCGCCGGTGCCGAAGGGGTGCTGCTCACCGAGAAGGACGCCGCCAACCTTCCGCCATTCTGGGCCCCCTCTCCCGCCTTGCCTCTCCGGCAAGCCCGAATCGAATTTCGCTGCCAGGAAGAGTCGGCCCTTCTCGACCTGTTGCGAAAGGGCTTTTCTTGTTGATCGGAGGTGCGCAGTGCAATCCCAGATCGCTCTCTTTCTCCACCACTTGAAGTATGAGCGTAACGCGTCTTCCCATACCCTGCGGAACTATGAAAGCGACCTTCTGCAGTTCTACGACTTCCTGGCCCCGCCCGATCCGGAGGGGAAGCGGCGCCACGTCCCGCTCGAGCAGATTGATCACCTGACCATTCGCGAGTACATGGCCTCGCTCTACGACAAGAAAAAGAAGAAGAGTTCCATTCACCGCAAGGTGGCCTCGCTGCGGACCTTCTTCCGCTTTCTTTGTCGTGAGGGGCAGTTGGAGGTCAATCCCGCCAATCTGGTCTCGAGTCCACGAGTCGAGCGCCACCTCCCCAGCTACTTGACCATCGAGCAGATGGTCCGCTTGATCGAGGCAGCGGAGACCGAGACCGTGCTCGGCAAGCGCGATCGCGCCATGCTCGAACTGCTCTATGCCAGTGGACTGCGCGTCTCGGAACTGGTCGGACTCAACCTCGCGGATGTCGACTTCAGCAACCAGTCGGTGCGCGTCAAAGGCAAGGGGCGGAAGGTGCGCGTCGTTCCCTTCGGGGACCACGCCCGGGTGGCACTCCAGGGCTATCTCGGGGTGCGGGGACAACTGCTGCTGGAAGCGCAGGTCGACTCCGCCCCTTTCGATGCCCACGCGCTCTTTCTCAATTACCAAGGCACTCGCATCACCACTCGCTCCGTCGCCCGGATGATCGATAAATACTGCCGCCAGTGCGTCGACCTCCAACGGATCAGTCCGCACAGCTTACGCCACTCCTTCGCAACCCATCTGCTGGACGCCGGTGCCGACCTGCGGGCCATTCAGGAACTCTTGGGCCATGCCAGGCTCTCGACGACGCAGCAATACACCCATGTCTCGATGGATAAGCTGATGGAGATCTACGACCGAACCCACCCGAAAGCCTAGCAGGTCCAGTGTCGCCCCTCCGCTGGACTCCAGGAGCGCCATGGGTTGGTCGCTTGCGCTGCCTTTCCCCATCAAGTATCTTACCTGGGATGAACGGCCCGAAATCAACGGTCCAACGTCTTTTCCGGCGAATCCATGGTAATAGAGAACCTGATCAGGGAATATGGGCTGTGGGCGGTCTTCTTCGGCGTCATGATCGAAGGAGATTTGACGCTGCTCTTGACGGGTGTCTTGGCCCATTACGGCCTCTTCGGGTTCGGAGAAGCCATCCTGGTCGGAACGGCAGGTGGATTTGTTGGCGACTGTCTCAGCTATTTTCTGGGATACCGTGGCAAAGAAAAGTTGAAGAGCAGTCGGTTCTACCTGCAAGCCCGACCTCGCCTTGAACGATTATCGGCCCGCTTCGGGGTCTTCTCGATCTTCCTCGTCAAGTATGTCTTCGGATTGCGCACGGCCAGTGCCGTCTTCTGGGGCTTTGCGCACATGAAGTTTCGCCGGTTCGGACCGCTGACCCTCGCCAGTTGTGCGCTCTGGGCGTGGGTGCTGGCGAGCGGGGGCTACTTTTTCAGCGGAGCGATTGGGGTGCTGATCGGGGAGGTGCAGCGGATCGGGATTCTCCTCCTGATCGCGCTGCTCATCGCGGCGGTTGTCGCCTTGGTTCTTTACGGAACAGAACGGTACATCATCGGGCGGCACGTTCCGGAGATGCAGCCCCTCTCGCTCCAAGAGACCTTTCACGACGCCTTCTACGATGCGTTGTTGCAGAAAGAAGAGTTGGCGAAGAGCCACCAGCGCGGTTCCTCCGGACGCTGAGCGATCGGTTCCGGTTGGTCAGGGAGGAAGTGGCGGAGGCGTGTGGGAATCGAACCCGACCAACCGACGCTTCCGCACCGGCCCAGCGGATTTGAAGTCCGTGCCGATCACCAGATCAGATGCGCCTCCAGGTCCTTGACTTGGCTCGTCAAGGGGGATCACCTTACCGAAAACTGTAGCACTATACCAGATTTGCGCGCGACCGCCCAACGGCAAGCGGATGAATCACAGATCAGCAGAGCGTGGAACGCGAGGCTTGATCCCAACGGAATCCAGCTTCCCAACCGCAGACAAGGGGGACAGCAGCCATGACAGCAGCCAAGGACTACCCAGCCATTACAAAGGCCTACTATGTCAGGACTAGTGGGCGCGGGGACATCGTGCTCAAGGTCGAGTTTGAGAACTTGCCACCCATGACGTTCTATGCAGAATCGATCAAGGGTTTGGTCTTGAAAGAAGGGATCCTCGTAAGAGTTTTTGGCAATGCAGAGTATCCCTACGAGTACAAATACGGGGAAGATGTCGAAGGCAGTCAATTGGGTATTCAGGGCCCAGCGACCAAGCATCCGGGGCTGATCCGGTTGTTGCGACGATTTTATGACGACCGGATGAGAGGCGTCTACGAACCTGGTACCGATATCACCGAGGAACTTGGGAAGACCGATATCCATCCCCACTGGACCACGGAGGGATCGCACTCCTAATAAGCCAAATAAGCCAAATAAGCCAAATAAGATGGATCTTTGTGCTGCGGAAGTGGTCGAGCAAGCGGCAGCGAGGGGATGTCCATAGCAGAGTCAGTCAAGGGGGGAGCGTACCGGCCAACCGGTGACCCAACGATCATGTGTGTGGAGCTGAATGAGAACAAACAATCAACTGGAGTCTCTGGTGGAGCTGATGGCGCGATTGCGCTCCCCGGAAGGGTGCCCGTGGGATCGCGAACAGACCTTCGCCAGCCTCGGTCCGATGCTGATCGAGGAGGCCTACGAGCTGCTCGACGCCGTCGAAGCGGGCGACTGGGAAGAGTTGCGCGATGAGCTCGGTGACATGCTCTTTCAATTGGTCTTTTATGCCCAGTTGGGAGCCGAGTCGGGGCGCTTCACCATCTGGGACTCGATTGCCCGGGTTCACGAGAAGATGGTGCGGCGCCATCCCCACGTCTTTGGCGAGGAGAAGGTCGCGTCGACGGCCGAGGTCTTGAGCAATTGGGAGGCGATCAAGGCCGCGGAGCGCAGCGCGGGAGAGGCACCGACATCAGCGCCGGTCTCGATGTTGGACGGGGTCTCCAAGCGGCTGCCAGCGCTTCTGGAGGCCCATCAGTTGACAACCAAGGCGGCGAGGGTCGGCTTCGATTGGCCGGCGGTCGACCAGATCCTCGAGAAGCTGGAGGAGGAGCTCGCCGAGCTTCGCGCCGAGTTGCAGGCGCCGGATGTCGACCAACGTCGAGTCGATGAGGAGGTCGGCGATATTCTCTTTGTCGTGGCCAACCTTGCCCGGCGCGTCGGAACGGAGCCGGAAACCGGGCTCCGGGCGGCCAATCGGAAGTTTCGGCGTCGCTTTGGCCACATCGAGCAACGCATGGCTGAGCGGGGAGGCGAGTGGCGGGAGGTGACCCTTGCAACACTGGATCAGTTCTGGGAGGAGGCCAAGCGGATGGAGCGGGAATCGCTGGCGCTGGAGCCGACTGCCGAGGGGAAGAGGTTGGCCTAGCCTGCCTGGGGCCGTCTTCTGCCTCGGTCTGCTGCTGTTGGTCTACCCTCAGGCATCCGGTCAGACCCTGGCACCCGGCATCGTCTTCGAGGAGGTGCGGCGCCAAGCGGTGGCGACAGATCCGCTCCTTCCCGGCGGGCCCCAGGTGATCTATCGATTGCGGATCGATCCTCGGCAGGGGACCCTCCGCCTGGGACAGGCGATGGATGAAGTGGTGGGAGCCGAGACGACCAGTTCGATGAGTCGCCGGGCTGGGGCGCTGGCGGCGATCAACGGTGGATATTTCCGGACGACCGGTGTGGCGAGAGGAGAGCCCGTTGGACTGTTGGTCAAGGATGGAAGGATCCTCAGCGAGCCGGTCCGAAACCGTGCCTCCTTGTTGATTGGGCAGGGAGATGCGCCACGGTTGGCGATTGTCTTTCCCCGGCTCACGCTGGCGCTCCGCATCGGCAAGATTCGTCTCCCAGTGGATGGAATCAATCGTCCCCGGGAAGCCGATGAGTTGGTCGTCTACACTCCGGACTATCACCGGACGACATTGACCGAGCCGGGAGGATCCGAACTGGTCGTCCGCCAGGGGCGCCGCCCCGAGCCGCTCTCGGCTGGGCAGGGGAGAGCCAGTTGGGTGATTCCCCCCGATGGGATGGTCATCTCGGCTCACGGCAAGGCGAGGGAACGCCTCGAAGCCATCTGGCGGACCGACCGCCCGGTACGCCTCCAGACAGATCTGCAGACGGGGGAACCCGGATCTCTCCCTCTTCCCATTCTTTTGGGGGCCGGGCCGCAGCTTCTTCGGCAGGGGGTCGTGGTGTTGAGAGAGCAGGTCGAGAGTTACGCTCCCTCGTTTCTGACCGATCGTGCCCCGCGAACCGCCATCGGCTGGCAGTCAGATGGGACGATTCTGCTGGTGGTGGTCGATGGTCGCCAGCCTCAATGGAGCATCGGCATGACGCTGGCGGAACTCGCCGAGTTGATGCGCGACTTTGGCTGTCAAGAAGCCCTCAACCTGGATGGAGGAGGTTCGACAACGATGGTAGTGCGGGATCGGGTGGTCAATCGTCCTTCTGACGCGACCGGCGAGCGCCCGGTCAGCGACGCGATTCTTCTTTTTCCCTCACGAGGTCGAACTCAATGAAAGAAGCCCTGGTTCTGATGGCGAAAGCACCGATCGAGGGGATGGTCAAGACACGTCTCGTCCACCCCCCCTGGACAGCAGCGGAGGTGACCGAGCTCTACCAAGCTTTTCTGCGGGACACGATCACGACGATGGAAGAGGTCTGGCGGGATCGGGAGACCCTCTCCCTCGTCCTTTGCTACACGCCGGAAGGCGCAGAGGAGACGCTCGAACCCTTCTGGGAGGGAGGGATTCTTCTCCCACAAGGGTCGGGGGATCTGGGTGCCCGCCTGACGGACTGCTTCGAGACCTTACGAAAAGCGGGATTTGATCGAGTGGTCGTGGTTGGGGCGGATTGCCCCACCCTGCCGCCCGCCTTTCTACTGCAGGCATTCGATCAAATCCTCGATGACCGGACCGTCGTTCTTGGACCGACACGCGATGGGGGCTACTATCTTCTTGCGGCGGCACGCTTACCGGAAGGGGTTCTGTCGGGCCTTCCCTGGAGTACGGATCAGGTTCTCGCGCAGACGGTTCGCCGCCTGGAGGAGGCGGGCTCGATCTGTGCTACACTCCCCATTCTCGAAGATGTGGATACCCCTGAGGACCTTTCCCGACTGGAGGCGCAGTTGGCCGTGGACCCTTCTTTGGCTCGATCAACCAGCCGCTATCTGGAGGCCCGCCGTCGGCGAATGGCCCTCCTCTCCACCCAATCTCTCGACGATCGGCACGAACCATAACCGGAATCGAAAAAGCCCGAAAAAACCTATGGATAAACTGAAAGCCATCATTAAGCGTGAGTATCTGACCCGGGTTCGATCGAAAGGGTTCATCATTGGGACGATCCTCAGCCCCATCCTGATGCTTTCGTTCGTTGTGGTCCCGTACTTCATCACTCGCCTGGGCGGATCGGAGCGCCATCGAGTCGCCGTTCTCGATCAGGTCGGAGACCCCTCGCTCTACCAGCGGGTCGAGAGCATTCTGGTCGCTAACGGAACGCGCAAGGAGCGGTACGACCTGGAGCGCGTCGAGGCGCCAGCCGACGACGACTCGTCGCTCAAACGCCTGCAAGAGCGGCTCGCCACCGGAGAGATCGATGGCTATCTGATTCTTCCTCCGAACATCCTGGAGATCGACCGACTCCTCTACTTTGTCAAAAACGTCGGGGATTTTGAGGCACGCCAGCAGATTGGGGATGCCATCAACCGTGCCCTCGTCGAGCGGCGGGTGCGTCTGGCAGGCTTGCAGAGTGAAGATCTCCAAAGGCTGACCCGCGAGGTTCGATTCGAGGTTCGCAATGAACGGGGCGAGCGGGAGCGGGGCCAGACCTTCATTCTCGCCTTCGGTCTCCTGATGATCATCTATATTACGATTCTCGTTTATGGGGTGATGGTCATGCGGGGGGTCATCGAGGAGAAGCAGTCGCGGATCATCGAGGTTCTTCTCTCCTCGGTTCGTCCCTTTGACCTTCTTCTCGGGAAGTTGATCGGAATCGGCCTGGTGGGGTTGACGCAGTATTCCGTATGGACGATCTTCGGGCTCGGGTTGAGCCTCGCCACCTCCTTGCCGATGTTGGTCGCCAACTGGGGCAGCCTGCCGACGATCCAACCCCATCTCCTCGTCTTCTTCCTGGTCTACTATGTCTTGGGCTACTTTCTCTATGCGACCCTTTACGCCATGGTCGGGGCGATCGTCTCCAATGAGGAGGATGGTCAGCAAGTGCAGTTGCCTGTCACCATGGCGATCATTATCCCGATGATGATCTCGACCATGGTCTTGCGCTCACCCAACAGTTTGGCCTCGACCATTCTCTCGCTGGTGCCCTTCTTCTCTCCGATGTTGATGTTCCTGCGGATTGCGATCCAGACCCCCCCGTGGTGGCAGGTTGCCCTCTCTATCGTTCTGCTTCTTTTGACCATCCTTGGTACTGTCTGGATCTCTGCTCGCATCTATCGGGTCGGTGTGCTGATGTACGGAAAGAGGCCGACTCTGCCGGAGATTCTTCGCTGGCTGCGCTATGCGTGAAGCGCTGGGCGGGCTGGTTGGTTTCAATCGACCAAACGCGAAAGGGAGACCCGAAACCGGATCTCCCTTTCGTCATTCAACCCCTTGTGACCTTGTACTCGCGGGTGAATCTTACCTCTCCTCGGCCGAAGCCCCCGCGTTTTGATTGCTTCCCACACCATCGGCGATCATTAACACTCGCTGATCCCCCTGGAAGGCTAACGTCTTGAGCAGACGTCCCTTCTCTAACTCCACGAATCCGGCCGAGTGATGAGGGTTCTTGCGGGTGGTCGCTTGGACCTCGACCCGCGTCGTCGCGACTAATCGACCATTCTGCTGGAAGGTCACCTCGTTGGTGCTCGAGTTGAACTTCACGTTGTACGTCCCCTTGGGAATGACCGTCTCTCCAACGGTGACGTCATTGATGAAGGTAACGGTCTTCGATCGATCTTTCGCCTCGACCGCGACGTAACCGAAGATCGCGACGGCGAAGGCGGTCGCCAGGGTGAGAAATAACGACTTGCCTGCTTGACGGTTCTGCATGATCTTTCCCTCCTCCTGATATCGCCCCTGCCTTGGGGGCGTCTTGTTCGTTTTCCTGTCTGCTTCTCCGGAAGTGATCGGGACATCCCAGCAAAGACCGTCACCCCGGAGAAGCGATCCGTGGCGAGAGATCTGCGATTGCTTCCCTCTTCGCTACGCCACGGAACAATGCAATGGGTGTGCCAGAGGGTTTAATGGGAAGGTTTTTGCCTAAAACTCTTTTCTTTTCAATAGCTTGCCTTTTCGTTTCTGTTTTCCCGGGAGCGGGAGCAGGGAAGCGATGAGGCAATCTGGAACGGCAACCGGGTCACCTTGCGACAATCGGCCCGCCCTTGCGGGGCGGGTCACAGCTCGAACTGGGGATCCTGCGCGCGGTACTCATCCAGTTTGCGATGGAGGGTACGACGGTCAACGCCGAGGATTTCAGCGGCCCGGGACTTATTGCCCCCAGTCGAGCGAAGGGTATCGAGGATGTACTCCCGTTCCAAGTCGTGGAGGGTCAATCGCTGCTCCTTGCTTCGGGTGAGGAGGGTGGTTGTCCCGGCTTGTTGTCGGATCCGATCCGGCAGGTCCTCAGGGTGCAAAGTGCCGCTTTCGGCGAGGGCGACTGCCCGCTCGATGGCGTTCTCGAGTTCTCGCGCGTTGCCCGGCCAATGGTAGGCCGTCAAGATGGCCAGGGTCTCTTGAGGAATGTGGGGGGAAGGAATCCCAGCCTTCTCCGTGATCTTGTGCAGGAAGTGCTCGACCAGGAGCGGGATGTCGAAGGGGCGTTCCCGCAGTGGCGGGAGGTGAAGGTGGATTACGTTGAGTCGCCAGAAGAGATCTTCCCGGAATCGTCCTTCGCGAACCTCTTTCTCCAGGTCACGGTTGGTCGCGGCAATGACCCGCAGGTCGATCTCTCGTTCCCGGTCGGCCCCAATCCGCCGAACAGTCCCCTCCTGGAGGACACGCAGCAGCTTGGGTTGAAGGGCGAGGGGCATCTCACCAATCTCATCAAGGAAGATCGTCCCGCCGTCAGCGGATTCGAAGAGGCCCGACCGGGCCTGTCGAGCACCGGTGAAGGCTTGTCCCGTATGGCCAAAGAGTTCGGACTCCATCAATTCTGTAGGAATGGCCGCACAGTTGACGGCAATGAATTGACCTGCCCGTTGGGACATCTGATGGATCGAGCGGGCGACCAGCTCCTTGCCGGTTCCGGACTCGCCGGTGATCAACACCGTGCTGGTGCTCCGTGCCGCCCGATTGACCAGCTTGAAGAGGTCCTGCATCTGCCGGGAGGCGCCAACGATTACCTCGGAGGTCACCCGCATTTCGCGACGCAGGCGCGCCTGTTCCCGTACTGCCATCGTGCGAGCCAGGGCATCGGCGATGGTGGCCAACCAATCCTCCGTCCCAAAAGGCTTGGTGAGGTATTGAAAAGCACCAGCCTTGACCAGCTCGACCGCCTGTTCAACCGATCCAAAGGCGGTGATGACGATGACCGGGACTTCTGGGCGAAGGTCGCGGCAGCGTGTCAGCAGCTCGTCTCCAGAAAGACCGGGCATCCGGATGTCCGTCAGGAGGAGATCGATCGATTCCTGACTCCGTTCCAACACCGATAAGGCCTTGCGCCCATCCGTGGCGACAATGGTCTCATATCCGCACTCTTCCAGCTCATCCTGAAGGAGGTCCCGTAGATCGGGATCGTCTTCCGCAATAAGGATTCGGTCTTTCATGCAAACGGGCTCTCCTGGTTGTTCCGTTCCCGTGAGGTCGAAGGCTCGCTGGGCCATCGGTCGGAGAGGTCAGGCAGGGGGAGATAGAGAGTGAAGACCGCTCCTCCCTCGGCTCGATTGGCGGCTTCGATCCAGCCTTCGTGCTCTTCGACGATTCGACGAGAGACCGCCAATCCGAGCCCTGTCCCGCTGCCAACCTCCTTGGTGGTGAAGAATGGATCAAAGATCCTGGGGAGTACCTCCTTGGCGATCCCCTCTCCAGAGTCCGCAATCTGAATGGCCAGATAGTCCCGTTCATTCCCCTCGCGGGAGGAACCGGCCAGGGGGACGTGGCGAGACCTCGCCGGGAAACGCGAAATCGAGAGCGTCCCCCCCTTGGGCATCGCTTGAATCCCATTCTGACAGATGTTGAGAAGGACTTGCTGGAGCAGCTCGGGATCGGCGAGCAGGGTGGGCAGTTCCGGCAGGGGAGGGCCGGGCAGTTCGATGGTGATGCCGACCTTCTCGGCCTGGGACTCGAGCATCTCGACCGTCTCCCGGATCAATTCGTCAGGGGAGACAGGCTGAAGGTGCAGCGAGTAGGGGCGTGCCAAGTTGAGCAGTTGTCGCACGATCCGGGTGATCCGGGCCGCTTGATTCCGAATGATGGTCAGGTTTCGCTGGCGGGTCTCGGTCGAGGCCTCGGGATGCTGCAGCAGTTGCTTGGCCCGACCGTCGATCACTTGCAGCGGGGCACCCATTTCGTGGGCCACGCCGGCGGCGAGATGGCCGACCGCCGCCAACTGCTCTGATTGACGGAGTCGACGTTCCAGGGAAATTCTCTCTTCGACCTCCTGTTGCAGGCTCACCCGCTGTTCTGCCAGCCGGTCGGCCATGCGGTTGAACTCTCGCGCGAGCGTCGTCAACTCACTGCCACCGCGTGCGACGATGACACGATAGTGGAGGTCCCCGCGCCCCACTGCGAGGGCTCCCCCGACAAGCTCCTCGACTGGCCGGATCAGCCCAAAGCGCGTCACGAGAAAGACGACGATGAAGACGGTGATGACCATCAGCAAGAGGGTCATCACCAGATGGCGCCGCGCCTTGGCAATATGGGCGTGAACGAATGAGATCGGTTGGATGATCTCGATGGCCCCAACCCGCTCCTGGTGGACCTGCAGAGGGGTGATCAGTGAGAAGTAGTCCTCGCCACCGATGCTCCGTTCGATTTCGATCGAAGATCCGGTCTCGATCACTTGCCGAGCCTCCCGGAAGTAGCGAACCTCTTCCGGCGCGAGGTCGTTCGAGATCGCCTGCAACGACCCTGACCGGTCGAAGAGGAGCAGGCTGAAGAGGCCGGTGTTCTCCCGCAGACGACTGATCAATCGCTGGGCATCGAGGCTCCGCCCACTGAGATAATCTTCTTCGAGCGCGATCTTCAGCGACAGGGCATGGGCCCGCGACTCCACCCGGGCAGCCTCCAGCAGGCTGGCCTCCCGCTGTTGCAGGCTGATCAGGCCAGCGATCAGATCGACGGCGCTGATCGAGAGAGTTAATAGAAGAATGAGCCGCGTACCGATCTTCATCGACGTTCTCTTCTTTCGCGTTCTACCTTGGGGACCTTCTCGCGCGGTCGAGCGCTCGGTGACGAGATGGCCCAAGAAGTGCATTCCACCCTTGTGCACTAAAAAATGAGCCGTTCCGGCCTCATTTTACAGGGTGAACCCTACTGGGTTCATTTTGCATTATGCAATTTGCTTGCCGTACAGAATTACAGACATTCTACAGTGGGAGGGTTGTTTCGTGTTGTCAAGGACAAGGAAAAGCCGCCTTCTGCAGCCTTTTGATGCGACAGGAATGGCGCGGAAATGCTGGAGGGTGTCGCAATATGTCTCACATTGGCTTGATTTATTCATTCTTGACGCGACATTTCTGGAGGGGATTCCGGTTCTCCGGATGGGAAATGCTGGAGGAAGGAGGCAGGATAGGCCTGGAATGGCGCAGTCAGGGCGGAGTCTCGCACGATTGCCGCGGAGTTTCGCCCCATGGAGGTCTTTGGGGGCAACTTTCGGCACGGGATTTGTGGGGCGTTTTCCGAAGACTGATCGAGCAGCAGCTGAACCTGCCGTCGAACGGTCGATCACCCTTCATCGATCGTGACCGATTCTTGGCGTACCTTCGCTCCCCTCCTTGGGGGAATCAGCAGGAGGAGGAAGAGGATGAGAGGAGAACGGGCAATCCGGGAGGCAGTGGGCCTGGCCGACATCGCCGCGGAGGTGCAACCTTGGGGGGCCTCTGCCGTGTCCGCGGCAAGAGCGATGGACCCGTCTGAGCTGTGGGCTCTCGATCTCCAGCGTGAGTTGGCGGGACGGCGTGTCCAGCTCGAGCCCTCTTCACCAGTGGCCTCGTCACCGGGAAGCGTCCTGGACCTCCTGCTGGATGTCTTGACAGGACGGGTCGAAGGGGTTGTCTGTCGCACGTCGCCGGAGTCGAATGGCAGGTATCCCAGGGTGCTGGTGAGCCACCTCGAGGAGGCGAAGTTGTCGGAGGATGGGGTGCTCATCGTTGCCTGTTCCAACACCTCTCCGGCTGGTTTCTTGTCCCCGGTCATCGATGATGGCGAATGGCGAAGAGCCACGCCGACTCTCGCTCTGGCCTCAGGTGAGCTGCAAGAGGCCCGGGTCGTTACCCGGGATGGGCGTCTCATCGGGCAGATCCGGGAGATCTATCTCGTCCCACGAATTCTGCGTGTCTTCTACCGCGTAAGTGCGTCACGGTGGCGCAGGATTCTGGGAGAGGAGGGATACTTGCGTGGAGACCTCCCTTACGCCTATTCCCGCGACGCGCGACGCCTCTTTGTTCCGGCAGACCTCACGGCCCGTCAGCTCTTTCCGACGCTATCGGCAGCCATTGAGGACTGGGCGGTTCGCCCCACTTCGATTTCGGCGTCTCCGCTCGCCGGACCGGGAGCGGGCTCTCGCCCCGGCCATCCCTGATCGTCCATTTCTTTACGGGAAGTTCTGTGAGATCCTCCCCAGCGTCGACTCGTTGCCATTGGTTCCAACAGGGGCGCTCCCAACAGGGGGAGAGGAAGCAGGGATGGATTGGGTATCGCAGAGGGAAAAGGTGGTTCTTTTGAAGAGGAAGTCCGACGGGCTGAGCGGACTCTCGCCCGTCGCGACCCGATCCTCCGCGGCTTGGTCCGGCGTTACGGTTCCTGCCAGATCTGTCCCCATCCTGACTATTTTGACGCCCTTGTCAGGTCGATTCTCTCTCAGCAACTCTCAACGAAGGCAGCAGCGACGATCTATTGCCGTTTTCTTGCCTTGTACGCGACGCAGACCTCCCCCTCCCCCGGAATGATCCTGGCGACTCCCACGGAGAGCTTGCGTTCAGTTGGAATCTCTGCCCAGAAGATTGGCTACCTCCGTGACCTCTCGCAATCGGTCGAGGAGGGCAGGTTGTCCCTCGCCCACTTTCCGCAGTTGACCGACGAGGAGATCATTCGCCAGCTGGTCGTGATCAAGGGGATTGGGGTCTGGACAGTGCAGATGCTGCTGATCTTCTCTCTGGGACGGTTGGACGTGCTTCCGGTAGGGGATCTTGGCATTCGGAAGGCGATCCAACGTTGGTTCAGTGAAGATGCCCCACCCTCACCGCTCCCCGGCCCGGCGGAGATCGAGTCGATCGCTCTGCAGCGAAGATGGGCTCCCTACCGATCGGTGGCTTCCTGGTACCTCTGGCGGAGCCTCGAGAATACTCCGTGAGAGCCCTCCCCCTCCGATGCGCGACAGGCCCTCGCCGAATGGGCCGGTTGCCTTTTGTAGGGCAATTCCCTATTCTCTCTCTTTGGGCTTCTGGCATTGGTCTTCAGGGCTGATCATCGGGCAGTTGAAGATCCATGGAGGGCTTCTTCATCCAAGATGTGTTCGTCTTTTGAAAGGCCTTCCGGCCGGGATTTGCCTGTCTGACCCCAGCCCCGTGGGTGAGTCGATCGCCCTCCATTCGGACTTATACAATTTTTATGGCAGCAAACATCCGCAATTTTTCGATCATCGCCCACATTGACCACGGCAAGACGACCCTCTCGGACAGACTCCTGGAGATGACAGGGGCATTGGAACAGCGAGAAATGTCCGAACAGGTGCTGGATGCCATGGACCTTGAGCGGGAACGGGGGATCACCATCAAGGCCCATGCCGTTCGTCTCTCCTACAAGGCCAAGGACGGGCAGTCCTACATTCTCAACCTGATCGACACCCCGGGGCACGTCGACTTCTCCTACGAGGTCTCCCGAAGCCTTTCGGCCTGTGAAGGGGCTCTGCTGGTGGTGGATGCCAGCCAAGGGGTCGAGGCGCAGACGCTCGCCAATGCCTATCTCGCGGTCGATAACCGGCTTGAACTGATTCCCGTCATCAACAAGATCGATCTTCCAGGTGCCGATCCTGAGAAGGTCAAGGAGCAGATCGAGAGCGTTGTCGGCCTTGACACCTCGAACTCTGTGCTTGCTTCCGCCAAGGCGGGGATCGGAATCAGCGAGATCCTCGAAGCGATTGTTCGCGATATTCCCCCTCCAGCGGGAGCGGCCGACGCTCCCCTCAAGGCGCTGATCTTCGACTCCTGGTTCGATCCTTATCGGGGAGTCATTGTCATGGTCCGGGTGATCGATGGAATGTTGCGCAAGGGGATCAAGATCCGGTTGATGGCGCGTGGACGGGATTACGAGGTCGAGGACCTCGGGGTGCTCACTCCCAAACCACGCCAGATCGACCGGCTCGGGGTCGGGGAGGTCGGGTTCATTGTCGCCAATATCAAGACCGTCGCCGACGTCAGCATCGGCGACACCGTCACCGAGACTGCCCGGCAGACCCTTGAGCCCTTTCCTGGGTTTCAGGAGATCAAGCCAATGGTCTTTGCCGGGGTCTACCCGGTCGAGCACAACCAGTACGAAGAGCTGCGCGACGCTCTTGAAAAGCTGCGCCTCAACGATTCCTCCTTCTTCTTCGAACCGGAGGTCTCCGCCGCACTCGGATTCGGGTTCCGCTGCGGGTTCCTCGGCCTCCTCCACATGGAGATCGTGCAGGAGCGGCTCGAACGCGAGTTCAACGTCGAGCTGATCACGACCGCTCCCGGTGTTCGCTACCGCATCACGACCGTTCGTGGGGAGGTTCTCGAGATCGACAATCCCTCGAAGATGCCTTCTCCTGGGGAGATTTCATCGATCGAGGAGCCGATCATCCAGGCGATGATCATGACCAATGAAGAGTACCTCGGAAACATTCTCGCCCTCCTCGAAGAGAAACGCGGAGTCCAGAAGGGGTTCGATTACGTCAGCCCAACCCGGGTCATGCTCACCTACGAACTTCCCCTCAACGAGATCGTGCTCGACTTTTTCGACCGGCTCAAGTCGATTTCACGAGGGTACGCCTCTCTCGACTACCACTTGGCCGGATACCGGGACGCCGACCTCGTCAAACTCGATCTGTTGGTGGCAGGAGAGCAGGTCGACGCCCTCTCGCTGATTGTTCACAAGGAGTCGGCCTACTCGCGTGGTCGGGCCCTTGTCGACCGCATGCGCAAACTGATTCCGCGACAGCTCTTCGAGGTCCCCATTCAGGCGGCGATCGGTTCCCGCGTGATTGCCCGCGAAACGGTCAAGGCGATTGGAAAGAATGTGCTCGCCAAATGCTATGGTGGGGACATCTCCCGAAAGCGCAAGCTGCTCGAGAAGCAGAAGGAAGGGAAGCGACGGATGAAGCGGGTCGGGAAGGTCGAAATCCCGCAAGAGGCTTTTCTCGCTGTCCTCAAGGTCAACGAGTAGCCCCCTCTCTCAGGGCCATCTGAATCTTGGTGGACAAGAGATGGGCCCCTCATCGACGAAGGCGGTGGACAATGAAGAGTGAACGTGTGATCCCGATCTTTGCCCTCTCGCTGGTTCAGTTCCCGGGTGCCTTGACTCCCCTCCACATCTTCGAGCCGCGCTATCGGCAGATGCTCGCCGAAGTGATGGCTGGCGACAAGGCCTTTGGGATCCTCTATCGTGGCGACACGGCGTCGACCGGGGAGGATCCCGCACCTCCTTCCGGCTCCACGAGCGCGCTTCGACCCGTTGGGTGTCTCGTCGAGGTTGTTCTCCGCGAGCCGATGGATGACGGTCGATCGAACATTCTCTGTCAGGGACGGGAACGCTTCGAGGTTCTACGGGAACTGCCGGCGAGCCCTTACCCCCGGGCAGAAGTCCTCTTATGGGGGGATACTCTGCCGGAGACGGAATCCGAGCAGAGCGCGCTCGAAGAGGAGGTCGGCCAGACCCTCGCCTTGGTCAAGCGACTGCTCGCCGTTTGGCAGGGAGAGGCTTCGACTAGAGGGGACGTCGCTGGCCACCTCGTTGAGCAACTGACGCATCCCCCGGAGGACCCCGAAAATCTCTCGCTGTTGGTCGCCGCTCTTCTCGACGTTCCCCTCTCTCTACAGCAGCGCTGGTTGGAGCAGACGAGGACGCTGGACCGCCTCCAGGAGATCAATCCCCGCCTTCGGCACTTCATTGCCCAGTTGGAGGACCAGCATCGCGTCGAGCGGATCGCCAAGACCAATGGACACGCTCACAAGACCGGCCTCTCATCAAGCAAGGATGGGAGCCAGGAGGGTCGCCAAGACGGCTAGTGAAGCGACCTGTTCGAGAGAGCCAAGCGGAGGGCGTCTTCGCCAATTGCCTCAATGGCAATCCGCTTCCGGCGCTGGTGGTGGCCGGCGAGGATCGTGATCTGTCGTCGGGCAACCCCGAGCTCGTCGGCCAAAAATCGAATCAGCTCCTCGTTGGCAGCATTCTCGACCGGAGGAGCCTGGATGGCAACCCGCAGAACTCCCTCCGCCTCCCCTTGGATGGCGTTGCGAGAGGCGCGCGGGACCACCTGAACCCAGAAGCAGACCCGTCTCTCCTCTCGCCGTACCTCGATCACCAGTGGCCTCCCCTTTCTCTCGCGTGGCGTGATCGCCCTCAGAAGAAGATGGCTTGTACCGCCTGAGTGGCAAAGGAGAGCGCAATCCAGAGGATCACGAACGACCATCCGCTGAAGATCCCTCCGAATTCAAAGACACGGAGCAGTGGGGTCAGCCGCTCGAGTGCGCGCCGCGCCAGCTGTGCGAGCAGCCCGAAGATCCACTGAACGAAGACGACCGTCATCATCGCCATCAGAAAGAAGAGAACGGCCAGCAGGCCTACTCCGATCAGGTAGCGCGCTCCACTGAACACGTCGCCCCTTCCGAAGGAGATCAGGCTGAGCCCAACTCCCTGCAGTAGAAAGAAGAGGTTTTGCAGCACTCCCGTCAGCACATACCAGAGAATGGCGAGCGTGACGAGCACCATCAAGATCGATGGATTGAACCCGAGTGATTGCTGTAAAGGGTAGTAGAAGCGGGAACTTCTCATGTGGCCAATCATCCGATCCGTTGGGCGGCGAAGTGTCTGATAGAGCGTCCCGAAGGGATTGAGCCGCAGGCTGTCGGTCAGCGCCCGCACCAGGAGCAGCACGACCACAACCCCAATCGACAAGCTGATGGCTCGCAGCGTCCACTCTTGGAGGAGTCCGACTCCGCTGATCAGTTGCTGTCCTGCATCCAGCGCCTGGAAGAAAAGAACCATCGCCTTTCACTGCTCCTCTTGGTTGGGGGACGAGTCCCGCGTCCCGAAAAGTGCCGTCCCAATTCGCACAAAGGTGGCCCCCTCCTCAATGGCGGTCTCGAAATCGTGGCTCATCCCCATCGAGAGGTGGCGGCAAGTCTCCCCGACCTCACCCCGCTCCCGGATTTGTGCGAGGAGATGCCGCAGCTCCCGAAAGTAGGGGCGGACTTCTTCCGGGTCATCCAGAAAGGGCGGAACCGTCATCAGTCCGAGCAGTTCCAGGTGAGGGAGTCGCGCCACCGCGCCACAGAGTGAGAGGACCTCGGCTGGGCTCACCCCGGCTTTTGACATTTCCCCACCGAGGTTGACTTCGAGGAAGATGGGCATCGAGCGCCCCTTCTCCGCGCAGACGGCCTCGACCCGTTCGGCCAACCGCAGGCTGTCGATCGAGTGAATCGTGTCGAAGAGTTCGACGGCTCGGCGAACTTTGTTCGATTGCAGATGGCCGATGAGATGCCAACGGATCCCGTGGCTCCGACGCAGCTCGTCCAGTTCGGCCATCTTTTCGGCTGCTTCCTGGACCCGGTTCTCTCCCAGCGTGCGCAGCCCGGCTCTGATCCCCTCCGCAACGACGCTGGCAGGAAAGGTCTTGGAGACCGCGACGAGGGTCACGTCGCTCCGATCACGACCCGAGCGGCGACAGGCGGCCTCGATCCGTTCTTCGATTCCGGCGAGGCGCGCGGCGACCGTCATGCTCTCTCCTCCTCTGCCTTGATCGGCGGTGCTTACTTCGAGTCCTTGGCTTCGATGTAGCTCTGACGGTGCTGTACGATGATCAGCTTTGGATCGATCTTGTCGCCCAGGTTCATTTTGACGGTGATCTTGCGGCGCTTTCCCGCACGACGCGTGTTGGTGGGGGTGTAGCCCAAGCTGTAGGAGTTGCGGACCAGGGCGGAGACGGACTGGAGCACCGAGGGAATCTCCCCCGGGAAGGTCACGGGAAAATAGCGACCTCCGGTCGAGTCAGAAAATGTCTTGAGGGTATTCTGTGCCTGCAGGAGAGTCAGCCGGTCCGGGATGCCAAACATCTCCAGCCCACGGCCCGGATCGAGTGCCATGTCGTAGCGCTTGAGAAAGAGATTTCCCGTGCCGATGACATAGACGGGCACGCCCGCATTTTCGACAATTTTTCTTGCTTCGTCGAAATTGATCTTGCTGAAGGTGTCGATTCCAGACCCGATCAGCATGATGGCGGTTCTTCCCGAGACCTCGGCGAGGCCCGCATACTCGGCCTTCGATTGTGGGTTGTCTTCCAGTACGACCGCATCGCTGACCCCCCCCCGCAGGACAAATTTCATCGCGTCGTAGAAGTTGCTTTCACTGAAGGCTGGATTGTTCCGGATCAGCAGGTTGATCGCCGCCATGAGCCGGTTGCGGTCGTCGGTAAAGTCGACGATGGGCGTGGGGCGAATATCGAAGGCGACGATTGAGATGAAGTCCTTGGGTTGGACAAAGGTGCGGACAAATTCGTAGGCTGGTCGCAGGATCTCGATGCGACCCGGCTCAAAGAAGCCCCCCGTCGGCATTCCCAACAGGTCGACCAGCTTGCTGTACTCCAGCAGCAGGACCATCGTCACCGGAGCATCGGGAGTGGCAAAGTTTTCGATCTCCTGCCGGATTCCGTCTTCGTAGACCTCGAAATGCTCTTTTTTGAGCCCCTGGAGGATTCCGCCGGTCTTCTTGTTGTAGACGACTGCGTCGACGTTGACGATCTCGGTGTCGATGCTGATCGAGACAGGGGGCTGGCGTCGGTCGACCTTCTGCTCCTCCTGTGCTTGGCGATCCTGTTCTGGATCTCCAGTGGCACCCGGATTCTTCTTCTGCTTCTCGCCTGGACGGCGGCCGGCTTGGGCGGTCACTGTCACTTCGGTCTGATGGATGACGGCCCCACCCAGCAGAAGCCCACCCAGCAGAAGCCCCGTCAGCAAAAGCCACCTACGTTTCCGCACTTGTGGCCTTGCTCGGTTTGACCGGCTTGTCTCCTCCGACCTCATCCGTCTGCTGTCCAGGGTCATCATTGGTGCGCCTGCCTCTCGTTCGTTCCAGTGTGGTACTCACCCATCTCTTCTGTCATTGATCCGTGGAAGTGTAACAAATGGCCCCGTCCTTTGGAAGGTACGCCAACCGCTCAATCCCCACCCGTGCGGCAAACCTGAATCGGCGGGTCGCCGTCTCGGGGCTCGGCCAGAAGCCACTTGGGGAGCCAGAAAAAGTTGAATCGGATGGCTCACCTGTGGTAATTTCTACACGTTTTGATTCTGTTATTGGCATTGTGATGTGCTCCTGCTCCTTGCCAACCTGCCGCTGGGACGACTCCGGGTGCTTGTCGGATGAGCTCTTTCCCCTCATCCACAGCAGCTGTTGATGTTCCCCTTGATTCTCCCGGCGCGCTGTCCGCGCCGCTCCAGTCTCACCAGTCTGGTTGATCGCCACGATCATCTCCCGACTCCCCAAGGAAGCTGGTGTTTCACCCGCCTTCAATTTCGAAAAGATCGAGTGATGTGGGCGAATCGGAAGGCAAAGGTTCCTGGCATTGTGCGATACCGGAGATCTTTAGGCAGAAAGACGAACGGAAAGTCGGGTAGAGATGCTGCCTGCGACAGGTCGGCGCTGCCCCCGGTCAGCCCTTCCAAAGCTCTCGAGAAGAGCTCTGGAGACGAGCTCTGAAGAAGAGGTAGACACTGTTCCTCCTCTCCTTCTCCAGCCCCCCCTCAGAGAGAGTGCCTCGGGGGCAAAGCTTGGGTGGCCGAGATTTCCCTGTCCTGGACGAGATTCCCCCTGTCCTGGAGAAGATGCATGAATGACGATAAACGATTCTATACTTTTGTTTTTGCTCCTACCGCGAAATCCCCCCTCCGAAAATTCAATCTCCATCATCGGGTAATTTATTCGATTCTCGCTTTTGCAGGGGTTGGTCTGTTGACGGTACTTTATGGGATGTATGTCATTGCGCAACATGCGGTGGTTGTAACCAAGCTCAATCTGACGCAGCGCGAAAACCGGAAACTTCGGGAGCAGAACCGGGAAGCGACCAGCAAGTTCGAGTTGTTACAGACGAAGCTCTCCTTCCTTGACACCACGCAGCGTAAGTTGGCCGAGACCAGCGGCATTGCCAGAAGCAACGACGTGGTGAAAGCGGTTGGGCAGGGGGGGCCCGGCGAGATGGGAACGCTCCTCGATATCGAGCAGGCCACTGAGGCTCTCGAGACTGAGCTTCGGGAGATCAAAGTCGTCTACGATCGCAGCCAGTTGCGCCTTGCCTCGACCCCAACCGGCTGGCCTGTTCGGGGATATATCTCCGATGGCTTTGGCTCCCGGCGCAATCCCTTCGGAGGTGGCGGCTACGAAATGCACGCCGGAGTCGATATCGCCACCAACCACGGATCTCCCATCAGCGCCACGGCGGATGGAATCGTCCTCTTCGCGGGCTCGTACCAAGGCTATGGGAATGTCGTGGTCCTTGATCACGGCTATGGTCTGACCACCCGCTATGCCCACATGTCGAGTATCGAAGTAGAAGTCGGCCAACACGTCACGAGAGGCAAGAAGATCGGGGCTGTCGGCAGCACCGGCCGCTCAACCGCCCCCCACTGCCACTACGAGGTACGCCTTCACGATCGGCCGGTCGATCCCCTGCACTACCTGCCGATGGGGCGATCCTAGCCCTCTCACCCCTGAGAACAGTTGAGCGACGAAGAAGAAAGCCCCGGTGGTCCGGGGCTTTCTTCTTCCAGCGATCAAGGAAGTGGTCGATCAGGAATGGGCCGAGAGTGCGTGATGCTCCTGGAGGCTGATGACGGAGAGTCCATCCGTCTCTCGGAGGGCCGCGATTGCACTGGTCGCGGCATTGGCACCGGTCAGCGTTGTGAAGGTGACGACTCCATACTGCATCGCGGCGCGTCGTATCGCGCGCTCGTCGTAGTGGGACGCGCGGCCGAGTGGCGTGTTGACGATCAGATCGATCTCGTTGCTTTTGATCAGGTCGACGACATTCGGGCGCCCCTCGTTGACTTTGAAGACCCGATCACAGGGAATTCCAGCTTCGCTGAGGACGCTGGCGGTGCCCCGGGTGGCAATGAGACGGAAGCCGATCTCGTGCAACCGTTTCGCGATCCGGACCGCGTTCTTCTTGTCGTTGTCGTTGACGCTGAGGAAGGCCGTCCCGCCGAGGGGAAGGCTGGCATTGCTGCTCATCTGTGCCTTGGCGAACGCCAAGCCAAAGCTGTCGGCCATCCCCATCACCTCACCAGTCGACCGCATCTCAGGGCCAAGCACTGGGTCGACCCCCTGGAACTTGACAAAGGGAAAGACGGGTTCCTTGATAAAGAAGTGTCGCACGGGCAGTTCGTCCGGTAGCCCAAACTCTTCGAGTCGCCGACCTGTCATGACGAGGGAGGCCAGCTTCGCCAACGGGACACCCGTCGCCTTCGAGACGAAAGGCACGGTTCGGGAGGCGCGTGGGTTGACCTCCAGCACATAGACGATGTCGTCCTTGATCGCGAACTGGAGGTTCATCAGCCCCTTGACTTCGAGTGCCCGGGCGAGCGATTGCGTGTACCTGCGCATGGTGTCGAGGTGCTCAGGCTTGACCATGTAGGGGGGGAGGACACAGGAAGAGTCGCCAGAGTGAATCCCCGCCTCTTCAATGTGCTCCTGAATCCCGGCGATGACGCAGCGCTCCCCGTCGGCGAGCGCATCGACGTCAACCTCGAACGCATCTTCGAGGAAACGGTCGATCAGTACCGGTCTCTCGGGCGAGGCCGCCACCGCGTGGCGCATGTAGTTCTCCAGGCTCTTCTCGTCATAGACGATCATCATCGCCCGCCCACCGAGGACATAGCTCGGACGGACCAGTACCGGGTAGCCGATCGAGGCCGCCACACAACGCGCCTCTTCAACCGTGACTGCCGTGCCATTGATTGGCTGCGGAATGTTCAGTTCGGCGAGGAGCTCGCCAAACCGCTTCCGGTCCTCGGCCAGATCGATCGATTCCGGGCTGGTTCCAATGATCGGGACCCCCGCTTGATGCAGCCGCATCGCCAGATTGAGAGGGGTTTGCCCCCCAAATTGGACGATGACCCCGACCGGTTTCTCCAGTTCGACGATGTGCATGACATCCTCGAAGGTGAGCGGTTCGAAGTAGAGCCGGTCGGAGGTGTCGTAATCGGTCGAGACGGTCTCCGGATTGCAATTGACCATGATCGTCTCGAATCCGGCTTCGCGCAGTGCGAAGGCGGCGTGACAGCAGCAGTAGTCGAACTCGATGCCCTGTCCGATCCGGTTCGGACCTGACCCGAGAATCATGATCTTTGGGCGATCGGTCGGGGCCGCCTCGCACTCCTCCTCATAGCTGGAGTAGAGATAGGGCGTGTGCGACTCGAATTCGGCACCGCAGGTGTCGACCCGCTTGTAGACTGGGACGATTCCATTTCGGAGGCGGGTTGCGCGGACGTCGTCTTCCGTTGCCCGCAGCAGGTCCGCGAGTCTCGCGTCAGAGAATCCATACCGCTTGGCTTCGCGGAGGCGGTCGGCGGAGAGTGTCGGAAGGGTCGCCTGTTGAATCGCGCGCTGCAGGTCGACGATCTGGCACAGTTGGGTCAGAAACCAGCGATCGATCCCGGTCAGTTCGTGAATCTCATCGAGCGTCCAGTTCCGCTCGAAGGCGGCGTGGAGATAATGGATCCGGTCAGAGTTGGGGATGATCAGCTTGCGTCGCAACGTCTCCTCATCGACGTGGCCGACATAGGGGGAACCTCGCCGTTCAAGTGAGCGCACCCCCTTGAGGAAGGCCTCTTTGAACGTTCGCCCGATCGCCATGACCTCCCCCACCGACTTCATCTGGGTGCCGAGGACGTCCTCTGCTCCCGGAAACTTCTCGAAGGCCCATTTAGGGATCTTGACGACGACATAGTCGATGGTCGGCTCGAAGGAAGCGGGCGTTTTCCGGGTGATGTCGTTCGGGATTTCGTCAAGGGTGTACCCGATGGCCAACTTGGCCGCAATCTTGGCGATGGGGAATCCAGTGGCTTTCGAGGCGAGGGCGGAGGACCGGGAGACACGCGGGTTCATCTCGATCACACGCAGCTCCCCATTGAGCGGGTTGACGGCGAACTGGATGTTCGAGCCTCCCGTCTCGACCCCCACTTTACGAATGATGCGGATCGCGGCATTCCGCATCAACTGGTACTCCCTGTCGGTCAGGGTCTGCGCCGGTGCAACGGTAATCGAATCCCCCGTGTGGACGCCCATGGCATCGAAGTTCTCGATCGAACAGATGATGACGACATTGTCCGCCAGATCGCGCATCACCTCCAGCTCGAACTCTTTCCAACCGATGATCGACTCTTCGACGAGGATCTCACTGGTCGGACTGGCGGTCAGCCCACGTTCGGCGATCTCCTCGAACTCCTCTCCGTTGTAGGCGATCCCGCCACCCGTCCCTCCAAGCGTGAAACTCGGCCGGATGATGATCGGAAAGTCGATCTCCAGGGCGGCGCGCTGGGCCTCTTCAAGCGTATGGCAGAAGCGCGCCTTGGGCATCTGCAGGCCAATCTCATCCATCGCCTGCTTGAAGAGAAGCCGGTCCTCGGCGACACGGATGGCGGGGAGCTTGGCCCCGATCAGCTCGACTCCATACTGCTCAAGCACCCCACTCTCCGCGAGTTTGACTGTCAGGTTGAGGGCCGTCTGCCCGCCTACGGTCGGCAACAACGCATCGGGCCGCTCCCGCTTGATGATCGCGGTAAGTGATTCCACTGTCAGTGGTTCGACATACGTTCGATCCGCCAGCTCGGGATCCGTCATGATCGTTGCCGGATTCGAGTTGACCAGAATGACCGTGTACCCCTCCTGCTTCAGCGCCTTGCACGCCTGGGTTCCAGAGTAGTCGAATTCACAGGCCTGACCGATGACAATCGGTCCCGACCCGACAATCAGTATTTTTTGCAGATCTGTTCGTTTTGGCATAGCGCTGGTTATATTAGGGAAGAGAAGTCGAAAATGTCCAGCCGAAATTCCTGAATGGAGGAATGGGTCAGGACTCATCCTCAGATCGACTGACCGCGTCAGCCGAAGAGAGCGCAGAGGTCGCCTCGGGAAGGAGGGTCAGGCGGTGAGCCAGGGTCTGATGGAACGCGGCATCGATGAGCGTCTGGATCGCCCCTGGGGGACGCAGCGCTGAGGTCAGACGGAGCTCGATCGTTCCTCCCCAGATCCGGTTTCGCTGGAGCATCCCCTCCAACCGCAACCGGGTAAGGGGGGCAATCTCGACCGTTCTCGGCAGCTTGATCGCCGGGGTATAGGCGAGAGGGGCCCCTTCGGCTCTGGATGCCTCCATCGTCGAGAAGGCCGCCGCGAAGCGCTCGCGATCCAGACTTGCCAACCGCGCCGGTGTACTCTCGTCGCTCGATTCGGCCAGCAGAAAGCGAACCTTGTGGTGGTTCGAGAGTCGCTCCGCTTCCGTCTGCAGATGATGCAAGACCTGCCAAGCCAGCTCTTGGCCATCGACCGACTCGGCCATCTCTTGCCCGGTCGCATACCGGATCATCTCTGCCAACCCCACGGGGCAAAGCGCGTGAGCCGTCCAGCTGAGCGGTAGAAAAGGCTCCTTTTCAGGGCGCAGTGCCAGCAGGGCGAGGGCCCCCGACTCTCCCCGCGCGAGCAATTTTTCGAGAAAGATCCTTTTTTCGAGGGAGGCTTGCGCGGCCAGTTCGAGCTGTCCCGTCAACAGCTCGAGAATGCGTTTGCGGTTGCGCTCGGCACGAAGCCCAATTCGCGGAAGGTTGAGCGCAACCGAGGAGAAGATGGCTGCCCTCCACTGCCAGTCCTCGCCAGTTCGTCGCAGCTTCTCCGGGTGAAGACCGTAGCGGCTGGAGAAGGCTGCCGTGCCACTTCCCATCTCCCCCTCTTCTGCTTGCCACGCCGGGAGCGGCGATGCCGGCTCATCGCGATCGAAGGCGATCACCAGCCCTCCCCGCCGGGTGAGAATCTCCTCGACTTGTGCAAGGAGTTGGTCGCTCCCCACGCTCCCAAAGAACGATCGGCGGAGATGGAGGATTGGTCGCGGGCCATTGAAAGATCGCCCCTCGCCGTCCCCCTCGAGAAAGACGTCGAGAAGCGTCCGGAGGAACTGACGCGCGATCTCTTGTCCACTTCCATAGGGCACCGCCAACTTTTCGCCGCCGGCCCCGATCATCGGCAGGTGTTCGATGTAGGCAGGCGCGTCCCAGTCGAGGTGAAGATCGCACCGGATCGGGTGCCCTCCCCGCGCGATCGTTGGCGCGGAGAGCTCGAAAAGCAGCCCTTGTGCCAGTTGGCGAATCTCCCGCGCCGGAAGCCTGGTCAACAATGGCGCAAAGGCGAAATTGAGCGAATCCCAGGCGAGTCCTTCACTGAAGTACCCTTGAAGGGCAGCCGTGTAGCTCACCAAATGAGAGGCGAGCACTTCGGGGCGGCGCGCGGGTCGGGAGCCGGCAAACCCTCCTGGAAGTCGCATTCCATACCGCTTGATGAAATCGATCGCCCCGATCATCGACTGTGGCCGGTCGACTTCGCCCAAGTGCTCGATGTAGAGATCCCCATCGACGTGCGCGTAGGAGACGGCCTCGGAGAAGACGGAGAGCATGGCATACTCCCGCTTGATCGCCTCGGCCAACGCCAGACTGGTCCCTTCCGGGCCATGCAGGAAAGGATGATGGCCCTGGGAGAGTGGTCGGGTCGCTTGAATGATGCGGGAAGCGTCATAGGCCGGGACGCCCAGCCGGGTGTGAGCCTTGTACTCGGCAAGGAGCCCTTTTTCGATCAGACGGGCATCGACCAGACCTCGAATCAGGGGGGCGGTCAAGATCCGGATGCCAAGCCGCTCGATCTGCTCGCTGACGTCGCCCGCGATCTCCACCGCCACGTCCAAGCCGAGACCCGTTTCCCGCACCAGGGCGTCAACGATGCGTTGAGGATCGAATTGACCCAGATTCTCGTGCGACTGGCGGACGACCATCTCCGCTTCCGCCGCTGGTACTTGAAGGGGGACCTCGCCCGGTTCGTTCATCCTCTGCTCTGCTCCGGACTTCTCTGGGAAGGGAAGACCGGGATCTCTGTCGCCGACTCCCCGAGGAGGCGCATGGGGTGCCCCGTGGGCACATTCAATGGGTTGACCCAATGGTTGAGTGGCCCGGCACCGTGTCCAAGGCCGGGGGCCGTGCGGATCGCTTCTGTGACATAGTCCTTGGCACGGGCGATCGCCTCCGGGAGGGCTTGGCCGCAACCAAGGAGGGCGGCAATCGCTGCCGAGAGCGTGCAACCAGTTCCGTGCGTGTGGCGCGTCTCGATCCGCTCGCCCGGAAAGAGCGTCCAACTCCGTCCATCGAAGAGGAGGTCGCTCGCATCATCGGCGAGATGGCCGCCTTTAAGCAGCACCGCAGGTCCGGGTTGGCTGTTCGCTCCTTGTCTCGCCAACTCGTGAATCTGGGCTGCGGCCCGCTTTCTCTCCTCCAGTGTCTGGACTCTCCCCCCCGTCAATCGTTCTGCCTCCGCCAAGTTGGGGGTAATCAACGTCGCCAGCGGCAGCAGGTGCGTGACCAATTCGTCTACGGCCCGGTCATCGATCAGGTCGAAGCCACTCGTCGATCGAATCACTGGATCGACGACCACTTGTCGAAGCTGATGTCCGGCGATGGTCGCTGCGGCCGCCCGGATCGTCTCCGGCGTGGGGATCATCCCCGTCTTGACCGCCGATGGAGAGAAATCTTCCAGCAGCGGCTCCAGTTGCCCCTTCAGCACCTCTGCGGAACTGTGGGAGGCCCCGCGCACCTCGATCGTGTTCTGGAAGGTCAGCGACGTGATTGCGGCAATCCCATAACAACCGAACGCGGCGAACGTTTTGAGGTCAGCGGCCACGCCGGCTCCCCCTGAAGGATCATGTCCCGCAATTGTCAGGATCGTCTTCATATGCAACGAATGGGATGACGCCAGGGAGCCCCTTTCACACGCCGTGTGTTAAGAAAGGATTGTCGAGAGGGGGCAAGGGTTCTGTCGGGGAGTCGCCTCCTCCGATCACACTGTCCAATGCCGCCCGTGGCAGAACTGCTTGGTTCTTCTGAGAGACTCCCCTAACCTGGGGCTGGCGGGTATGGCTGGAGATTCCAGCACGGTGTCACTCAGAAGACTTTCATCAATGTAGACACCAGTAGAGTACCACTATTGAATCGATCCCGGCAATTCCCCCCCCGGCTTCTGGATAGCCTCTAGACTTTGGAACAATATTTGCTCTTTAGCTTAGCGTCGATTGCCAACAGCAGGTGAGTCAGTCTGACAGGTGACCAGAAACCCTACCGATGAGAACTCTCTGGGAGGAGAGCAGAAAGGAGTCCCGGATGAAACGCTGCTTGAGCGGTTTGTTGCCCTCACTTGGACGAGGAGTGATTCTTGCTTGGTGCAGTCTTTCCTTGGTCGCAGTGGCGGCAGGGCAGGTCAATTCTCCACATCCTCATCTCCAAGCTGCCCCATTCGCCTTCGCACCCAGCGTGGACTACCCAGCGGGAACAGGTCCCTTCTCCCTGACTGCCCTCGACTGGAACGGGGACGGGAACCTGGACCTGCTCGCTCCGAACCGCGACTCCGGGGATTTGACAGTCTTTCTGGGGCGTGAGGATGGGACTTTTGTGTCCCACTCGATGCCTCTCCCTGGGGGAAACTGTCCCACCCAGGTCGAAGGAGCCGACTTCAATCGGGATGGAAAGAGGGACTTGGTCGTCGTCAGCCACCTCTGTCACACCATCTCCCTCATTCTGGGCGATGGTGCAGGGTCCTATTCGAGCCGGATGGTCTACACGGTCGCTCCAGAACCCCGCGCAATGGTCGTCGGCTTGTTTGACGATGACCTGAACCCGGACTTGGCGATCGTTCATCGTCAAGGTGGAACCCTCTCGCTCTACCACGGTCGAGGAGACGGGTCCTTCCAGACTCCCGTGGAGTATCCGGTCGGAGACGCAGCCAACAGCTTGGCTTTGGGTGATTTCGATCGGGATGGGCGCGCGGATTTCGCTGTCGTCAGTACCGGGACAAGTACCCTCACCCTCTTCCGTAATCTGGGCGGAGGGCACCTGCTCCGGATGAGCGATCTGCCCGTTGGGATTGGGAGCAGCAGCCTCCAGATCGTCGACCTGGATCGGGATGGTCATCTCGACGTGGCGGTCCTTGATGCCTCCCAGGATCTCGTCCACATTCTGCGCGGCAGGGGAAACTTTCTCTTCGACACCGCCCGTTCCTACCCAGTGGGTCGTCGACCCTTTGATCTCGAAACTGGCGATATCAATGGGGATGCCATCCCCGATCTGGTTGTGTCCCACCAGGAAGAGAACGACCTTCTTGTCCTTCTCGGACGTGGAGACGGGACCCTTGCGCCAACTACGCACCTCAATCGGGTTGTCACCGGTCGAGTTCCGTCCGGCGTCGTCGCTGCCGACTTCAACCGGGATGGTCACGTCGATCTCGCCAGTACCAATTTTGTCGACAACTCGATCTCTCTCTTCTTCAGCACTGCCGCGCAGTTTGCCGACTTGGCGATAATGCAGAGTGCCAGCCGGATGACAGTCGAAGCGAGAGATGAACTTCTCTTGACAGTGACCGTCACCAATCAGGGACCAGATCCTGCGACCAACCTGCTGGTCACCAACCAGCTCCCTGCAAAGACATTGATGACCTTCTGTCAGGCGTCAGGCGGAGGAGTTTGTGGCTTGGACGGCGAGGTGAGGGTCGTCTCCATCCCAACCCTGGCCGTCAATGGGCAGGTGGAGATTCAGTTCCGTGTCCGGGTCCAAGAGAATGTCTGCGAGGGCGAGATCCTCCGCAACACGGCGGCGGTCACCGCTCAAACCGGAGACCCGCGATTGGCAGATAACCAGACGACGCTCCAGGTGATTGCCCAAAACCCCCCTCCCGTGCTCTCTTCGCTCCCTGACCTGCAGGCGATTGGGACTCGGCCCGGAGACGCTACTGGGGCCGTGGTCAGTTTCCCGCTCCCCACCGCGACGGACAACGCCCCAGGGGTGCGCATCACTTGCAGCCACTCCAGTGGGCCCAGCGGAAGCCTCTTTCGGGTCGGGAATACGGAAGTCACTTGTCAAGCAGTCGATGCCTGCGGGGAGACGGCGACGACCCGCTTTCACGTTCGTGTCTGGGATGCCATCGTCATCGATCAGCGGTTTGGCCACCTTTTCCTCTTCGACTCATTCACTGGCCAGTACCTGTTTGTTCGTCGGGATTTCGATGAGTCCTTCCCGGGACGGGGCACTGTCCGGCGTTCGCCGTGTGAGATTCAACTCCGGGATGACCATCGGGCCATCGTGACAATCAACACCTGCTTCTTGCGCGCTTCTGGTTGGGTCCGTCCGACGGGCTCTGCCCCAACCTTCA
>JBMOHS010000023.1:0-31954 GCA_049317725.1 Blastocatellia bacterium
GACTCCCTTCCTTCCTCACTCATAACTCATACTTCTCCCTCACCCCTCACCCCTCGTCCCTCTTCAGTGTACCGACCGCTCCTCGCTCTTTCAATTGCCCCCTCTGATTCCGCCCAGCTTCTGCGGAAGGAACCGGAGGAAAGGTTTGGAAATTGGGCAGCAATTGGCATATTCTCATGACGTTTTGGCCTTGCCCCCGAGCCAGTTGCATCGGCCACTGAGCAGGTCGATCTTGAATGAAGTCGAAGGAGTGCCCCGCTAAGGTCCTTGGCTCCCTGCATCTCCGCCGTTGAGATCCGGGAAGCGCGAGAGGGCCGGCCGCCAGCGCAGGAGACCACGACTGGAATGGAGCGAAGCGGGATGAAGGGGTGATTTTCCCCCGGTAGACGGCCGGGGATGGCAGTTTGAGGAAGGACTGTTGTGCAAACAAGTGGCAAAGGAAAATCAAAAAGACAGGCAGGCCCCCCCACCACCGAGCCCTCGCCCGGGGTCGCGGCCGGTCATCAGTCTGGCCAACTCTCCGCGTTGAATCAGTGGCTACTGCGCGGCACGGTGCTCATTGGCGGAGCTTCGGTGATGATCGTCGAGATTCTCGGGTCCCGGATTCTCGCGCCAAGTTTTGGAACGACCCTACACGTCTGGAGCGCACTGATCACGGTGACGCTCGCGGCCCTGGCAGTTGGGTATGCGGTTGGTGGGCGAATCGCCGATCGACGCCCCGGGCTCTCCTCTCTGATGATCGTCATGGCGGTGGCGGCTGGCGTGCTCCTCCTCTCCGATTTGATGACCAAGCCGGTTCTCCAGGTCGCCTACGGAGCCGGGATGGTCGGGGGGACGTTTGTTGCCGCCACGCTGCTCTTCCTGCCCTGCCTTTTTCTCTTGGGAATGGTCTCACCCATGGCGGTACGGGCCGCTGTCGATCAGAAGCAATTGGGAACCAGCGTCGGCAATCTCTACGCGCTCTCGACCGTTGGATCTGTCGCGGGAAGCCTCTCCGTTTCGCTCCTCTTGATTCCGAATATGACGGTTCACGCGGCGATCCTCTCAACGGTAGCCGCACTGACCCTTCCTCCCCTCACCTACCTCCTCTTCAATGCCAAACGCCTTCAGACAGCCCTTTTCGTTCTGGTGATGGTTCTTGCTTCGGTGGCGACACAGGCGATGGGTGAAGATTCCGATCGAGAGGTCCTCTACAAGAACGTCTCCTATCCGGTCACCGCACGCGTCCCTTCTTCTTACGGAGATTTGGTGGTCAGCGACTTCAGGGGAGTTCGGTATCTCTTTCTCAACGGTGTGCAGCAAGGGTCGATGATTGGAGATGTTTCGCACGCCAAGTACGCCTATGGGTTGAGCCGTCTCAGTACCGCCCGGGGAGTACCGAAGAAGATGCTCATCTGGGGGCTCGGGGCCGGCGTCTACGCGCGTGCGATGGCGGAGGCAGGAGCTCAAGTGACTGTCATCGAGATCGATCCGATGTCGGAGCAGGTCGCCCGCGACCATTTCGGCCTGCCAGACTCGGTACGGGTCATCATCGGTGACGCTCGCACGGAGAGCGTGCGGCTGCAAGAGCAGCGGGAGTCCTACGATGTCATCGTGCTGGATGCGTTCAGCGGGGATACCCCTCCGTTCCATCTGCTGACCAAGGAGGCCTTTGAAACGCTGCGGAATCTTGCTCCAAATGGACTAATCATTGCCAATATCGTCGGGGGGCTGGTCGGGGAGGAGGCCCGGGTCGTCTCTTCCGTTCACCGGACGATGGAGTCGACCTTTGGTCCAACACGGGTCTTCTCCCCGAACTGGCTGCTCCTCGGCAAGCCGGCTGGTTTTGTCTCGACGATGTTTCTCGTCTCGGGTACCTTGCCCGAATCGCCCGCTCCCTTCCCGATGAAGGTGTCGGAGGAGGTGCGTCGGGACAAGTATGTCGAGTCCGTCTTGGCCTCGGAATTGACCCTTCCAAAAGAGAACGCCGTGATCTTGACCGACGATTTTGCTCCGCTTGAGGCGTGGTCTGACGCCGCGGTCAAAGCGATGCGCTTCTAGGCGAGGTGTGTCCCCGGTCCCCTCGTCACCATACTGGCAGGCTTGGCAAGTGGTCGTCGAGGGGGATAGCCTTTTCAGGAGGATGTTCATGAACCTGTCTGCCCAGGCGATGCGACTGTCTGTGCGCCTTCTGGTTGGGCTGGCCTTGGTTTTGCTCTTTCTTCCCGCAGATTGGGTCAAAGGGCTCACCTGGAATCGGGTTGGTGCGGTGAGCGTGCCTCCTCAGATCCAGGCGAAGATCTCTCCCGTGCTGCTCGAGCAGATGGTGGATGGGGGGGCTCATCCCTTTCTGGTCCATTTGCGTGAGCGGGCAGACCTCAGTGGAGCGGATCGTCTCGTGACGAAGGAGGAGAAAGGCCGGTACGTCTTCGAGACGCTGGTCACCCACTCCCGTCGCACACAAGCTGGCCTCCTGCGTTGGCTGGAAGACCGGCACCTTGATCACCAGCCATTTTACCTGGTCAATGCGGTCTTGGTTCACGGAGATCCCTCGGCGGCGATGGAACTGGCCGCGCGGCCCGAGGTCGCCCGGATCGAAGCCAATCCGATGGTGCAAGGGCGCTCCCCGATTCTCCCAGAGGGTGGATCGGACCTTGCGCAAACAGCGCCACCGCAGGGAGTCGAGCCGGGGATCGTCACGATTCGTGCGCACGAGGTCTGGGCGGCAGGGAGCACTGGCCGGGGGATCGTCATTGGTGGGCAGGATACGGGAATTCAGTGGGACCATCCCGCCCTCCGCCGCCAGTATCGAGGGTGGAGTGAACAGGGAGTTACCCACGACTACAACTGGCACGACAGTATCCGTTCCGGAGGGGGTGTGTGCGGCCCGCAGACCCGGACGCCCTGCGATGACGACAACCACGGTACCCACACCATGGGAACTGCGCTCGGCTGGGATGGGCAGTTGAATCGGATTGGCGTCGCTCCCGACGCACGATTCATCGGCTGTCGGAATATGGACCGTGGGAATGGGACCCCGGCGACCTACCTCGAATGTTTTCAGTTCTTTCTTGCTCCCTATCCATACGGGGCACGACCCGACCAGGGCGATCCGACCAAGGCTCCGCACCTCACCATCAACTCCTGGAGTTGCCCTCCATCGGAAGGGTGCTCGGCGCTGATCTTGCGCGAAGCCGTCGAGGCCCAGCGGGCAGCCGGGATCATGACGATCACCGCCGCTGGCAATAGTGGGCCGTCCTGTTCCTCTCTCAGCGATCCCCCGGCGATCTACCAGGCCAACTACACCATTGGGGCCATCGACTCCAACGGATTGGTCGCGCGGTTCAGCAGTCGGGGCCCGGTGACGGTCGACGGAAGTGGTCGACGCAAACCCGATCTGATGGCTCCCGGACTCTCGGTCCGGTCCGCGGTGCGCGGCAATAGCTACGGATCGCTGAGCGGGACATCGATGGCGACCCCCCACGTCGTCGGGGCGGTCGCCCTCCTCTGGTCCGCCTTTCCGCAACTTCGCGGCCAGATCGAGCAGACGGAGAATCTCCTCAACCAGACAGCGGTCCCCACACCGGTCGAGGCCGTCTGCGGTTCGACCGGGACTCCAAACACGGTCTACGGTGCCGGCCGACTTGACGTCAAGCGTGCCTACGACCAGATGGTGCTCAGGTTCTACGCACTCGCGGGGCAGGTGACCAACTGGCAAGCTGAGTCGCGCCAGGGGTGGGTCCAATTTTCGCGGGTTTCTGGAACGGGAGCGATTCCGGAACCTGTCAGGATCGACTCGAACGGCTTCTGGGGCCAGAACGGATTCGAGGTCGGGACGATCTATCGCGCCACACCAATTCAGAGCCGCACGATCTTCTCTCCACCGTATCGGGAGGTGGGCTCTCCCCAAACCGAACTCAACTTCACCCGGCGCACCCGAGGCATCCTCATCGAAGGGCCCCGACCCACAGCCGTACGGGAGTCGAGCCCTCTTCCGGAGAAGAGCCCCTGAGATGCGGACCCGGATTACCTTCTCGCCGACTCGAGCGGCCGAATACCTGCGGCGGGGAGAATTGGTCGCCTTCCCGACCGAGACCGTCTATGGTCTGGGTGCCAATCTCTTTGATGGGGAAGCGATCCGGAAGATCTTTCTTGCCAAGGGGCGACCGCACGACAACCCCTTGATCGCCCACATCGCCTCGCGGGTGCAGTTGCGACAAGTCGCGGCGGCGATCCCTCCTCTTGCCGAGTCTCTGATCGAGCGGTTCTTCCCGGGGCCGTTGACAGTTCTGCTGCCGCGACACGAACGGGTTCCGCTCGAGGCGACCGCCGGGCTCTCGACGATTGGGGTGCGGATGCCTGATCATCGCCTCGCCCAGCGTTTCCTGCTCGCCTGCGGCGTCCCGGTCGCCGCACCATCCGCCAACCTCTCCGGTCGGCCGAGCCCGACCACCTGGGAAGCGGTCCAAGCCGACCTCGACGGGCGTATCGCATGTATTCTGCGGGGAGAGCAGACCCGAGTCGGACTGGAGTCGACGGTGGTCGACTGTACGGGAGATCGGCTGGTTCTGCTGCGTGCGGGTGCCGTTTCGTTCGAGGAGTTGGCAGCTTTCGTTCCCGCAGGAGGGCTGATCGATGGGACCGATGCGGCGTCCTCTGATCGGGGAACCACGCCCAGGAGCCCCGGAATGAAGTACCGCCACTACTCACCGCGGGCGGAGGTGGTCGTCATCGATCTGCTCCGTCGGCGAGAGGAAGGCTGGTCTCCCGGTCCGCACGCCGCCTGGATTGGGCTGCGAACCCCACCTCATCCGGAACGTTTCCAGCGCATCGCGCTCTGCCCAGATCCAGCAGCCTACGCCCATCGGCTCTTCGCCTTCTTTCGGCAGTGTGATGCGGAGGGCATCAAGCGGATCTTTTGCCAGGCAGTTCCCCCCGAAGGATTGGGGCGTGCCGTCATGGATCGGATTCGCAAGGCCGCTTTTGGTTCGGCGGCTCTTGGGGAATCGCCAGGGAACGAAGATCCAGGAACTCTCCCCGGTCCCGCTTGATCAGTGGTTGAGCACCATCAGACCAAGGAGCAGCGGGAGGTAGAGAACGGAAACTTTGAGAAGGCGTCGGGCGTTCTCCCGTGACATGACCCGCGCTGTCTGGATGCTCACTCCGAGGTAGAGCAGCCCGAGCAGCACGGCTCCCCCCAAGTAGACAGATCCGGAGAATCGATAATAGGTCGGGAGAAGGCTGACGGGCAGCAGCAACAATGCGTAGAAGACGATCTGCCGAGCCGTGGAACGCCCCCCGGGTTCGACGACTGGCAGCATCCGAATCCCAGCTCGCGCATAATCCTCCCGGTACATCGTCGCAATTGCGTGAAAATGCGGAAACTGCCAGAGGAAGAGAATTCCAAAGAGAACGAGTGCTTCCGGTCCCAGCGCGTTTCGCGCTGCCGTCCAGCCCAGCAGGGGGGGCAAGGCACCTGGGATGGCACCGATGAAGGTGCACCACGGCGTGCGGGTCTTGAGGGGCGTGTAGACGAAGAGGTAGCTTCCGACCGCGACCAGGCCCCAACCGGCCGTCAGGGGATTGATCAACCAAGCAAGATAAAGTTCCGCGAGGAGCGTCACCGTCACGCCAAAGGCGAGCGCGCGGCCGGGTGTGATCAGTCCGCGGGGGAGAGGGCGAACCTTCGTCCGGTTCATCAGGCTGTCCAGATCACGTTCCCAGTACTGGTTGAGCGCCCCGATGCCACTGGAGAGCAGCGCGATGCCCAACGCGAAGAGGGCTACTTGTCCCCAGTCAACCGGCGACGCAGAACCCACGCCGAAACCGGCCAGCGCCGAGAGTGTGACCATCACCGTGATGCGGGGTTTGGTCAGCGAAAGATAGCGCGAGAGTTGGCTGGGCGATCGAGTCTCCTCCCCATTCTCCGTTTCCCCATCCAGACTGGCACTCTGTGTCGACCCTCTCCCCCTCATGCCCATACCTCTCTTCGCTTTCGTCTCAGGCTCTTCATCCCTCAAGAAAGAAACTCCGATCATACCCGAAGGGATTTGGCTTCTTCAAATGAGAGCAGTGATCACGACATCAGGATCTGATCGAGAAGAGGTTGTTGCACGTGGCCATCAGAGGCGATCGCGCGCGCAGCCTGGTCGCACTTCTCCTGAATGGGATGGCCGGCGTGGCCACGCGTCCAGGTCCAGGTGACCTGGTGCGGGCTCGCTGCACGATCGAGCCGCTCCCAGAAGGGCAGGTTGGTTTTGCGCTGGAAGAGCCCTTTCATCGTCTTGACGACATACTGGGAGTCGGTGACGATCTTGACGTGGCAGGCCTCCTTGAGGACTTCCAAGCCGAGACACGCCGCGACGATCTCGGCTTGCTGATTGGTTCCGTTCCCGAGATATTCACCAAGAATCCGCCGATGGCTCCGGTATTCGAGAATGGCAACGGCGGCGGCCCGGCTCCCCCGGGTTCCATTGCCGAGGCTGCTTCCGTCACAGACGATCGTGATCTGCTTCACCCGATCTCCTCCTGCTGCCAGTGGGCGCGGCGCGCCTGGTACTTTGCCCGAAGAAAGAGTGCAAACTCCATTTCTGACCGGACGGAACGAAGGGCGAGCCGCGTTTCGACGATAAGGGTGACACAGGCGTAAAAGAGGACCAACGTTCCCACAATCCCCAGCAGATTGGGAACCCACAGAGGGACAATTTGGAAGGCAGCTTGGAGTCCGATCGTTACTGTTGCCCCGACGAAGAGGCTCAGCGAGAAGTAGAAGCTGGTCAGGGAGTTCTGGATCAATTTGCTGCGTCGGGTATGGATGGCCAGTTGCCGATCGAATTCGCGGCTCCGTTCTTCCGGAAAATCGACCTCGCTCGAGGAGGAGAGGTTCTCGATCGACTGCATCAGGCTGCGCACCCGGTCGACGATCCGCGCAAGGCGCGTCGAGGTCGAGAAGATGAGCGTCGCACAGGCCGAGATGAGAACCACCGGCGTGATCATCGCGCTCAGAACACTGACAGCATTGAGACTCTCTTGCATGCGGCTCCGGAGGGGCTGAACCTCCACGATCTCCTAATCGGCAGAGGAAAGTTGGTCGATCAAGGCGGCCAGCGAAAAGTCCTTCTCGGTCAAACCCTGATCAGAGTGGGTCGTCAGGGTCAATCGGACCCGGTTCCACCCGTAGAGGAGAATGTCTGGATGGTGATCCGCGGCTTCCGCCAGCGCCCCGATTTGGTTGACGAATGCGAGTGCTGCCTGAAAGTTCTCCAGAACCCACTGGCGCTGAATCTCGTCGCCAATCCGCTCCCATCCGGGCAGGTTCGCCATTCGACGGGAGATCTCGTCGTTTGTCAGGCGCATCGGTCCCTCCACACGTGACACATCTTCTCTTCTCGCTCCTCTTCTCGCTCCTCTTCTCACTCCTCACGCTTGATTTCTTCGTACGAGAGGGCCCACTCGACAGAATCAGCCATAAACCAACATGGTGGGTGTCTGGCAGGGTGTCTGTCAAGCGGTGGCTTGGGCCCGACAGGGACCAGTGCGGTAGCCGCCTGACTGTCCTTGGTTAGCTTGCACAATGGGAGATTTCTTGTATAGACTTGCCGGTTATTGGATCAAGAATGTGCCGCTACCGGTTTTACGCCTGATCCGTCGCTCATCTGTGAGGCCGGCGCTGCGTCACGCCGGAAGGCGCCACTCCTGGCTGGAAGGCACCGCCCCAGAGTGGATGCCCGTTGGCCGATGGCAGAATGAAAGCATGATCTCAGAACGAAAAAAAGAGTCTGGCTGGCCGAGTGATACTGCGACCCTTCTTCGCGCCTATCGGACTATGTACCAATCGCGTCGATTGGACGACAAGGAGCTCCTGCTCAAGAAGCAGAACCGCATCTTCTTTCAGATCAGTGGCGCTGGGCATGAGGCGGTTCTGACCGCGGTCGGGATGCAGATGCGTCCGGGATATGACTGGTTTTACGCCTACTACCGCGACCGGGCGCTGGCGTTGGAGCTGGGCTTGACCCCGGCCGAGCAGTTGCTCAACGCGGTCGCGGCGAAGGAGGATCGTCTCTCGGGAGGGCGGCAGATGCCGTCTCACTGGGGCTGTCCGCGATTGCACATGGTCTCGAAATCGTCCTGCACAGGGATGCAGTTTCTCCACGCGATTGGGACGGCGGAGGCTGGTTATCGCTATTCGATGATCGAGGAGATCGCCGATCGTGCCGAGCGATTTCACGCGGATGAGGTCGTCTATGTCTCCGCTGGAGACGGGGCGACGAGCGAGGGGGAGTTCTGGGAGTCGCTCAACACCGCGACCAACCTGCAACTGCCGGTCTTCTATCTGATCGAGGACAATGGCTATGCCATCTCGACTCCGGTCGAGGTCCAGACGGTTGGAGGCAGCATCTCGCATCTCCTGCGAGGCTTCCCAGGGCTCAAGGTGATGGAGTGTGACGGGACGGACTTCCAGGAGAGCTACGCCGCCGTCGAGGAGTGCCTGCGCCACGTTCGTCAGCAGCGAGGGCCGGCATTGTTGCACGCCCACGTCGTGCGCCCCTACTCCCACTCGCAATCGGATGATGAGGCGATGTATCGGCCCGAAGAGGAGCGGCAGCGGGAAGCGGCTCGGGATCCAATCATCAAGCTCGAGCGATCTCTCCTGGAGAGCGCAGCGGTGACACCGGAAGAGCTTGAGCAGATCCGCCGCCAGATCGATGCGGAGTTGACGGAAATCACCGATCAGGTGCTTCAGTTGCCGCAACCGTCAAAGGATTCCGCGCTCGAGTTCGTCTACTCGCCCGAGGTAGATCCGACCTCGGCCGTCTTCGACACCGAGGCAAGTCCCGAGTTTGCTGGGAATGACCTGACGATGGTCGACCTGATCAACCGCTGCCTGCACGAGGAGATGGAGCACGATCCGCGGATTGTCGTGCTGGGGGAAGATGTCGCCGATGTCAGCCGGCAGCAGTACCTCGAGAAGGTCAAAGGCAAAGGAGGCGTCTTCAAGGTGACGGCCAACCTCCAGCGCCGGTTTGGCTCGCACCGAGTCTTCAACACACCGCTCGCCGAGGCCAACATCGTCGGGCGGTCGATGGGCATGGCGGTTCGAGGACTGAAGCCGCTTGCTGAGATCCAGTTCTTCGACTACATCTGGCCGGCGTACATGCAGATGCGCAATGAGATCGCGGTCCTCCGCTGGCGTTCGGCCAATAATTGGAAATCGCCGATGGTGGTGCGAGTCCCGATCGGCGGGTACCTCAAGGGTGGGGCAATCTACCATAGCCAGTCGGGGGCCTCGCTCTTCACGGCAATCCCCGGATGGCGAGTGGTCCTTCCCTCGACCGCCCTCGACGCCTATGGGTTGCTGCGGACGGCGATCCGGTGCGACGATCCCGTTCTTTTTCTCGAACACAAGCATCTCTATCGCCAGACGTACAACAAGAGTCCACATCCGGGAGCGGACTTTTCGATTCCGTTCGGGAAGGCAAAGGTGGTTCGGGAGGGACGGGATCTGACGATCATCACCTACGGAGCACTGGTCCAGCGGTCGGTGGTCGCGGCGAACCAGGCGGCGGAGCAGGCGGGGCTCCGGGTCGAGGTGATCGACCTGCGGACCCTCAGCCCCTACGACTGGCACGCGATCGAACGGAGCGTCAAGAAGACGAGTCGTGCGATCGTTGCCTATGAGGATCCGCTTTCGTGGGGCTATGGTGCCGAGTTGGCAGCACGCATCTCCTCCGAGCTTTTTGCCAATCTCGATGCCCCGGTGCGGCGGGTGGCGGCCCTCGACTGTTTTGTCGCTTATGCTCCCGAGGTAGAAGACGCGATCCTGCCTCAGACCGAGGATCTCCTGCGGGCGATTCGTGAAGTGGCGGCCTACTGAGGTGGCAACAAATTCGGGGGGCGGGAGATGGGCAATCCAGACGAGCGACCCGACACAGAGGAGAGGCCATTGGGCAGGCCGGTGCTCCTCCGCATTCATCTCGGCGAACGAAAGGGTGAGGGGAAGGCGGCCGTGGCCGAGGCCGAGTTGATCGCGGCGTACGGATTGCGTGGGGATCGCCACGCTGGCCGGGATCCTCACCGACAGGTCAGCCTCTTTGCCGAGGAGGTTCGGCGAGAGTTGCTCGCGGAAGGGCTGCCCATGCCGGCTGACCGCTTGAGCGCCAATTTCTTTACAGACCACCTCGCGCTGGACCAGCTCCGACCCGGGATGCGCCTCCGGATTGGGACAGCCGAACTGGAGATCACCGAGGCGCGTCAGCCTTGCCGATCGATTACCCGGATCGACCATCGCCTTCCCAAACGGCTCTACGGTCGATGTGGCCAGTTGGCCCGCGTGCTGCGGAGCGGATCGGTCCGTCCGGGGGACGTGATCGAGATCCTCCCGCCTGATCCGACTGCCCCGCTACCTGAGACAGAGACCACGGACTCACTCCGCCAACCCTCCCTCTTCGATTGATTGCGCACCCTCATCGTCTCCCTCTTTGGGGAAATTTCCCTTTCTTCCCCCACAGACCCGTTCTGGTTGCGGATCATTCCCCACGATCCCTCGTCATCACCTGTTGTCTCCGGCTGCTCCTGCTTCCCGGTCGAAGGGGGGGCGGTGCCACAAGTGCTGCCTCTCACAATGGGTTGACTTGAAGGCTACGGATTCGGACCGCCTTGGGGAACGGGTCGTTCCGTTCTGGAATAGGGTTTGCACTTTCCCTCGTTTCTGGAGAGGCGTGTTCTGCGAAGGGAGCAGGGGGAGCAGGCCGAGTCCGCTGGAAGGGACGAGCCCCCTCCAACGCCCGGAAGACCCAAAAGACCCAAAAGACCCGGAAGACCCAAAAGAGAGGACAGCATGGCGAGAGTACGCAAGACGATCGACGGGAACGAGGCGGTGGCCCACGTCGCCTATCGGGTCAACGAGGTGATCTGCATCTATCCGATCACGCCGTCTTCACCGATGGGGGAGTTCTCCGACGCCTGGTCATCGGAGCGGGTTGCCAATCTCTGGGGGACGATTCCGTCGGTGGTTGAGATGCAGAGCGAAGGCGGCGCGGCGGGGGCCGTCCACGGGGCCTTGCAGACGGGCTCTCTGACGACAACTTTTACCGCCTCGCAGGGCCTCCTGCTGATGATCCCGAACATGTACAAGATCGCGGGAGAGCTGACGTCGACGGTCTTTCACGTGGCGGCCCGCTCGCTGGCGGCACAAGGCCTCTCGATCTTTGGTGATCACAGCGATGTCATGGCGGCGCGGGCGACAGGGTGGGCCATGCTCTGCTCCTCTTCGGTTCAAGAAGCCATGGACATGGCCCTCATCGCTCAGGCGACGACCTTGGAGTCACGCCTTCCCTTCATCCACTTTTTCGACGGGTTTCGGACGTCGCATGAGGTGATGAAGGTCGAGATGCTGACCGAAGAGGACATGCGGGCGATGATCGACCCAGAACGGGTCTTTGCCCATCGCGCGCGAGCGCTCTCGCCAGACCGGCCGGTTCTGCGGGGAACGGCGCAAAATCCCGATGTCTACTTTCAGGCGCGGGAGACAGTCAATCCTTTCTACCTTGCGTGTCCCGATCTGACGCAGCGTGCAATGGACCGGTTGGCAGAGCGGACGGGTCGTCCGTACCACCTCTTCGAGTACGAAGGAGCGCCGGACGCGGAACGGGTTGTCGTTTTGATGGGGTCGGGGGCGGAGGCCGTTCGCGAGACGGTCGAGGCACTGACGGCGGTGGGGGAGAAGGTCGGAGTGGTCAAGGTCCGGCTCTACCGGCCGTTCGACGCCAAGCGGTTTGTCGCGGCGCTCCCCTCGACGGTACGTCGGATTGCCGTGCTCGACCGGACGAAGGAGCCGGGGAGCGCCGGGGAGCCCCTCTATCTCGACTGTGTTGCGGCCCTGCACGAAGTCTTCGCCGAAGGGCAGGAGATCGAGGACGGGGCCCCGCGCATCTTGCCTCGCGTCATTGGCGGTCGCTACGGCCTCTCGTCGAAAGAGTTTACGCCGGCGATGATCAAGGGGATCTTCGATCATCTCGCCGAACCGGTATTGCGCAACCACTTCACCATCGGGATCGAGGATGACGTCACCGGGAGCAGCCTCCCCTACGATCCCCATTTTTCGACCGAGCCGCCGGAGGTTGTCCGTGCGCTCTTCTACGGACTGGGCGCTGATGGAACGGTCGGTGCCAACAAGAATTCGATCAAGATCATTGGCGAGAATACCGATTTTCACGCACAGGGCTACTTCGTCTACGATTCAAAGAAGTCGGGGGCGATGACGATCTCCCACCTCCGCTTTGGACCACACCCGATTCATTCGACCTATCTCATCACGGAAGCCAACTTCTCCGCGTGTCATCAACCCATTTTCCTTGAACGATACGACATGGTCAGTCCCCTGGTGGAGGGAGGAACGTTTCTGCTCAACACACCGGATCCTCCAGATCTGGTGTGGGACCGGCTCCCGCGGGCGATGCAGGAGCGGATGATCGAGCGGCAGATCCGCTTCCACGTCATCGACGCGACGGCTGTCGCGAGGCAGGCAGGGATGGCGGGACGCATCAATACGATCATGCAGGTCTGTTTCTTCGCCCTCTCCGGTGTTTTGCCACGGGAGGAGGCGATCGCCCAGATCAAGCGGGCGATCGTCAAGACCTACCAGCGCAAAGGCGACGAGGTGGTGGCCCGCAACCTGGCAGCGATCGACGAGACGCTCGCCCACCTCTTCGAGGTCCCGGTCCCGGCGGTTGCCACCAGCCGGACGGAGAGGGTCGCTCCCGTCCCTGCCGAGGCACCACCCTTTGTTCGGAAGGTGCTTGGCCCAATGATTGCGGGAACCGGCAACCAACTGCCGGTCAGCGCACTGCCGGTCGATGGCACCTTTCCGACGGGAACCGCCCAGTGGGAGAAGCGCAACCTCGCCCAGGAGATTCCGGCCTGGGATCCAGACGTCTGCATCCAGTGTGGCAAGTGCGCCATGGTCTGCCCGCACAGCGTCATTCGGATCAAGGTCTATGACGAGGCCTGCCTGGCCACGGCACCCGAGACGTTTCGGGCGACGCCAGCCAAGGATCGGGAGTGGGACGGGTTGCAGTACACGATTCAGGTGGCGCCGGAGGACTGCACTGGGTGCGGAATCTGTGTCGATGTCTGTCCCGCCAAGAACAAGTCGCAACCCCGCTTCAAGGCGATCCAGATGGTTCCCCAGCCGCCACGGCGCGAAGCGGAGCGACGCAACTGGGACTTCTTCCTTGCCCTGCCCGAACAGGACCGACGGCAGCTCAAGGTAGGGAGCATCCGGCAGCAGCAGATTCAGCAGCCCCTCTTCGAGTTTTCGGGTGCCTGTGCCGGCTGTGGCGAGACCCCCTACATCAAGCTCGCGACCCAGCTCTTCGGGGATCGAATGCTGATCGCCAACGCGACGGGGTGCTCTTCGATCTATGGTGGCAACTTGCCGACGACCCCGTACACGGTCGACGCTGCCGGGCGTGGCCCTGCTTGGTCGAACTCCCTCTTCGAGGACAACGCCGAGTTCGGCTTGGGCTATCGCCTCTCACTCGACAAGCAGCAGGAGTTTGCCCGCGAACTGGTGCGTCGCTTGGCCGCGACGATCGGCGAGGAACTCGCGGAGCAGTTGCTGACCGCCGACCAGCGGGACGAGGCAGGGATCTACGAACAGCGGGAACGGGTCGCCCTCCTCCGGCAGCGGCTCGATCGGGAAGAGGGCCTTGAGGCGAAGCAGCTCCTCTCCCTGGCCGACGTCCTGGTTCGCAAGAGCGTCTGGATCATTGGCGGGGACGGCTGGGCCTACGACATCGGCTTTGGCGGGCTTGATCACGTGCTGGCCAGCGGACGGAACGTCAACATCCTCGTGCTCGATACCGAAGTCTATTCGAACACCGGTGGACAGATGTCGAAGGCGACTCCTCGCGCGGCGGTCGCCAAGTTCGCGGCTGCCGGCAAGCCGGCTGGAAAGAAAGACCTCGGACTGATCGCCATGACCTATGGGAACGTCTATGTCGCCAGCGTCGCCATGGGCGCGCGCGACGAGCATACGCTCAAGGCCTTTCTCGAAGCGGAGGCCTATGACGGTCCCTCGCTGATCATCGCCTACAGCCATTGCATCGCTCACGGCATCAACATGACGACCGGGATGCAGAACCAGAAGGCGGCCGTCGACGCGGGGCAGTGGCTCCTCTACCGCTACCATCCAGAGCGGGCCCAACGTGGGGAGAACCCGCTGCAACTCGATTCCCGCGCTCCCAAGATTCCGCTCGAGGACTACATGTACCGGGAGAATCGCTTCAAGATGTTGACGCAAAGCCATCCGGGAGAGGCGCGGGTGATGCTTGCTGCGGCCCAGCAGGCAGTCCACGACCGGTGGCAGCAGTACGAATTTCTCGCTTCGCGGAAGGGGCAGCCGCACGAGGCAGAGCAAGAGTAGTGGCTGTTGGAGGAGATCGGCCCAAGAGGCCGCTCGGGAGGCAAGATGGACCTCAAGACGACATATCTGGGAATGCGGTTGCGCACCCCGCTGGTGGTCTCCGCGTCGCCCCTCTCGGAAGGGCTCGACGCGATTCGACGGATGGAGGACGCCGGCGCTGCTGCAATTGTCCTCTATTCGCTCTTCGAGGAGCAGTTGACCCGGGAATCGCAGGAACTCGAGCACCATCTGACACACGGGACGGAGAGCTTTGCCGAGGCCCTGACCTACTTTCCCGCCGCCGGCGAATTCCACCTCGGCCCGGAAGGCTATCTTGACCACATTCGACGGGCAAAAGAGGCGGTCGAGGTCCCGATCATTGGCAGCCTCAACGGGAGTACGGCAGGGGGCTGGACCGCCTATGCACGCCAGATCGAAGCCGCTGGGGCTGACGCCCTGGAACTCAACATCTACTCCATTCCCACCAACGCCTACCGCACCGGAGCAGAAGTCGAAGAGGCCTGCCTCGAGATTCTCAAACAGGTCAAGGCCGAGGTCCGCATTCCCGTCGCCGTCAAGTTGAGCCCTTTCTACAGCAACATGGCCTATATGGCCCGGCGGCTGGCGGAAGCGGGGGCCGATGGGTTGGTTCTCTTCAATCGCTTCTATCAGCCAGACATCAATCTCGAGCAGTTGGAGGTACAACCACACATCATTCTCAGCACGCCGATGGCACTGCGGCTGCCGATGCGGTGGATCGCCCTGCTCCACGGGCGGGTGGGGACGAGCCTCGCCGCGACCAGCGGGATCCACACCTCCCAGGACGTGCTGAAGATGGTCATGGCGGGGGCCGACGTGACGATGCTCTGCTCGACGCTCTATCGCCACGGGATTGAGTACATCCGGACGATCGAGCGGGAGATGGTCGATTGGATGACCGAGCACGAGTACGACTCGATCGAGCAGATGCATGGCAGCATGAGCCAGCACAACTGCCCCGACCCCACCCAGTTTGAGCGGGCCCAGTACATCAAGACCTTGCATAGCTTCAAAGCGGCAACCGATCGCGCCTGAGACGGCAAGGGCGCTGGCGCTGGAAGGAGAGAACGACATCGACACATCTCAAGCAGGAACAGCGGGACGGGTACGACGAGCGAACGACGGGACTTTCTCAAGACCGCGATGGCGGGATTGACATTGCTCTTCACCGAGGAAGAGTTGCGGGCCGCGATCAACTGGGACGATGAGCAGCCGATCCAAGGGCCACCCGTCCGATTCGGCGTGATCGGACTCGGTCAATGGGGGCGGGAGCTGCTGACCCACCTGACCCGTCTACCGGCCGCCAATGTCACCACACTCTGCGATCTCTATCCCCCCTCGTTGCGACGGAGCGCCGAATTGGCACCCAAGGCGACGCCCGTCGAAGACTACCGCCGCCTGCTCGAATCGAAGGAGGTCGAGGCCGTCGTCGTGGCGACTCCGACCCACCTCCACCGCGAGGTGGTCTTGGCCGCGCTGCAAGCCGGCAAGCACGTCTACTGTGAAGCGCCCCTCGCGACGACGATCGAGGATGCGGCAGCGATTGCCCGGGCGGCGCAACAGGCTCCCAATCTCCGCTTTCAAGCCGGTCTGCAGGGGCGATCGAACGCGCTTTACCGGCACATTCACCAATTTGTCCAGACGGGCGTCCTCGGTCAGACGGCGCAGGTCTACTCGCAGGCCAACCGGAAGGAGAGTTGGCGAAGGCCCGCTCCCAATGCCGAGCGCGAGCGGGAACTCAACTGGCATCTTGCCAGGGCGACCTCCATCGGGCTCCCAGGGGAGTTGGGTATCCACCACTTCGATTTGACGAGCTGGTACCTGCGCGCACGGCCACAGTCCGTGCAAGGATTCGGTGCGATCATGAATTGGAACGATGGGCGCGAGATTCCCGACACGGTGCAATGCCTCCTGGAATACCCCAAGAATCTGCGTCAGATCTTCTCCTCGACCCTGGCGAGTTCCTTCAGTGGCGCCTACTCCCTGATGCAAGGGAGTGACAGCAGCCTCCTCCTCCGGGAGAACCGTGGGTGGATGGTCAAGGAGGCCGACTCTCCCCTTCTTGGCTGGGAGGTCTACGCCAAAAAGGAGGAGATTCATAACGAGACAGGGATCTGCATGGTGGCCGACGCGACCAAACTCCTTGAAGCGGGCAAAGAGCCGGGTCAAGAGGGGTCGATGGAGCCAAGCCAGTCTGCGCCAGCCCTGGCTCTCTCCCATTTTGTTCGCAGCATCCGGGAAGAGAAACCCGTCGCCTGCACGGCCCTCCAGGGCTACCAAGCCAATGTTGTCGCCATCAAGGCGCACGAAGCGGTGATGAGTGGGACACGGGTGACGATTCCGGCTTCTTTATATGAAATCGCCTGATCGACCCATCAGAGGTCGATGTCTGGAGGAAGATGCTATGTCCAACACGAAGAGCACCGAGCACGAAATAACCCGCCGCGACTTTGTCAAGGCTACTGGGGTCGGAACCGTTGGTCTGGCCTCGGCGACTCTCTTGAACCCAGATGTCACGGCGACAACACCCGGGACGGCCGCCAGCTATGCCCGCATCCTCGGGGCCAATGATCGCCTGCGGTATGGCTTTATCGGCCAAGGCGGGATGGGCTACCGCCACATGACGATCATCCAGGACTTCGGGGATCAGGAGAATGTGGAGGTCGTCGCCGTCTGTGACGTCTACGAGAAGCGGCGCAAGGCGAGCCAAGTCAAGGCAGGAATTGCCGAAAGCCAGTCCTTTCTCGACTATGAGCGCATTCTCGAGAACAAAGAGATCGATGTCGTCGTCATTGCTACCCCTGACCATTGGCATGCCAAACAGTCGATCGAGGCGCTTGAGGCAGGCAAGCACATCTACCTTGAGAAGCCGATGACCCGGACACTCGACGAGGCGTTTCAGCTCTACGATGTCGCCAAGCGAACCGGCAAGTCGGTCCAGGTCGGCTCCCACGGATGCAGCGATCCGAAGTGGCTCAAATCACGCGAGATCATCAAGTCCGGCAAGTTGGGCCGCATGCTCTGGGCCCAGGGGAGCTACTGCCGCAACAATCAGAAGGGGGAGTGGAACTACAAGATCGAGCCCGAGGCCTCGCCGGAGACCATCGATTGGAAACGGTGGCTCGGACCCGCCAAAAATCGTCCGTTCAGTACGGAGCGATTCTATCGCTGGCGGAAGTACTGGGACTATGCCAACGGGATCATCGGCGATCTGTGGCCGCATCGGCTCCATCCGCTGATGATGGCGATGAACCTGACAGACTTTCCGCGCCGCGTCTCCTGCCACGGCGGCATCCTCTGTGATACCGACAAGGGCTATGGAGAGCCCCGGGAGGTCGCCGACACGACGCTGATGACGGCCGATTTCCCGGGTGGCGCGATGATCTTCCTCGCCGGAGCCACCGTCAACGAGCGGGGGATCGAGGATATGATTCGTGGTCAGAAGGGGAATCTTCTCTTTGGCGGAGGCAAAGTCCAGGTGGTTCCGGAACGGCCCTTCGTCGACGAGCTCGAAGCGAGCGACGAGACCCCTCCCAATGCGGGCGAAAACCATCAGAAGCACCAGAAGAACTTTATCGATGCGCTGCACGCCAACATTCCCCCCAACTGTGACATTGAGCTGGCGGTACGGGTCCAGGCCGTCGTCTCGATGGCCGAGGAGTCATATAGCAAAGGCCGAATGATGCAGTTCGATCCGCGCCGGCGGAAGATGTACGCCTGATCGGGGCTCACGCTCCGATGACGCGTCGGAGGGGCCTCTCCTCAGCGGGGCCCCTCACTTTGCCTCTTTCGGGGATGGAGGTGGGGCAGAAAACGATGCGACTCTCTCGACACGCCATGGCGACCCGTTTTGAGCTGCTTCTTCCCGGGGAGGAAGAGCCCTTCCGACGGGCGGCGGGAGAAGAGGCGCTCCGGGAAGTGGAGCGCCTGGAATCATTGCTCAGCTTCTACCGACCCGAAAGCGAGATCGCCCACTTCAACCGTCGCGCCGGGGAGGGTTGGATCCAAGTCACCCCGCCCTTTTTCTATCTGTTGCAGCGCTGTGCTGGCTACACCCAGTTGACAGATGGAGCCTTCGACGTCACCGTCGGACCTTTGATGCGGGCTTGGCGGTCTGGCACGATTCCAGAGGGACCCCAACTGCAGGAGGTACGGGAGCGAACCGGGATGGGCCACCTGCGCTTTGACGAGGCGACCTTCTCGATTGGATCGGAGACCCTTGGGGTGGAGATCGATCTGGGCGGTTTTGGAAAAGGGCACGCCGTCGAGGTCGCCCTGCGGGCTCTTCGCGAAAATGGAGTGTCCAGTGCCTTGCTTCACGGGGGGACCAGCTCCATCGGAGTGATCGGGCGTCCACCGGATCGGGAGGCATGGTCGATCGAGCTGCAAGCTCCTTTTGAGAGCGACGGGGAGCCAATCCGGGTCGACTTGGTGGATGCGTCGCTCTCCCTCTCCGCAGTGCACGGCAGATCGTTCCGGATTGGGGAGAAGGAGTATGGCCACGTCCTTGACCCCGCGACCGGCTGGCCCGTCGATCGCGCGCTGGCTGCCGTTGCCATAGGCCCGTCGGCGAGTGTCTGCGAAGTGCTCTCGACCGCCCTGCTGGTCAAGGGACCGGCTTGGCTGCCTGTTTGCGTTGAACGATTCCCAGGCTATTACGGGTATGTCGTCGCCCCGCACCCCCAGGATGGATCTCCTCACACGTTTCGTACGTCCGAGTAGCCCCTCTCTTCGCGGGGGTGGCGGAGGCGGCCTCACTCGACCGGCTCAACCGGACGTGTCGGGTTGGAGAGATTGGAATTCAGGAGAATAACAGGAAGAGAGCCAATGGGGACGGTGGGAATCGAACCCACACTACCTTACGGTAACGGGTTTTTGAGACCCGCGCGTCTACCGGTTCCGCCACATCCCCGTGATGAACCGGAAGCACTATAACGGGGTGTTTCGTTACGGTCAAGCCGTGTTTCCGCTTCACAAACGGAAGTGGAGCCCTTGGGCAGACTTGGCAATCCTCGAGAGATGGCGCACAATCGGCCCCGGTACAAGGGGAGTCCACTGGACCAAAATCATTCCCCGATTCATCTCCAGACTTTCTGCACAAGAGAGGAGCACAGGATGAGACCCCTACTTTGGCTGGTTCTCTTCGTCACCCTGAGTGTCCCCGCCACGACCGGCCAATCGACGTGGGATCCCCGCACGGCGTACACCAAAGCGGAGTATCAGGTCCCGATGCGCGACGGGGTCAAGCTCCACACGGTCGTCTACCGTCCCCGGGAGACGATGTTTCCGTACCCGATCATGCTCAGCCGGACTCCGTACAGTGCCGGGCCTTACGGTGAGGAGTTCCGCGCCTCGATTGGTCCCTCCCGGGCGATGGCCCGCGAGGGGTACTACTTTGTGTACCAGGATGTCCGGGGACGCTGGATGTCCGAAGGGGAGTTCGTCAATGCCCGTCCTCACCGCCCCGGGAAGAAGGCAGGCGAGGTGGACGAGAGCACTGACACTTACGACACCATCGAGTGGCTGCTCCAGAACTTACCGAATCACAACGGCCGGGTCGGCATGTGGGGAATCTCCTATCCAGGGTTCTATGCCTCGATGGGATTGATCGATGCCCACCCCGCCCTCAAGGCGGCCTCGCCGCAAGCTCCCATCGGGGACTGGTTCATCGGGGACGACTGGCATCACCACGGTGCCTTCTTTCTGATCGACTCCTTCAACTTCTTTGCGCGGATCGGCGTTCCCCGGCCAAAGCCGACCAGCGTTCCTCCTCCCGATTTCGATCACGGAACGCCGGATGGCTATCAGTTCTTCCTCGACCTCGGGCCGCTGGCAAACGCCAATCGGCGCCACTTCAAGGGCGAGATCGCCTTCTGGAACGATCTGATGGCCCACGGGACCTATGACGACTTCTGGAAAGCCCGCCGGGTCATGCCTCACCTCAAGGGTTTGCGGACCCCGACGCTGGTGGTCGCCGGCTGGTATGATGCCGAGGATCTCTACGGAACCCTCGAGACCTACCAGGCAATAGAAAAGCAGAATCCGGGCCTCGCCAATCGCCTGGTCATGGGGCCGTGGTGCCACGGCTGCTGGGCTCGACCGAACTTCACGTCCCTTGGCAATATCAATTTTGGGTCGAATACGTCGCAGTGGTACCAGGAACAGGTCGAGCTCCCCTTCTTCAATTTTCACTTGAAAGACAAGGGGGAGATGGGGCTGGCGGAGGCGACCATGTTTCTGACTGGGGCCAATCAGTGGAAGACCTACGAGCAGTGGCCACCTGCTGGTTCGCAGGACCGATTCCTCTACTTCGATACCCAATGGAAGTTGGCCTTTGACCCACCCCGGGGAACCGAACAGAACGACTCCTTTGTCAGTGACCCGGCCAAGCCTGTCCCCTACCATCCGCAGATCAGCAATCGGCGCGGCTATGTCACCTACAAGACAGAGGATCAGCGGTTTGCTGCGACGCGACCGGACGTCCTGGTCTATCAGACAGAACCGCTTGAGGAGGACGTGACGCTGGCCGGGCCCATCCATGCCGAGTTGCTGGTCTCGACGACCGGAACGGATGCCGATTGGGTCGTCAAGTTGATCGACGTCTTCCCTCCAGACACCCCCAACCCCGATCCCAATCCCCGGGAGGTGCAGATGGGAGGGTATCAGATGCTGGTGCGCGGCGAGGTCATGCGTGGCAAGTTCCGGCAGAGCTACGAGACCCCGCGGCCGTTTGTCCCCAATGCTCCGACGACCGTCTCCTTTCCTCTCCAGGACGTGCACCATCGTTTCCAGAAAGGCCACCGCCTCATGGTCCAAGTCCAGTCGAGCTGGTTTCCCCTCGTCGATCGCAACCCGCAAACCTTCGTCGACATCTACCAAGCCAAGGAGGACGATTTCCAACGGGCAACCCATCGCCTCTATCGGGGCGGTCGACGGGGATCCCGTCTCAAGCTCCGGGTTCTCCCGTAGCCTTTCTGCCGCCGGTCCATCCATCCGTCCATCCATCTGGGGCGGGGCTCCGTGAAAAACGATTCCGGAGCCCCAGGCTGGCTCGCCTAACCTGAACTTTACATGAATTTAATATTGGAAGATCCCATCGGATTGACAGCCATCCCGATCTTGCCAACAATGACCGCATTCGGTCCCACCTTGAGCCGGTCAGGATGAGCAGAGTGGGACCCTTTTCCGATGAAAGTAGACCGCCCAAAGGGCAGCCGATCGGAAGAACGAAATCGAACAAACATCACAGGTAGAAGTCTCAGGAGTCCAAACGAAATGAAGCAGAAGATGAGATGGTATGTGGCAGGGCTGATCCTGCTTGGCGGGATTGGCGGAGTGGTCTGGGGCCAGTCCTTCACGGGAGGGATCGCCGGGACGGTACGGAATGCGAATGGAGAAGTGATTCCGAACGCCGAGGTGACGATCACCCAGACGCAGACGGGGCGGGTGCTGACGCTGACGACGAATGGGGAAGGGAGCTATGTCTCCCCACCCTTGGGAGTCGGGGAGTATCGGGTCGAGGCGAAGGTGGAAGGATTCCGTCGTGCGGTGCGCCCAGGGATCGTTCTTCAAATCCAGCAAGTACTCCAGGTCGATTTCACGTTGGAGGTGGGAGCGGTCAGCGAGACGATCGAGGTGACGACCGAGGCCCCGATCCTCGAGACCACCAACTCTGTCCTTGGCAAGGTCGTTGACAACCGTCGGATTCTCGACCTGCCCCTCAATACCCGGAATGTCTACTCGCTGATCTATCTGACCCCAGGGGTCTCGGGGAGCATCGGGAACAACTACAATTCGATGGGCTACTCCGTCAACGGCGCGCGCGCGACGATGATGGACACCGTCATTGACGGGGTGACCGCCTCCTTCCCGACGGTCAATGGCTTTACTGGCATCTCTGTCTTTCCGTCGGTCGACGCCATCCAGGAGTTCAAGGTCATGGGGGCGACCTACCCGGCCGAGTTCGGTCGCAGCCTCGGGAGCGTTCTCAACGTCGTCTTCAAATCGGGGACGAACCAGTTCCACGGAAGTGCCTACGAGTTTTTGCGCAACTCGGTCTTTGATGCCAACAACTTCTTCGACAATCGGCGAGGCGCGGACCTCGGCAGCTTCAAGCGGAGTCAATTTGGCGGACATGCCACAGGACCGATCATCAAGGACAAGACCTTCTTCATGGGGTCCTACGAGGGACTACGGGCACGCAGCTTCGCGACGCGGCTGACCACGGTCCCGACGTTGCGCCAGCGACAAGGTGATTTTTCGGAAACACGCAACCAGGCAGGGGCGCTGATCCGCATCTTCAATCCTTTCACGACTCGAGCGAATCCGTCCGGCTCGGGTTTCATTCGCGACCCGTTCCCGGACAACCGGATTCCGACGAACCTGCTCGATCCGGTCGCGCTCAATGTCATGAAGTTCTTTCCCGTACCAAACCTGCCTGGGGATCCGAACACGCAGGCCAACAACTATGCCGCGAGCGGCTCGACCCAGCTCAATCTCGACAATTACGATTTCCGGATCGATCACCGGATTTCCGATCGACAGACCTTCTTTGCGCGGTACTCGCACCGGTACACAGAGAGCATCCCGTTACAAGCCTTTCCTGATGATTTGACGATCGCTGAAGGGCGGATCATCGAAGAGAACCGGGCGCGCAATATCGTCGCTGAGTACACCCACACTCTCTCGTCGTCGACGGTCTTGACGGCACGCCTGGGATTTTCGCGGACGCTCTACATCTTCTCGAACCAGGGACTGGGCTTCAAACCGTCGAGTCTGGGGTTGCCGACGAGCATCGACAGTGTCGTCGATCGCCAGATGTTTCCGGCTTTTGGTGTCTCGGGGATGACCAGCCTCGGCGGGAATGATCATCGCTACAACGCCTTCATGAGCTACCCCTTCATCACGACGATTACCAAGACCAAGGGGAATCATAATCTGAAGATTGGCGGCGAGGTGCGTATGATCCGCGTCAACGTCTGGGAGGCGCGCAACGCGGGGACCTTCAACTTCGGAGCTGGATTTACACAAGGGCCCAATCCGAATGCAGCGAGTAACGCGGCTGGACTTGGAGTGGCCTCCTTCCTGCTGGGGACAGGAACGACGGGGAACGTCCTCATTCAAGGCTGGAAGAACGTCGCTTCGCAGAGTTTCTACTATGCGGGCTATGTGCAAGATGATTGGCGCGTGAGCAACCGGCTGACGCTCAACCTGGGGGTGCGGTACGATTACGACTCCCCGCGCACAGAGCGCTATGACCGCATGAACTACTTCGATCCCAATGCCGTTTCGCCATTGGCGGGGCAGGTCGCTGGCTTCCCCAACTTGCGCGGTGGGGTCGTCTTTGTCGGGGTTGATGGCAATCCGCGCCACCAGTACACCAAAGACCTCAACAACTTGGCGCCGCGGCTCGGGCTGGCGTATCAGATCAACGACAAGACCGTGCTGCGGGCGGGCTACTCCCACATCTTTGGGCCGTCGAACCAAGCGGCGCAGGGAACGGTTGGTCCGTTTGGATTCCGCACCGAGTACCCCTGGATCTCGACGACCGATGGGATCACCCCAGCCAATCTGCTGCGCAACCCCTATCCGCTCGGCTTCCGGGGCTTGCCGGGCGCGGCCGATGGGCTCCTCACCCAGGCGGGAGCCAACCTGCAATCGGTCCTGCAGGATACGGTGACTCCCTGGAGTCAGCAGTGGAATCTCAATCTGCAACGGCAACTGCCCGGACAGATCTCGCTCGAAGTGGCCTACGTTGGGACGCGTGGATTGCAGCTCTCGCGGAATGGCGAAGGGGGACTTGATCTCAACCAGCTCGATCCACAATATCTTTCGCTGGGTTCGCAGCTCAACCAGCAGGTCGACAATCCCTTCTTCGGGAAGGGAACGGGTGGCTTCTTCGCTTTCCCGCGGATTGCTCGCGGGCAGCTCCTGCGCCCCTTCCCGCAGTTCACCAGCATCATCCCACTCTACTCGAGTGGCAACTCCTCGAACTACCATGCCTTGCAAGTGACCTTCGGCAAGCGCCTCGGCAAGGGGATCCAGATCGATGGAAACTACGCCTGGGCCAAGAATATCGAGGAGGGGCTCAACCACCAGGACAGCTACAACATCCGGCAGAGCCGTGCCTTGTCGAGCATCGACATCGCGCACCGCTTTGTCGTCAGCTATCTGGTCGAACTGCCCTTCGGTCGTGGACGACGGTTTGGGGCGACCTCCTCACGGTTTGTCAACGCGATCATCGGAGGGTGGCAGTTCAACGGCATCACCACCTTCCAGTCCGGGACTCCCTTGAGCATCTCCGCCAACAACACTGCCGGGCTCTTCAATCCGCTGACCCGGCCCAACAACAACGGGCGCAGCGCCAAACTGAGTGGCCCGGTGCACGAGCGGCTCAACCGCTACTTCGACACCAGTGTCTTCAGTCAGCCGGCGCCGTTTACGTTTGGGAATGTCAGCGCGACACTTCCCGATGTGCGAACCGACGGGGTCCAGAACTTTGACCTCTCCATCTTCAAGGAGTTTCAGCCCTTGGAGAAGCTGCGGGTCCAGTTCCGGGTGGAAGCGCTCAATGCCTTCAATACACCACAGTTCGGGGGCCCGAACACTTCGGTGACATCGACCACCTTTGGGGTGATCACCTCTCAAGCCAATAACCCACGGCAGCTCCAATTCGCGTTGAAGCTGCTCTGGTAAGGGGCAAGACCAACTGCGACAACACCAAGGCGCCAGGGAAGATCTTCTTCTCCTGGCGCCTTGCCACATCGAGTCAACAGTTGAGGAGGGGGCTCAAGTGGACTGGAGCGTCGCGCGAACGAAGTGGAGCTTCCCGACCTGCAGTTGATGGGTAGGGGCTCCGTGGGTGGGGATTTCAGCGGTGGGATCGCCGACCCGCTCTCCGTCGATTCTCACCCCGCCTTGCGTGATCAAACGTCGGGCCTCGGCCTTCGACGAAGCGAGTCCCGTTGCGACCAGCAGGTCGACGATTCGGACGTGTGGTCCGCTCACGGGAACCGTGACGGCCTCGATCTCGGTGGGGGCTTGGTGTTCGCGGAAGCGGCGCACGAACTCAGCTTCCGCCTCGTCCGCGGCCCCGACCGAATGAAAGTCGGCGACGATCCGCTTGGCGAGGGCCGATTTGAGATCCCGCGGGTGGTGCGTTCCCGCCTCGACTCCACTTCGCAGCTTGGCAAGGCTCGCTGGGGTCTCGTCGGTGAGCAGTTCGTAGTACCTCCACATCAGCGGATCCGAGATCGACATGACCTTCCCGTAGATCTCCCCGGGCGACTCGGTGATCCCGACATAGTTCTGCAGGCTCTTCGACATCTTCTGCGTTCCGTCGAGCCCTTCGAGGAGAGGTGTGGTCATGATCACCTGCGGTTCGATCCCGTAGGCCCGCTGGATCTCACGCGCCATGAGCAGGTTGAACTTTTGATCGGTGCCGCCGAGTTCGACATCGGCGCGGAGGGCGACAGAATCATAGCCCTGAACGAGCGGGTAGAGCAGCTCGTGGACGCTGATTGGGATCCCGCCTTGAAACCGTTTGGTGAAGTCGTCGCGCTCCATCATCTGGGCGAGGGTCACCTTGGCGGTGAGGCGGATGAACTCTTCTGGCGTGAAGCGGTTCATCCAACGGGCGTTGAAGTCGACCCGTGTTCGATCGGGATCGAGCAGCTTGAAGATCTGCTCCTTGTAGGTCTCGGCGTTGGCGTCGATCTGTTCCCGGGTCAAGGGGGGACGGGTCGAGTTGCGCCCCGTTGGATCCCCGATCAGAGCGGTGAAGTCCCCGATCAGGAAGATCACTTCGTGGCCCAGTTGCTGGAAGTGGCGCATCTTCCGGATCAGCACAGTATGGCCCAGATGCAGATCCGGTGCCGTCGGGTCGAAGCCCGCCTTGATGCGCAGAGGCTGGCCTGACGCCTGGGCGCGTTCCAGTTTTCGGGTCAGTTCTTCCTGGGGAATGACATCGACGGTTCCCTTGGTCAAGTAGGCGGTCTGTTCCTGGAGTGTCATACGCGGGATGCTCGGTCGTCTCTTCTCTCGAAGGGGATCAGATTGGTGACAGCCATTCGATGGAGCGCTTGCCATTCCTCTTCGCTCGCGAAGGCCCGCCTCGGGAAGACGCTGACCGCCAGGCCGGACGTGACCAGGAGGAACGCACTCGGCGTCTCCAGAAAATAGCGATAATACTTCCATTCGAGATGGGATTCCACTCGGCCCACCTCGTAGTGGATCTTCGCCTCCGCGAAGGTGACGACATTCTCGACCTGCAGGAATGGCTCGCTTCGCCATCTGCCCCGCCAGTGGGCCAAGCGAAGCAGTCGCCGGAGCGGAGGACCAGCGTAGAGCAGCAACAGTCCCGCGAAAAGTCCGGCAATGGCAAGGGGGGGCAACGACGCGAGAAAGAACCAGAGGCTGCTCCCCACCACCACCAACCACCCGACGATCCGCTCGACGGGGAGTGGCGTGCGCAGCTCTTGGAACTGCTCCAGCGCCGCGGCATACTCTTCCGGTTGGAGCTTGAAGCGGATGGTGACAATCGTCGGGTAAGTCATGCGAACGCCAATTGGCGGGCCTCCTCTGTATCGCGGCAGGTGCTTACTGCCCCGTCTGCTTGGGGATCAGCCGGGGGTTGAACTGCCCCGCAATCTCCAACGCCAACTGCTCTGGATTGACCTGGGCGAGGTTGGCAAAGAGGATCACCGTCACCTTCTCCTCGACAAACCGCACGATCGCCGATTTGAAGCCTTGCCAGGATCCACCGTGTTGAAGGCGCCGCTGTCCGTTGGGCAGGTCGAGGACTCGCCAACCAAAACCGTACGGGTGGCGCTTCCCATTGTTGAGCAGAACCGGTGTCCAGGTTTGCGCCAGACTCTCCGGTTGCAGGAGAGTTCCTTTGAGAAGCGCCCGCTCCCATTGGATCATGTCGTCAAGGGTCAGATAGAGACTTCCGTCCGCCGTCGTGTTGAGGGTGGGAGCGACCCACTCCTGGTGCTGCCACTGGCCGCCGACCAAGCGGTATCCCGACGATCGATGTGGAACGATCGCGGCCTCGCTGATGATGCGGGCTGTCTTCAACCCGAGTGGCTCGAAGATACGCGTGCGAAGAAACTCCCCATAGAAGCCCCCGCTGACCCGGCCAATCAAGATGCCCAGCACCACATAGCCGAGATTGCTGTAGCGCCACTCCGCCCCCGGCTCGAAGGCGAGGGGGATGGTGGCGGCCTGCGCGAGCAACTCCGCCTCGGTGTAGTCACGGCGAAAGTCGAAGTTCGCAGGATAGTCGGTTGTTCCCGCGGTGTGGGTCAGCAGGTGGCGGACGGTGATCTTCTCCCAAGCGGCAGGACCTTCCGGAAGATGGCGGCGAATCGGATCTTCGAGCTTGACCTTGCCATCCTCGACCAGCAGCATGACCGCCGCCGCGGTAAACTGCTTTCCCACCGAGCCGGATTGAAAGACGGTCCCGCGATGGACGGGGACGGTGTGCTCAAGGTTGGCCAAGCCGTAGCCACGGGCGTGGACAACCTCTCCGTCCTGAAGGATGGCCACGGCGAGCCCTGGGATCTGTTGCCGCGCCCGCTCCTGTTCCACGAAGGCATCGACACGGGCAATCCTGTCTCCCTCCCAAGCCTTCCCCGGCTCGTGCAGGGCGAGAAGGAGCAAGACCGCTCCGCCAAACCATCGCCGCCCCCACGAACCAGACCACTTCCTCTCTCTCTCCATCGGTCGATCCTCCCTTTCCTTGAAGCCCGGCTATGGTACGCCGTTTCGCCGCTTCCGCAAAGAGAACCAGGCCGGCAGTTCACTCTCCTCCCCCGTCACCGCGAGGGAGAGTCCCACCCCGCATCTTTGGGCAGACCGGGCGCCTGGACTGGCAACGTTCGAGTTACTGGCATGAGAGACACAGAGATCACCAAGAAGAAGATAGGCCCCCCTGAAGTTCATTGATGCCGTGAGTAGTTACGATGACTCTATGGTAGTCTCCCTCTTGGCAGCGTCAGTGGGGGGCGCACAAGAATCCCGGAAGGTCGTTGGGTGGTGATCCCAGCGGAGGAAAAGAGAGGAACCGGTCTGGTGAAGAACCGAAGCGCAAAGCTTCCTTGGGGGGTCCTGACGGCAGCGACGTTAGCCGCCTCCGCGCTCTGCGGCGCCATCTTTCTTTCGGTGGTGCCGGTGGCGGGGCAGGGGAGCCGTCCGCGATTTGTCGAGCCGGCCAGCGCCCCTTTGTCTGCGGTTGACCATCGGCGCGTCGCCGGCATACTGGCGGATCTTGATGGTGTCTCACCGCTGCGGGTCCGGTTGGAGCGGGCCTCCCGGGAGTTGCTCGGCGCCCCTTACCAAGTCTCACCTCTCCGCGGCTCGATCGATCAACCAGAGGTGATGGTCACCCGCACCGATGGGTTCGATTGCGTCACCTTCCTTGAAACCGTTCTCGCCCTCGGACTCTCCAGGCACCCGCCGCAGTTTGTCGAGACCCTCCGTGCGATCCGGTACCAGGATGGCGTCGTTGATTTCAGGGCCCGGCATCACTATCTGACGGATTGGCATCGTGCCAATTGGACGCAAGGGGTTTTCCGTGAACTGATTCCGGTCACAGAGTCTGTCCAAGTACTCCGCACGCTCTCCGTCATCGAAGGGCTGCCCCCTCGTGTCGTCAGGCTCCGCTATCTTCCCCGTTCCCGGCTTCCCCGTCTGCTGCCGCAGGTCGAGGATGGAGATGTCATCTATTTTCTGACCAGCCGCCAGGGGATCGACGCTTTCCATGCGGGGCTCCTCTTTCGCGTCGAGGGGCAGGTTCGCCTGCGTCACGCTTCCCGCCGCCACCGCCAAGTCGTCGAAGAAGATCTTTCCCAATTTCTTCGCCACTCCCCCCCCGCTGGTGTCGTTCTCCTCCGCCCTCTCCCGGCCAAGCCCGCCACTCTTTGACCCAGCGAGACGGGGCCGTTGGGCGCTGGCAAGGAGGCCTGATTGGCCGGGTGAATCGTTCGCTGGACGGCAAGAAAGGCGCTTGTGGGATAGAATCCGGTGAGTGCGACAGGCCACACGCCGGCCCGACAAATGGACAGGTGGCGAGACGGGGTAGGGGTGTTTTTTCCAACTGGTCACAGGGAGGGAAGAAGAATGAGATGGATGAAGGGATGGAGGATGATCACCGCACTGACTCTTCTGATTCTGCTCACGACTGTCGTCGCGACACGGGTGGCGAATGGGGAAGAGGATGGCACAAAAAAGGGGCCCACCCCGATTCGGGTCCTCCTGGTCACCGGCGGACACCTGCACGATCTGGAGTTCTATTCCCTCTTTCATCGACCGGAGCTCCGGGTGACGGTCGACCCGCATCCGGCCGCCTTCACGGGGGATATTCGCCAGCGCTACGATGTGGTGGTGCTGTACGACATGGTCCGCTCGCTCGACGAACAACGCCAGCAAAATCTGCGTGATTTCGTTGAGAGTGGCAAGGGGGTGGTCGCGCTGCACCACGCCGTCTGTGCCAACGTCGATTGGAAGTGGTGGGTCGAGGAGGTGATCGGCGGACGCTATCTCTTCGAGCCGGTCGATGGTCGGCAATCGAGCTATCTCCATGACCGGCGACAGAAGATCCAGGTGGCGATGGAGCACGAGGTGACCCGGGGGATCGGTACCTTCGAGATCGTCGATGAGACCTACAAGAATCTCTGGATCTCCCCCCGCGTTAAAGTATTGCTGCGCAGTGACGATCCAACCAGCGATGGACCGGTGGCCTGGATCGGCCCACACCAGACGTCACGCGTCGTCTACATTCAACTGGGCCACGATCGCCAAGCCTACCAACATCCGGGCTACCAACAGCTCGTGGCGCAGGCCATTCGTTGGTCGGCTGGCAGATAGTCGGTCCTGCCTCTCCCGAGGCTCATGCTGTCCGTGTGCGCATTCCCGACGATCCATGCGGTCAAACCCAGGATGGTTTGTTATACTCCCCGCTTTGGCAGCAAACAGGTTGCTGATCAGCATCCAGCCCATCAACGGAGAAGCCGTGGAGTCGGCTCCACCAGCAAGGAGAACGCAGTCCCCACCAAGGAAAGATCGAATGTCGATCAACCAGAGGGCAGAAGATCCAGAGTCCTGGTCGATGGACGAAATCCCTTGATCCCACTTGGCCAGAATACCAACCTTCGGCAATAGGTCGGGAAGGTGGCCCGATCGAGCTCGTCGGATGCGATCGATTGGGTCGTTGGTTCGAAGGAAGAGGACGATGCGCTCTGCGATCGGTTGGTTCGCCTGAGACGAGAGGTGTGGAAGGGAGAATCTCGAATGGGAAAGTCGTTTCGGAAAGTGCTCTTTTGGTGCCATCTGGGATTTGGGATCGCGGCCGGATTGGTGATCCTGCTCATGTCTCTGACCGGGGTCTTGTTGACCTATGAGAAGCAGATGATCGCCTGGGCCGAGACAAGGCCCTATCGGGTTGGGTCCAGCGAAGGAGCTGTCCCCCTTTCACCAGAAGAGGTCTTACGACGGGTGAAGCAGGTGGAGCCCGGGCGACCCGTGACGTTTCTGGTGAGGGCCGACCGCACGCTTCCCGCGGCGATTGCTCTGGACGATGGGCGAACGCTGCAGGTCGATCCCTACACGGGGGCGGTGCTGGGAGAGGGCGCACCCGCCGTCCGCCGCTTCTTCCGCTTCGTGACCAACTGGCATCGCTGGCTGGGAACGGAAGGCGCGGGACGGGCGACCGGCAAGGCGATCACGGGGGCGTGCAATCTGGCCTTTCTGTTTGTCATTGTCAGTGGGTTCTACCTCTGGTTTCCGCCACAGAAGACCTGGTCCCGATTCAAGTCGATCCTCTGGTTTCAGCGGGGGCTGCCGGCAAAAGCGCGGGACTTCAACTGGCACAACGTCATCGGCTTCTGGTCGTTGGGGCCACTCTTCCTGGTGGTCCTCTCGGCGACGGTGATTTCGTACCCTTGGGCGAGCAATCTGGCCTACCGGGTGATGGGGGAAGAGCCCCCGCGGCCGGCGGCCCCAGCCCGACCAGCCGCCCCGAGTGGGACGACTCCCACCGCTCCGACCGGGGCAAAAGCGCCCGTCGAGGGGAGGATCGATGGACCTTGGCGGGTGGCCGCGGCGCACGCCCCTGGATGGCGGACCCTCAGCCTGCGGCTGCCGGAGAAGCCAGACGCGCCGCTCGTCTTCACCGTTGATCACGGAACCGGCGGGCAGCCGCAGAAGCGGGCGACCCTCACGCTGGCTCAAGGGACAGGGGAGATCCTCAAGTGGGAGCCCTTTTCGAGCTTCGGTCCAGGGCGGAAGTTTCGCACCTTTCTCCGCTTTGCCCATACGGGAGAGGTGGGAGGCCTCGTGGGCCAGACCCTGGCGGGAGTGGTGACGTTCGGAACGCTCTTCCTTGGCTGGACCGGCTTCGCACTCGCGTGGCGTCGCTTTCGCTCTTGGCGCGCGCGCCGCTGAGGTGGAACGTGGGCTCCCGGAGTTTAACTACTCAAGGAGAGGAAAATCAGAAAGTGGACCAAGCCGACCAGAGACCGATGTCAGAACGGA
>JBMOHS010000024.1:0-31869 GCA_049317725.1 Blastocatellia bacterium
GGGATCCGGTCGAGCAGATCGTCGCGCACGATGACGATCGTCACCCCCGCAGGTCCCGCATTCTTCTGTGCACCCGCATAGATCAACCCGTAGCGGCTGATGTCGACCGGTCGGCTGACGAAGTTCGACGACATGTCGCAGACGAGTGGGACACTACCCGCCGCTGGCTCCTCCTGGAATTCGACCCCGAAGATGGTCTCGTTGGAGGTGAAGTGGAGATACGCGGCAGCAGGATCAAGGGCAATCTCTCCCGCGCGCGGCAGGCGATTGAAATTGGTGGCGGCGGTGCTCGCCGCCTCGCGGACTTGGCCCAGTTTCCGCGCCTCTTTGATCGCGCCTTGCCCCCAGCTCCCGGTCAGCAGGTAATCAGCGCTCCCCTCTTTGGGGAGCAGATTCATCGGGATCATCGAAAATTGCAGGCTGGCTCCGCCCTGGAGGAAGAGCACCCGGTAGTTGTCCGGAATGGCGAGCAGTGCGCGCAGATCCTCTTCCGCTTCCCGGATGACCGTCTCGAAGGTTGCCGACCTGTGGCTAATCTCGAGGATCGACATCCCGACGCCGGGAAGTGAGAAGAGATCCGCTTGGGCCTGCCTCAGCACCGTCTCGGGAAGGACCGCCGGTCCTGCGCTGAAATTGAAAATTCGCTCTGTCGTAGCCATCGTCTCTCCTGTCTGATGTGAATTTTGGGTTTGAGTGAATGGTTGGTCAGGGGGGAAGAAGATGCCCGCTCCAGCTCAGAGCCGCAGCAGACTCGCTTCGAGGATGTCCGGATTGCCTTCGCGGATGCGGGCCATCTGTTCCGGTTCGAGGGTGCCGTTGAGTTCGATTCGCGCCAAGGCCGCCTCGCCTCCGTCGAAGAGGAGGTTCTCCATCTGCTGGACGTTGAGGTCGGCCGCCTTGACCTGATTGAGGACGTGGGCCAGCACCCCGGGTCGATCCTTGTGTCGTATCACCAGGAGGTGGGTCGCCGCTGACTGGCGGGCCAAGTTGACCGCGTGCAGGACCTTGCCCGTCTCGAAGTAGGTCCCAATGATGCGGACCGTCTCCGCGGCAATCGCCTCCTGTGCCTGATCGGTCGAGGCACCAATGTGGTGCGTGCCATAGACGCCGGGGAGCGAGACGATCCCATCGCGGAACTCACCGGTGGCCGTCGCCGGCTCCTCGGCGAAGACATCCAGTCCCGCCCGCAGCCCCTTCTCACGGATCGCCTCGGCAAGGGCCGCCTGATCGATGATCTCGGCACGCGAGGTGTTGAGGACGAACGAGCCGGGCCTCATCGTCTCGAAGACCGAGCGATTGATCAGCCCACGCGTCTCCGGTGTCAACGCCAAGTGAAGGCTCAGCACATCCGCTTCATGCGCCACTTCGAGGATGGTCTGCCGGTATCCAATGCCCATCGCCGCCGCCCGCTCCGGGGTCAGGCGACGACTCCAGCCGAGGACGCGCATCCCGAAGCTGTGGGCCCGCACGATCATCTCCTGCCCGATCTGACCCAGCCCGATCAACCCGAGCGTCCGACCGTGAAGCCCTCGCGCCTCACTGTAGGTCTTCTTCTTCCAGACGCCCGCCCGCAGGTCGGCGACATTGTCCGGAATTTGTCGATCCAGGCTGAGCATCAATCCAAAGGCGAGCTCCGCGACGGCGATCGAGTTCTTGCCCGGGCAGTTGGCAACGAAGATCCCGCGCGCCGAGGCGGCAGCCACATCGATTGTGTTGTAGCCAGCTCCGGCGCGGACGACCAGGCTCAGCCGCCCTCGGCTGACGCCTGCTTCCAGCATCTCTTCCGTGACCCGCGTCGACCGCACGACCAAGACCTCCGCGCCACTCTCGACGATCACGCTCGTCAGGGATTCGTCCCGCAGGTCTGGCTGGTACGAGGTCCGGCACCCCAGCTCGATCAGCGCGTCCAGTCCGCTCTGCTCAAAGGGATCAGCGATCAGGATCTTCACCGTGGATCCTCCTTTCAGATGAGGTGGCTCAGCAGTCCGTCCCGGAGCTTCGGCTCGAACCAAGTCGATTTGGGCGGCATGATCTCGTCCGCATCGGAGATCTCCATCAGCTCCTCGACCGTCACCGGCGAGAGCGAGAAGGCAACAGCCGCCAGCCCCTCATCGACCAGCCGCTCCAACTCGTCTGTCCCCCGGATCCCCCCGACAAAATCGATCCGTTTGTCGGTGCGCGGATCTTCAATTCCGAGCACAGGGGCCAAGAGCAGGTCCTGGAGCAGGCTGACGTCCAGCCGATCGATCGCACGCGCGCGCGTCGCCATCTCCGTACGCACCCGTGCGCCATACCATTGCCCCGCGAGGTAGATCGAGACGTGCCCTCGCCCAGGGGGAGTCGGTGACCCGTCCGGCTCAATCTCGAAGGCCTCGCCGATTCGTGCCAGAAACTGCTCGGGCTCCTGCCCGGCCAAGTCTCGCACAACCCGGTTGTAGGCCAGGATCCGCAGTTGATCGGCGGGAAAGAGGACGCATTGGAACGAACGGCAGGGCGCGTCGGCAGGCAGCGCGGGCTGCTCCCGCAACAGCTCCTCACAGGCTCGGCTCGCGCTCTTGGCCCGGTGATGGCCATCGGCGATGTAGAAACGGGGAATCTCGCCAAACATCTCCTCGATCATCGCGTTGAGCGTCACTGGAATCCGCCAGATGGTGTGGCCAATTCCATCGGGTGCCGTCAAATCGAAGAGCGGCTCCCGTGTCGTCAATCCCAGCACCAGCTCGTCGATCAGTGGGTTGCCCCGGTAGGTCAGAAAGACCGGCCCGGTCTGCGCCCGCAGCGTCAGAATATGCCGGGTTCGATCGTCCTCCTTGTCCCGCCGAGTCCGCTCGTGCCGACGGATGACCCCCTGGTCATACTCTTCGACCGAGCAGCAGGCGACCAAACCTGTCTGCTCCCGCTCCCCCATTCGCAGCCGGTAGAGGTAGAAGCTGGCCTCGGTCTCGGTCTGCAAGGGCGCCGCCGCGATCAACCGGTCGAAGTTGGCTCGTGCCCGCGCATAGACCTCGTCGCCATACGGGTCTGTCCCCTCCGGCAGCTCGATCTCTGGACGGGAGACCCGCAGGAAACTCAACGGATTGTCTCCGGCCAGCTGCCGTGCCTCCTGGGTATTGACAACATCATAGGGCACACTGGCAACGGCTGCCGCCTCCCCCGGGCTGGGGCGTAAGGCCTGAAATGGCTTGACGATGGCCACGATCTGTTTCTCCTTCCTGCAGTTGGTGTTCTGGCTGGCTCATCCGTTCTCCACGGGGGAGCCAGCGATCCTTCTCTTCGGTTACCGGGGCAGTACCTTCTCGATCTCTCGGCGCAGAACCTCCCGATCGAAGATGCCCAGACGGGTATAGACCATCCGGCCGTTCGTGTCATAAACAAAGGTCGCCGGCAGCGTTCCTGGCCAGTCCTTGCGGACGACGTCGATCATCTCCTGGGGATCATCGACCTGCTGGATGAAGTTCGGATAACTCGCTTCTTGATTGCGCAGGAACGGGATCACCTTGGTCTGCAGATCTTCCGGATCGTCCGCACTGATCCCGATGAAGCGAACGCCGCGCTCCCGCAGCTCCCGATCGAGCCGAACCAGCTCCGGGAACTCAGCGACACAAGGGCCGCACCACGTCGCCCAGAAGTTGACGACGACGACGCGCCCCGCCGACTCGCGTAGCAGGGGTGCATACGCCTCCGGCTTGAGCAACCGAACCGCTGGCAGGGCCTTCTCCGGAGCGGGAGCCCGGCCCCCCTTGCCCCCTTGTTCTGTTGCCGGAACCGCAGTGCGCACGATCGGACAACCCATCGCCACCGTCTCCGCGACTCGCACTGGCTTCCCGGTCAATATGTCCCCAAGCGCCTCGCGCAGATCCTGTCGGGTCACCCCCCGTGGCTGGTGCGAGTTGTCGATCCGTCCCTGGTAGCGAAGGTATCCCCGCTCGTCCAAGAGAAAGACGTGCGGGGTGCGGGCGACTCCATACGAATCCGCCAAGAGGCCCCCACGATCCCGCAGCACCGGGAAGGGAAGCCCCGCCTCTCGCATTCGTGTTCGTACCTCTTCGTCCGATTCGTCGGCACTGGCATTAATCGCCAGCATCTCGAGGGCGTGGGGCGGCCTGAAGTCACCTGCCAAGGCCCGCAATCGCTCCGTATAGGCTCGCGAGATCGGACATCGAACCGAGTGGAAGGTCAAGAGCACCGGTCTTCCCTGGTACTCGCTCAACCGATGGGAACGGCCATCCAGGTCCGTCAGCTCGAACTCCGGGGGGCGCTCTCCAATCACCGGCCCCCCTGCCGGTGTGGCCAGCGCGAGTCCCCCTCCCAACATCAACCATCCCCAGAGGAGGAGACTCCCGGGAATCCAAGTTTTGGCGGCGGTTGTTTCGATGGTCTTCACGGCCTTGCGTTTCTCCTCTGCATTTCTCCAAGGGGGATTGGGCACGCCTCTCTCCGCTCAGAGCTTCTCCGCGACCGACTTGGCTTGGAGGAAGAGCGCGAGGTAGTCCCGGCCTCCCGCCTTCGAGTCGGTCCCAGACATGTTGAATCCCCCAAAGGGATGGACATCGACGAGGGCCCCGGTGCATTTCCGATTGAGATAGAGGTTCCCGACATGAAAGTCACGTCGGGCCTGTTCGATCCGGTTCCGATCCCGTGAATAGAGTGCTCCCGTCAGCCCATAGATGGTGTTGTTGGCAATGTCGAGCCCTTCTCCAAAATCGCGGGCCCGCAGGCACGCCAGGACTGGCCCGAAGATCTCTTCCTGGGCGATTCTGGCACCCGGGGCGACCTCGCCAAAGATGGTCAGCGGCAGGAAGAAGCCCTCTGTCTCGAGGGCGTGGCGGCCTCCGCCAGTCAGGAGCCGTCCCTCGCCCCGCCCAATCTCCAGATACTGTCGAATCGAACGAAACGCCTTCTCCCCGACTACCGGACCGGTGAAGCATTGCCCTTCGCGGACATCCCCGACGACCAGGGCTTCCGTCAGCGCCACCACCCGGTCGACCACTTCGTCGTAGACCGAGTCGACGATCACTGCACGCGAACAGGCCGAGCACTTCTGGCCCGAAAATCCAAAGGCCGAGGCGACAATCCCCGAGGCCGCTGCTTCCAGGTCGGCCGTTTCGTCGACGACGATCGTGTCCTTTCCCCCCATCTCCGCGACGACCCGCTTGATCCAGCGCTGGCCGGGGGAGATCTTGGCGGCCAATTGATTGATCCGCAGCCCGACCTCCATCGATCCCGTAAATGAGACAAATCTCGTCAACGGATGCTCAACCAGGGAGTCCCCCACGGTCCCACCACTCCCCGGCAGAAAGTTGAGCACCCCGGGGGGAAGACCCACCTCTTCGAGCAGCCCGACAAAGCGCGCCGCAATCACCGGGCTCTCACTCGAGGGCTTGAGAACGACCGTGTTTCCACTTACCAGTGCCGCCGTCGTCATCCCAACCAGAATCGCCAGTGGGAAGTTCCACGGGGGGATGATCAGCCCGACTCCAAGCGGCAGGTAGAAGACCTCGTTGACTTCGTCCGGCAGTGGGGAAGGGGTCAGCAGTTGCCGCTGTCCATACCGCAAGGCTTGCCGGGCATAGAACTCCATGAAGTCGATCGCTTCGGCTGTGTCCGCTTCTGCCTCTGCCCAGGACTTCCCGACCTCCAACACCATCCAAGCATTGAACTCGTCCTTGCGCTGCCGCATTCGCGCCGCCGCCTGCAACAGATACCGCGCCCGGTGTTCCACGGGAACGTGCTGCCAATCCCGGAAGGCTTCGTTTGCTACCCGGATTGCCCGGTCCCCCAGCTCGGCGGTCGCACGATGCACCTCTCCAACGCACTCGGTCCGCCGCGAGGGATTCCAAGACGAGAGCAGGTCACCCGTGTAATGGCGCTCACCCCCGATGATCACTGCGTACTCCCGGCCACACTCCCCCACGACGCGTGCCAGCGCGCTCCGCATCGCTTGCCGGTTCTCCTCCTGCGCCCAATCCCGATACGACTCATTCTCGAAAGGTGGTAGATTCATCTCGATAGTTCCGTCCTGATCTGCTCTTCGGCTCTGCTGAGCGGACTTGTTGATCCCGCATCCAAGCCTGCTGAGCTCTCTTACTCGATCCGCGAGGGCCTCTTATTCACCTTGGGCCCGAAATTCCACCAAGGTGGCACCGCACCCTCCCGCCGAAGGAGGCGCATCCCGATAGGCAATGACGAAACCCGTCCGGTCAAGAACCGAACGAACGATCGCCCGCTGGACCCCGATCCCTTTTCCGTGAATCAATCGCACCCCAGGAAAACCCAACCGACGGGCCTCTCGCAAATACTCCTCCACGACCACTTTGACCAAGGCCGGGGGAATGGTGTGCAGATCGAAGACATCCCGGATCTCGAGGACTACTGGATCGTCAAAGGGGTCCTCCTCCATTCCCAGGGGAGCCTCCTCCGCTCTCTCGACAGGGATCTTCGACTCCTCCCCGGAGGGTGGTCGAGAGAGGGACCGCCAGAGACTCTCGATATGGCGACGCATCCGGCTCTACCCTCTTCCAGCCTGCAGCTATGGTGCGCTCTCAACGGAACCGGGACCTTTGGCGAGCAGCTCGTCGAGTGCCGATTTCATCTGGGGGGCACTGAATCTAGGATGAAATCCGACGTAATGCTTGCGGACAACCCCCTCCTGATCGACGATCAACGCCTGTGGAATGCCGTTGCGCCCCTTGGTGATCTCCTGAATGAGCGGCATTGTCGCCCATCCAATCTCGTAATTGATCGAGAACTGTTCGGCGAAGTCTCGAACCCGTTCCAAATCCTCGTCCGGATCCTCGGTCGTCAGCCCAAGAATCTTGACTCCCCTTGATCGATACTCTTCCGCGATCTCGACAAGATGCGGGATCTCCTGACGACAAGGTCCACACCACGTTGCCCAGAGATTGATGATCAGGATACTTCCTGCATAGTCAGATAACTTACGGGCCTTTCCGTTGAGCAGATCGAATGGTGCTTCACGGGTCTCTGCCTCGAGTTCCCGGGGCGTCGCATTCCGACTTTTCGGCGTGGAGATCTCGCGACCCCCCGCCGGCTCATTGCTAGTACTCCAGGGGAGGGTTGTCGAGACAACTCCCACCACCAGGATCAAGGCCCCAATGGTCAATCCAATCCGGGTCGGTGTCCAGAATGTCTTTGATGTCATCTTCATAGCTCTTAGGATACTGACGGATCTCCCTGCCCGCAAGCCGGGCAAGTTCTGCCCCTTTCCCTTCTCAGGAGATTTGCAGCAGAAAGAGCAGTGCTCCCGCCGAAAGGAAGGAGCCAAAAGCGAGGGGGGTTCGCATTCCCTCCGGTTGACGGCGGAGGAAGAGAATTCCATAGGCGGTTCCGGCGAGTGAGCCGAGCAACAACACGGCCCAGGCTCCCTGCCATCCCAGGAAGGCTCCGAGGCCAGCCATCAGCTTGATGTCGCCCAGCCCCATTCCCTCTATTCCCCGCAAGTAAAAATAGATCGCACGGATCCACCACAAAGGTAGGCTCGCGATGATTGCGCCTCCTCCTGCCATCACTAATCCTCGGTACGCACCATTCCAGGCGAGCGGATCGCTTGCCCCCCACCCGTATACTCCGATCATCCACCCGATACCGGCCAGTGCGCCAGCACCCAGCACCGTGAGCAGCCATCCCCACTCGACCCTTGCTTCCTCTTCGCTGCCTTCCTCCCCCCATTCGAAATACTTCGCGAACAACAGCAGGTCGAGCCGATCCAGGAAGAGGAGGGATGGCGTCGCCAGGGCCAGCAGCCCTCCCCCCACGCAAGCTGCCGTCCAGTCAGGGGGCACTTGCGGTTCTGCTCTGGTCAAGAAGACCGTCAGATCGATCCCATATTGGATCGGATCCCCCCATCCGCTTCGCCAAGTTGTTGCCAGCAACGAGAAGAGCAGCAACGGATAGGTGATCTTGTTGGGAAGCAGCCGGTCCCGCGCGTCGATGACGAAGAGGGCGATCAAGGACGAGCCAAAGGCCATCTCCCAGAGTACATCTCCCGTCGGCCCTGTCTTCCACATCAGTGCAGCGAAGAGCAGAGCGGTCATTCCTTCCACTCCAAGGTAGCGGATTGGAATGGGTGCTCGACAGTCCCGACAGCGCCCCCGTAACCATAAGTACCCAAGGATTGGCACGTTGTCCCGTGCCCGGATTGGCTTCCCACACGCCGGGCATTGTGATCCCGGATAGACGACTGACTCTCCAAGCGGAAGCCGGTGGATCACCACATTGAGAAAACTACCGATGACCGCCCCCCCGACAAAAGCCAGCCCAATCAGGCTTCCCACCAGATACGTCGGTCCGTCCATCCTCCTCCTTCTCTTATTGCGGGGAATACAAGTCGTTTCGTCTGTCGCCTTTCCTCTCCAGGTGCGGTAGAGTACTGCGTTGGCAAGTCATTTTTCAGGATCACCCGGATGAAGATTCTGCAGGTCTGTTCCGCTGAGCAGATGGGAGGGGGAGAGCGTCACGTTGCGGATTTGACCCGCGCGCTGATCGAGCGTGGCCATTCGCTCCACTTGGCAGTTCGGGAGCGCACCCCACTCCGCGCGGCTCTGGCCAACCTGCCGGTCACTTGGCACCAACTCGGCCTTCGCAATGCCCTCGACCTGCCTTCGGCTTTCCGCCTGGCGCGGTTGATTCGGCGCTATCAGATCGACCTTCTTCACGCGCATGTCGCTCGGGACTACCCCCTCTGCGGGCTGGCAGCTCGCCTCGCCCCCCAAGTCCGCCTCTTTCTCACCCGGCACCATTTCCACCCACTCCGGGCCAATCTGGTCTATCGTTGGGCGCTCGGACGAACCGAGCGCTTCCTTGCCGTCTCTTCAAGTGTCGCCGCAGGTCTGGTCCACTCCTTTCCGGATCTTGCTCCCCGCCTCTCCGTCATTCCCAACTGGCTCGATCCGATTGTTCTTGAAGGTGGCTGCCCGCGTGACCAAGCGCGGCACATTCTTGGAATTACCCGCCCACTCGCGGTCGGTCTGCTCGGCCAGTTGACGCCACTCAAGCGCCAGGACCTCTTTCTCGATGCCGTTGCACAGATCCTCGGGCAGGGACTTGCCCGGGAGGCCGAATTTCTCCTCGTCGGTGCGCCCGGACCGGATGACCACGCCTATGCGGCTGACTTGCACGCCCGCGTCAAAAGGATGACTGGGTCGGGCGCCCCAATCCGCCTCCTCGGCTATCTCCCCTCCCTCCCCTCTCTCCTCTCGGCCTTCGATGTCGTTGTCACCCCCTCTGCCAATGAGGCCTTCTCCCTCGTGTTGATCGAGGCCATGGCGGCGGGGGCCGCCGTCATCGCCTCCCGTACTGGCGGGATGGCCGAGATTGTCGAGGACGAGGTGACCGGGCTCCTCGTCCCCCCCAACGATCTCCAAGCCCTCACTCGTACCCTCGCCCGAGTCCTCTCGGATTCGTCTCTTCGCTTCCGACTTGCTCAATCCGGTTCCCAAATCGCACGAAAGCGCTTTGCTCGCGCTGACATTCTCGATCAGATCGAATCCCTCTACCTGCTCCGCTGACCTGGTGAATGGTCGATCAGGGGGGAGGGATCTCCCCCCTCTGCGGCAGCTCTTCACGCAAAGGCTTTCCGCAGGAGAGCCAAGCTCTTGGGAACTGCCAGATCGGCGTTCTCCTTGCCTTCCATCTCCAGCGAAACATATCCTTTGAAATTGGCCTTGCGCAGGATCCCGGCGATCCGGTCATAATCGAGTTCCCGCGTGTAATAATGGCCACCACCGTAATAGGTCTTGGCCTGGACCACCATGGCGTGTGGCGCCAACTGCTCCAACTGCGAGTACGGATCCCCGACGAAATTGCCCGTATCGAGGTTGATCGACAACCACGGGGAGTTGACTCCCTTGAAGATCCGCAGGAGCCCGTCCACGGTAGTCGTCAGTCCCCAATGGTTCTCCAATGCCAGGACCACTCCGGCTGCCTCGGTGTGCGGAAGGCATTGCTGGATCGAATCGATACACCACTTGAAGGCGTCATCGTCGGTATACCCCGGCAGCGGGGACTCTTTCCCCCCGGCATCGAGCATATCCTGAAAGTTGGGAATCGTTCCCCATCGACCCGAGTTGAGTCGAATCGCCGGGCATCCCAACTGCACCGCCAAGTCGATGCACCGCTTCGTGTGGTCGATATCCGCTTTCCGCTTGGCCGGGTCTGGAGAGACGAAGTTCTGATGGATCGAGAGAAAGAAGAGGTCGAGTCCGAGCGAAAAGGCCATCCGCTTGAGGTTGTTGACATACCCACGATCTTCACTCGCCATCTGCCGGTGCAGAATTTCTACCCCATCGAACCCGAGTTTCGCCGCGTTCTCGATCACTTTCTCGATCGGATACTTGACCTTCTCGAAGTGCCAGTAGGAGTAGGTCGAGACCCCAATCCGAATCTGGGGCTTGGCGGCGGCCATTTCAATCGGTCCGCTTCCCCCTCTTGGCCCTCCCGCTCCACTCACCTCGGACAGGCTCAGTGCGGCTGCTCCCGCAACGGTCCTCTGCAGCATTTGACGTCTGGTTGGCTTCATCTCTCTCCTTGTTTCAGTTGATGATCTTCCCCCGGACGATGTGACGGACGCCATCGTCGCCGGTATTTGATGAGGATCTTCCCTCGTTGCTCAAAGGAGAAAGGCGCAAGACCAATTTCTCATTCAGAAATTGCCTTGCGCCTCTCTTTGTGTTTCCTGTTCTTTCTGACAAAGTCGGGTTACCCTCTCTTTGTCAAACAGGAGGATCAAGAATTTGGATACTGGGTACCCAAGTTCCTGATCAAGTTCCGTTAGTACCGCAGAACCCAGTCACGGTAGTCGGGAAGCTCACGAGCCGGAACGCCAACCGCGAAGAAGTTGGCATACCCGACGCCCATGTTGTTAACGAAGATGTTTGTGTTGAAGAGCGAATTCAACGCGGCCGCCGCCTGGGGATGCAGGGTGACTTCAATGTCCTGCACCCAGAGGGTATCGAAACGGCTGGACCGTGCACCAGTGCCTGAAGCGGTAGTGCCAGCATAAACAGCACCATCTTCGAGACGCTGGGTGATCGCGGGGAGGTTGAACACATCAATCCGACCAGCAACCGTACCGGTGTGCAACTCGGCCCAGTCATTCGAAGTAACGGCAAGGCCAGAGATCGTACCGGTCATGAAATCGAGCGTCAAACCGACCACCTGAATGCGTCGGACTGTGATCCTCTGGTAGTTGCCCGTCACTGGACTGACAGGGGTTGTCGAAGCATAGCCACCACGCGTGATGGTGAACCCACCCGTGTGGTTGATCTCGCCGTTCCGCCCAACCGCCGTGCAGGGAACATTCGGCAGGGTGAAGCTGGGGGGGACTGGCGGAGGGGCCGGAGCACCAACGGAGCTGCAACGATCGATGGCACCCGCCACGATCTCGAAGCTGAGCGTCTGGCCCTTGAGGCTGCTCTTTCCGATGGTGCTGAGGCGATACCGGGTGTCATTGATATCGTGAGGACCAGCGTCTGCGGAAGCAGGCGCAGTGGCCAGCAGGGCGCCAAAATCACTGACTGCCCAGGTAGGATTGGTACCACCGAGCGTTCCCGGGGCAGCACCCGATCCAGTTGTTCCGAGCGGAACCGGGGTTGGGTTGGAGACGTACTTCACCATGTTGATCTTGGTCACACCCTCACCGAGGAACATCGTGTGGGCATTCTGGGTGGTCTGCTGCGCGAAGGCGCTGCTACCCATGGCCACCAAGGTAAGGGCGACGGAGAGCATACTGATATGCTTCGTCTTAGAATTGAACATTTGCGGATTCCTCCATTTTTGGTGTGTTGTGTAATTTGGGACACCGATTTGACCGAAAACCAGTGACCCAATGGTTACTTTCTTACTTATTAACCGGCGTGAGTCTAGCAGGTTCCTCACTCCAACGCAACAATTCCTTGAACCAAAGGGGAAGAAATTTCAAAGAGGGAGGGGAGACTCCAGTGGGGATCTGGCAGAGAGAAAGAGGGACGGAATGTGTTGCCGGTACCAATTCCAAGTCGCGGCAAGCCCCGTATTGAGGGGGATCTCGGCCTGCCAGCCGAGAAGCTTCTGGGCTTTCTCGGTGGAGAGGATCTGAGCATCGATCTTCCGGTCGGGTTGGGGGAGGCGAAGAACTTTGGGCGGGAGCCGGTCGGTCGATCCGGCCACTTCGACCAGTTGTTCGACGAGAGCGCGGATCTGGATCGGCGGAGAGCCCCCAAAGTTGAACGCATGGCCAGTGAACTGTTCGACCTTCTCGGCGAGGCGCAGGTAGCCCTGGACGAGATCCTCGACGTGGATCAACTGGCGGATGGGGGTTCCATCGCTCTCGATGATGGGGGATCGGTCCTGGAGGAGAGCAAGAAACGTTCCGGGGACAATCCGGGAGAAGTTGAGGTCGGCGGGGCCATAGACGTTGGAGGACCGGCCGACAGCGACGGGCACACAATAGGTCTCGGCGAAGGAGCGGGTCAAGTGGTCCGTGCAGACCTTGGAGACGGCGTAGGGGGAGAGGCCGAGCAGGGGATCATTCTCGGTAGACGGATCGAGGGAGTGGGTACCGTAGACTTTGTCGCTCGACGCGACGACGATGCGACGAGGAAGGCTGGTGAGACGGCAGGCTTCGAGAAGAGACCAAGTGCCGCGGATGTTGCCCTCGAAGGTCGGGAGGGGGGAGTGGGCCGCCGTACCAACGATCGACTGGGCAGCGAGGTGAAAGACGGCGTCGATCCGGAACTGGCGCAGAAGGTCTTCGAGAAGGGGCAGATCCTCGACTGATCCCACGACGATCTCGATCTGGCGGCGGAGGTCGAGGAGGTCGAGCGCGTTAATCTTGGCTGTCGAGCGGAGGAGGCAGACTACCCGCGCCCCCTTGGTCAGGAGTTGGCGCGCGAGGTGGGCTCCGACGAAACCGCCCGCGCCGGTGATCAAGACGGTCTCGCCACTCCAGTCATGGGTTGTCTTGCTGGGGGTCATCACACGGGTTCCTCGGCAATGGGGCGGGGGCCGATGCCTCGCCCAAGTCCTCTTCCAGGCGGTTGGCCTCCCAGAGTTTGGCGTACTTGAGGAAGACGCTGTAGGCAGTAAACATCGCGATGATCAAACCGGGGACGCCGTCCCGGACCCCTTGTTTAAGAAGATAGGTCCGCAGGAAGGCGGCAATCGGAAGGAGGAAGAGCTCGAGAGGGCGTGTCCGGCGGCCTTGTCGATGGAGGTAGGTCGCGGCGAGGCTGGTATAGCTGTTGAGCACGTGGTGGTGCTCGCTGAGGTTCCGTTTGGTGAAGTGAAGCAGTTCGCCTGGGAGGGTCTCGATCCGACCACGGACACGGGCTGTCTCGTGGGGGGCGACACCGTCCCAGTAACTCGCCTCCTTGCGGTAGAGGCGCATTTGGTAATCGGGGTACCACCCGGAGTGGGCGATCCAGCGGCCCTGGTAGAGGGTCCGACGAGCAATCCGGAACCCATCGGGGAGGGTCGCTGGATCACGATCGCGCAGCGCTTCGATGGCCTCCCGCAGGGGAGGCGTGACCTCTTCATCTGCATCCAGCCAGAGGATCCAGTCGCCCGTCGTCTGCGCGTCGGCAAACTCGTGTTTGTCGCGGTAGCCGCGAAAGGGGTGGTTGAAGACGGCCGAGGTGAAGCGGCGCGCCACTTCGACCGTACGGTCGGTCGAGTCCGAATCGACAATGACGATCTCATCAATCCACTCGATCGAGCCACAGAGTCGCGGCAGGTTCTCTTCCTCGTTGCGGACGATGATGGATGCGGAAATCTTCATCTCGATGCAGGAAAGAATGGACGGAGGGACTGGCCGGTGTGGGACTTCCGGCAGCGGGCGATCACCTCAGGTGGGCCCTCGGCGAGAAGGCGCCCCCCCGCCTCGCCGCCTTCTGGTCCAAGGTCGATGACCCAGTCGGCCGACTTGATGATGTCGAGGTTGTGTTCGATGACAATGACGCTGTTGCCGAGACTGACGAGTCGCTGGAGGACCTCAAGAAGTTTGCGAACGTCCTCGAAATGGAGCCCGGTCGTTGGTTCGTCGAGCAGGTAGATGGTCCGGCCCGTCGCCCTTCGGGAGAGTTCGCGGGCGAGCTTGATCCGTTGGGCCTCTCCCCCGGAGAGCGTCGTCGCGGACTGACCAAGCTGCAGGTATCCGAGCCCGACTTCGTGGAGAGTCTGGAGCTTTTGCCGGACCTGTGAATGGTTTTCGAGAAGCGGGAGAGCCTCGGCGACCGTCATTTCGAGGAGTTGAGCAATGTTGTGCCCCTGGTAGCGAACGTCGAGCGTCTGCCGATTGTAGCGCTGCCCGCGGCAAACTTCGCAGGTGACATAGACGTCCGGGAGGAAGTTCATCTCGATTCGTTTGAGTCCATCCCCTTGGCAGGCTTCGCAGCGTCCACCCTTGACGTTGAAGGAGAAGCGGCCGGGTTGATAGCCCCGTTCCCGACTCTCGGGCAGCATGGCGTAGAGTTCCCGAATGGGCGTGAAGAGCCCGGTGTAGGTGGCGGGGTTTGAGCGCGGGGTTCGACCGATCGGGGACTGGTCGATCTCGATGATCTTATCAACAAATTCGAGCCCTTCGATCGCGGTGTGGGCACCAGGGACCGTCGGGCTGCGGTAGAGGGCACGTGCCAGTGCCCGGTAGAGAATCTCTCCGACGAGGGTCGATTTGCCCGAGCCGGAGACGCCGGTGACGACCGTCAAGAGGCCGAGGGGGAAGCGGACATCGATCTCTTTGAGGTTATTGGCGGACGCGCCCCGGATGAGGATCGCCCGGCCATTGGGGGAACGTCGCTCGGCGGGGATCTCGATGCGAGTGCGCCCGGAGAGGTAGTTGCCGGTGATGGAGCTCGGTGAGGCGGCGATCTCCTCGGGCGAGCCGATGGCGACGATCTCTCCGCCATGCGCTCCGGCGCCAGGGCCAAGATCGACGACATAGTCAGCCCGCCGGATCGTCTCTTCGTCGTGTTCAACGACCAGAACGGTGTTTCCGAGGTCACGCAGCGTTTGCAGGGTCTCGAGCAGCCGTTCGTTGTCCCGCGGGTGGAGACCGATGGAAGGTTCGTCGAGAACGTAGAGGACTCCGCGCAGTTGGGATCCAATCTGAGTCGCGAGCCGGATGCGTTGCCCTTCGCCGCCCGAGAGGGTGGCCGCCGGGCGATGAAGGGTCAGGTAGCCAAGCCCAACCGAACGGAGAAAGCCAAGCCGCTCGCGAATCTCCCGGAGGATCCGGCCGGCAATGAGGTCTTCCCTCGGGGTGAGCACAAGGTGACCAAAGACCTCTTCGGCCTGCTCGATGGGCAGGGCGGCATAGTCGGCGATCGAGAGCCCCTGAAGTCGCACCGCGAGTGAGGCCGGCTGGAGCCGCGCGCCCCCGCAGGCACCGCACGGGACAGGCGTGATCAGGGATTCGATCGCCGCCCGCCGCTTCTCGGAGCGGGTCTCTCCTTCGTCCCCCTGGATCCGCTGCAAGGCCTCAATCAGATAGCGGGTCGCCCCGGGCCACGTCGCCTTGTAGGGCCGATCCCCGTGCCGGAAACTGAGTTTCTCCCGCAATCCGGAGAAGAAGCCCTCCCGGGCTCTCTTCGGCAACTTTTCAAAAGGAGTTTTCGGATCAACCTCGAAGTGGCGAGCCACTGCCAGCAGTGCCTCGCGAAGGAAGCTGTCGATGCCTTTGTCAGTGTCGGCGGTGAAGTGGATTTCGTCGATGGCGAGGGATCCATCTGGAATGATGCGCTGTGGGTCGACCTCCGGCCTGACCCCCAGGCCGAGGCAGCCCGGGCAGGCACCAAAGGTCGAGTTGAAGGAGAAGGACCTCGGTTCGAGCCGTGGAATGGAGATCCCGCAATCGACGCAGGCCATCCGTTCCGAGTAGAGCCGCTCCTCCCCGTCGATGATTGAGACAACGACCACTCCGTCGGTCAAACGGGTCGCGGTCCGCACCGACTCCTCGAGGCGCTGCCCAATGCCCGGCTTGATGAGAAGCCGGTCGACGACCACTTCGATCGTGTGGTTGCGCCGTTTGTCGAGGTGGATCTCCTCGTCGAGCGACTCCATCACCCCATCGATCCGGACGCGCGTAAACCCACCCTTCTGCAACCGCTCCAGCTCTTTGCGAAACTCTCCCTTTCGACCCCGGACGATGGGGGCAAGGATCATGACCCGCTCCCCTTCCGGGAGTTCGCGGAGATGTTGGATGATCTGCTCCGTCGATTGGCGCGAGACCGGCTCTCCACAGCCGTGGCAGTGCGGTTGACCGATCGAGGAGAAGAGGAGCCGCAGGTAGTCGTAGATCTCAGTCACCGTCCCGACTGTCGAGCGTGGACTTCGGCTGGTCGTCTTCTGCTCGATCGAGATGGCGGGGGAGAGCCCCTCGACGGCGTCGACATCGGGCTTTTCGAGCTGCTCAAGGAATTGCCGTGCATAGGCGGAGAGGGACTCGACATACCGCCGTTGCCCCTCAGCGTAGATGGTATCGAAGGCGAGCGAGGACTTCCCCGATCCACTCAGTCCGGTGATGACCGTCAACCGGTTCCGGGGAATCGACAGGCTGATGTTCTTGAGGTTATGCTGCCGCGCACCGCGGACAGTGATCTCCCGGATCGCCATAAATCTGGGCATGCTCCCTTGGGGCGTTGTCGTTCGTCAAGCCACTCCTGACACAAATTTTGATCATACTGGAGACTTGGGTAGCAGCGCAACCAGGGTTTCAGTAGGTGGGGAGTCGGCGCGGAGCTGTCGCTGTCCCAGCCATCAGTCGTCCTCGGACGGGAGGGGGAGGTCTTCCTGGCGGTTGCAGTTGAGGAAGAACCGGTCTGCCCCTGACAGATCTGAGAGGGCCGGGTAGGGGAGAGCCTGGCAGCGGGAGGGGGAGCGCTTCTCCAGCTCGGAAGGGAGTGCGCTCAGCCGACGTTCCCCACGGGCGAGAAGCTCCTCGACCAGCGGGGCGAGACACCCCTCATAGCAGGCGGTGAGGGGTTGGGGGCGTCCCTCGGCATCGAGTGGCTGGGTCAAGTCGGCGCCAACTCTCCAGTGGATCGAGAGGAGTCGACGGAGCAGTCCCCCTGTCAGATAGGGAAGATCGACAGCCAGGAGCAGGACGGTCGCCTCGGGTCCGGCGTCATGGAGTGCCGTGGTGAGCCCTCCGAGCGGACCGAGTCCGGCAATCCGGTCGGGGAGGAGCCGGATGGTTCGTTCCCGCGCCAACTCCTGGTAGTCAGTGGAGTCGGCTTGGCGCGGCGAGACGATCAGCCCACCCATCGGCGCGACCTCTTCGGCGACTGCCAGTACCCGGTGAATCAGAGGTCGCTCCCCCACCTCGACCCAGGCCTTGTCCCGCCCCATGCGCCGACTTTCACCGCCCGTCAGAATGTAAATTCGTTCTTTTCTGTCCGGTCGTTCCACTGGAACTGCTCCTTTCTTGCGCGGCTGGCAAGTTGTTGTTGCTGTGATATATTGCCCTAGGACGGATAGGACGGATAGGATGAAGATGATGAAGAGGACGGCTAGGTCCTGTCTGTTCTAAAGGTCCTATTCCCCCTATCACGATCACAACCCGGAGCACGGTGGCCCACATGAGACGAACCAGCAGGACGGACCTTCTCTTCCCACGACCGACATCGCGCCCCTGGGGCCAGCCGCTCAAACTGCGATGTCGTCTTCCTCTGACCGCTCAGGTCGCTGCCCGGTGGGGATGCCTGATCTGCCTGCTTCTTCTCGCCGGAATTAGCGGAGGGCTCGGGGCCAGCTCAGCGGTGGCAGCGGCAGCCAGTCAGACGATCTCTTTGCCGGAACAGGAGGTTCGTTCTCCTGAGAATCGGCCCGAACGCGATCGGACGGCCTTCTTTCCTCTCGAAGAGATTCGCCCGGGGATGCGCGCAATGGGCTACACGGTCTTTGTCGGACGGGAACCGAAAGCGTTCGACCTGGAGATTCTCGGCGTGCTCAAAGGCTTTCCACATCCGCGTCAGTCAGCGGTGCTCAGCCGACTGGTCGGCGAGGAGATCGAGCGGGTCGGGGTCTTTCAAGGCATGAGCGGAAGCCCGGTCTACATTGAAGGCCGGTTGGTCGGGGCGGTCGCCTTTGGGTACCAGTTTGCCAAGGACCCGATTGCCGGGATCACCCCGATCGAGCACATGATCGAGGCTTTCGAGCAGACACCGGTCCCTTCGTCTGGGTCAGGGACGAGTCTCCGGTCGTCGACCCAGAGGGAAGAGGGGCGATCCTTCGGCTACAGTGATTTTCTCTTCACTGGAGCGACCGATGTCGAGCGCGCCTTCCTGGCGCAACTGACCTCGGGCGCGGAAGCGGAACCGGTCGTTGCCGGGTCATCACCGAGCCTGCAGCCGATCGCCACTCCGCTCGCCTTGACCGGAATCAGTCCTGAGACGATCGCCCGCTTTGCCCCCCTCTTTCGCCGTTGGGGGTTTGCCCCACTGGCTGGAGTTGCTGCCGCGACGCCGACCACCGAGCTCAAAAAGGCCGATGCCTCGACGCTCAAGCCTGGATCAACGGTCGTCGTTCCGCTGATTCGAGGAGACTACTCCGTCTCCGCCGCCGGGACCGTCACTTGGCGCGATGGAGATCGGATCTACGCCTTTGGCCACCCTTTCCTCTCGCTCGGGGTCTCCGATTTCCCCATGCACGAAGGGGAGGTGGTGACGGTCCTCTCCTCAGCAGCCTCGTCTTTCAAGCTCAGCTACCCGACGAGCATGGTTGGGGTGGTGCGCGGTGACCGGGCCCCGGGCATCTATGGCGAACTGGGCAGTGCCCCGCGAACCATCCCGGTCGAGATCGATCTCCGCACCAGCCGGGGAACGCTCCACCCCTACCGCTTCGATCTGGTCGCGGACCGATTTCTGACTCCGATCCTCCTCCAGATGACCTTGATTGCGACGATCGGATCGACCGAGCGGACGATTGGCGACTCGACCCTCCTGCTCGACGGTTCGATCGAGTTGAAAGGTCTCCCGTCGATCCGTCTCGAAAACCGCATCTCGGTCGGGCTCAACGCCCCGATCGCGGCGGCGATTGCTGCGGCTCAGCCGGTCAGCACCCTGCTCTCGACTGGGTTTGAAGACCTGTCAATCGAGAAGATCCGCTATCAGATCGTCTCCCGGGATGTTCGCGAGAGCGGCCAGATCGACCGCTTGCGGGTGACACGGACGGAAGTGCGTCGCGGGGAGACCCTCGAGCTGCAGGTGATCGCCCGGACCGAAGGGGGCCGCGAGCACATCGAGCCGATGCGGGTCACGATTCCCTCCGATGCCCCGCTCGGTCCCCTGCAGTTGACGGTTGGAGATGGCGCCGCCCTGCAAGCCGCTGCACCACGCTCCGGCTTCACTCCCCGGACCGCCGAGCAGCTCGTTCGGGAGATCAATCGGTTGCGCAAGCCAGGCCGACTCTATGTCCGGCTGAGTCAGGCGGGCGCCGCCGGGGTCGTGCTGCGCGACGCGGAACTGCCGGCGCTCCCCCCCTCTTTCCTGGCGACGCTTGGGTCGGCGCGTGGCGTCGGAGGCTATACGATGATGGCCTCGCGCACCATCCTCGAAGCCGAGCTGCCACCGCCGCCACTGGTCCTCTCAGGCCTCCGGACACTGACACTCGAGGTGGTCCCCTGACCTCTCTCTGACGGGGCCAACGACTCGCTCCGGTCCGTCACTTCTGTCTTCTCATTTTCACATTCCTTTGCTGCCCGCGTTCCGGACCATTGAGAGTGTCTGGTTCCATGTCGTAACCGAGTGCCTTCGAGGCCCCCAGCGAGTGAGATCATCGCCATGCTGTTTCGTCTTCGTTCTTTCGTCTCCGCTCTGATCGGGCGCCGTTCGCTCCACCTTGGCCCATCCTGGATCCGCCCTGGGGCCCCTCTCTGGTGGGGGGGGCTCGCGCTGCTCATCGCGATCTGCTTGCTGCCACAAGTCCTCCTGCCGGCGGTCCTCGCTGGTGGGCCCCAGTTCTGGCGAATGGGAACCTTCGCGGAAGTCGAGAAGGGGGAGGTCGTCGGGCTCTCTGTCGCTCCGAATGGTGAAGTGACACTCGCCCCCGATCTCACCGAAATCTTTGACACGACCGAGAGCTATCTCTGGTCGATGGCGGCAGATCGTCAGGGAACCGTCTATCTTGGGACAGGCAACCCCGGAAAGATCTATCGTGTCCCTGCCGCAGGAAGCGCCAAGTTGCTCCATACTTCGTCGGAACTCGGCATCATGGCGCTCGCCGTCGACTCGGCAGGCACGCTCTATGCTGGAAGCACCCCGGACGGCAAGGTCTACCGGATCGCCGACAATGGAGAGGCCCGCCTCTTCTTCGACCCGCAAGCGAAGTACATCTGGGGGCTCGCCTTCGACCGCACCGGCCATCTCCTCGTCGCGACAGGGGAGAAAGGGAACCTCTACCGTGTCTCCTCCACGGGAGAAGGGAAGGTGCTCGCCACCCTCCCCCAGGCCAACCTCACCTCGCTCCTCGTCGAGCCTTCGGGGAGTATTCTGGTCGGAACCGATCCGGGGGGGAGCCTTCTTCGGATCGCGCCGGATGGACGCCTCTTCACCCTCTTTGACTCTTCCCAGCGGGAGATCCGGGATCTGGCGTTGGCACCAGATGGCACGATCCTCGCTTTGGCCCTCGCCGAGTCGGCTGGCTTGGCGGCAAACGCCGGGGCCTCGACCAGCTCCGCCTCCCCGCCTCCGACCTTGGCACTGCCGGGAGAGGGCAGCGTCACCGTGACCCTCAGTGACGTCCAGGTCATCGAGCCAGCGGGAGCCACCTCCATTTCTGGTGTCACGCCGGCAACTGGGCAGGCCCGGAGTGTCCTCTACCGCCTCAGCTCCGAAGGGGCCCCCTCGATTGCCTGGGAGTCGACTGACGCCACTGCACTGGCCATTCTTCCCCACCTGACCGGCGAGAACCTTCTGATCGGGACTGGGCCGAAGGGGCGGCTCTTCCAAGCCTCCCTCGAAGGGCCAGCTTCCCTCCTTGCGACCCTCTCCGAGGCCCAGATCAGCCGCTTCCTGCGTGTCGGAGAGTGGGTCTACCTGGCCACTGCCAGTCCCGCCAAGCTCTACCGGTTCCGTTCCACACCGTCCTCTGCGACGGCTGGCCGGGCAAGTGGCACGTTGACGTCCACTGTCCGCGACGCTCGCCACCACGCCACCTGGGGACGTCTGCACTGGTCTGGTGAGGGACCGATCGAACTGCAGACCCGCAGCGGCAACACTGCGATTCCAGACTCCACCTGGAGCGATTGGTCGACTCCCTGGCGACAGGCCGAGGGGGGCCCGATTGAGAGCCCCCCTGCCCGTTATCTCCAATGGAAGGCAACGCTCCGACGCCCTCCGACGGGCCCAGCCCCCAAGCTCCGCGAAGTCGTCGTCTCCTATCTGCCCCGGAATCTTGCTCCCCGGGTGACCTCCCTCATCCTTTTGCCCCCAGGTGTTGCGCTCCAGTCCATCCCTCAAGGTGGGCCCGACAACGTCATCGAGGCGCTCCAGGCAGAGATGGCCGCCGTCACTCCCACCCCGCAGATGCCTCCCCGCCGCCTCTATCAGCGCGGAGCACTCTCGTTCCAATGGCAGGGGGAGGACCCCAACCAGGATCAACTCGAATTTTCGGTCTTCTACAAGCCTCTCGACCGTGGCGATTATCTTCCGCTTCGAGCCGGGCTGCGGGAATCTTTCTACACCGTGGAGCCTCACGCGCTTCCCGATGGACGCTACCGCTTTCAGGTCCGGGTCTCGGATCATCCCTCCAACCCTCCCGATCTCGCCCTCTCCCATCGACTCGAGACCGAGCCCGTCGAGATCGATCTGACCCCCCCGCTCATTCGCACTCTTCCTCTTTCCCGTACCTCAGACTCCCTTGAACTTCGCTTCGAGGCCACTGACGCTACCTCTCCGATCCGTCGCGCCGAATTCCAGGTCGATGGAGGTCCGTGGACCCCTCTCTATCCCGCTGATGGCATCGCTGACTCTCTCACGGAGTCGTTCCTCCTTCGGCTTCCTCTCAGCTCCTCGTCTCGTCTTCTCTCTCTTCGTGTTTTTGACGCCGTTTCCAATGTCGCCAGTGCGCGCATCTCTCCTTGACGTCCCTCAACTGACACTCTCCTCTCGAAAATCGCCGACGAGGGAGGGGGCTCCTTCCCTCGTCGAGTGTGGTGAGTTCTTTATGGAATTTTAATTATGAGGGTAGTTGACAGTGAGGGACTCAAGTTTTATATTGCCTTCGTGCTGAGGGGCATCCTGCAACCTCCCGCTCAAGAGGTGGTGGAGAGTCGCAGGGATGGCCCGCCGGGATAACAGACTGATGATGAAGGTAAGAGTCTGTGTTCAATGGAACGGCACGGAGTAGCACTGAAAGACAGGATGAGGGCTCACGGAAGTCCTCGCAAAAGGAGAAGGAGGGAGTATGAATTGGATGATCGAGCGGGACACACTCGGTGATTGGCGAAAGGTACAAGATGATGTGAATCGAATCTTCAACGCAGCATTCCCGCGTTGGGGGGAGAGGGAGGAAGGATTGAGAAAGGGAAGTTGGACGCCACAAGTCGATATCTTTGAGGGACCGAACGCTATTATCCTCGAGGCAGACCTGCCGGGAGTGCGAGCCGAGGACTTCCGGCTCTCGATCGAGAACTTCGTGCTGACGCTGCAAGGGGAGCGTCGATTGGAGAAGGAGACGAAGGGAGAGCAGTACCATCGGGTGGAGAGGCAATACGGGACATTCGTCCGGAGCTTCACGTTGCCGACAACGGTCCAAGTTGAGCAGGTGGCGGCAGAGTTTCGTGATGGGGTCCTGCGGATCAGTCTGCCGAAGCGTGAAGAGGTCAAGGCGCGTCAGATCGAGGTGACGGTGCGAGGGGCCCAATCGCAGGCGGCCGCGGGATCGAAGTAGGAATGAGAGAAGAAGTCGCAGTGCCCTGAAAGTGGAAGAGCGGCTCCTGGTCGGTGACGGTCGGGAGCCGCGTCGTTTTTGGAGGGGGCAGGGAAGCGGGAGGTGAGCGATGCGGTTGGACAAGTGTACGGTCAAGGCACAGGAAGCGATCGAGGCGGCGGTGGCACGGGCAGAGAAGGAGAACCACCAGCAGGTGGAGCCAGAGCATCTGCTGGTGGCGATGTTGGAGCTGGAGCAGGGGGTGGCCCGCGCCATGCTGGCGAAAGCCGGGGCACAAGCCGATCAGATCCTCCTGGAAGCTGGGCGGGCGGTGCAGCGCTTTCCGCAAGTGACGGGGACCGGTCAGCAGCGCTACTACAGCGCAGGATTGGCGGAGGTCTTCACCGTGGCGCAGCGGGAGGCCGATCGGCGCAAGGATGAGTATGTCTCGACGGAGCATCTCATGCTGGCACTCGTCGACGCGAAGCAGGGCGAGGCTGGGCGCATTCTGCGGGCGCAGGGCGTCAGCCGGGAAGCGCTCGAGAAGGTGATCGAGGGGATGCGGGCAGGGGCGAGGGTGACGAGCCAGTCGGCGGAGGAGAGCTACCAGGCGCTCTCGAAGTACTCCCGTGATCTGACCGAGTTGGCCCGCGTCGGCAAGCTCGATCCCGTCATTGGCCGGGATGACGAGATCCGTCGGACGATTCAGGTGCTTTCGCGCCGCACGAAGAACAACCCTGTACTGATTGGAGAGCCAGGGGTGGGCAAGACGGCGATCATCGAGGGCTTGGCGCAGCGCATCGTCTCGGGCGATGTGCCAGAGACGCTCCGCAACAAGCGGCTGGTTGCCCTCGACCTGGGCGCAATGCTCGCCGGGGCCAAGTACAGGGGCGAGTTCGAGGAGCGGCTCAAGGCGGTGCTGCGGGAGGTGGAGAAGGCCGAGGGGCAGGTGATCGTCTTTATCGACGAGCTGCACACCTTGGTCGGGGCGGGAGGCGCTGAAGGGGCAGTCGATGCTTCGAACATGCTCAAGCCTTCGCTGGCGCGCGGGGAGTTGCGTTGTGTCGGGGCGACGACCCTCAACGAGTATCAGAAGTATATCGAGAAGGACAAGGCGCTCGAGCGCCGTTTTCAGCAGGTCTATGTTGGAGAGCCGACCTTGGAGGACACGATTGCGATTCTCCGCGGACTGAAGGATCGCTACGAGACCCACCACGGTGTTCGGATCAAGGACACGGCGATCGTCGCCGCGGCGACGCTCTCCAACCGGTATATCTCCGATCGATTCCTGCCCGACAAGGCGATCGACCTGATCGACGAGGCTGCCTCACGCTTGCGCATCGAGATCGATTCGCTCCCGACGGAGATCGACCAGGTCGAGCGGGAGATCATTCAGCGCGAGATCGAGCGGCAGGCGCTCTTGCGGGAGGAGGATCCACTCTCGCGAGAACGGTTGGCGAAGGTCGAGCGCGAGATTGCGGATCTGCGCGAGTCGTCGGGCCAGCGCAAGGCGAAATGGCAGGCGGAGAAGGCCGTTATCGAGCGCATCCGGGCCGCCAAAGAGCGGATCGAGCTGCTCAAGCTGGAGGCAGAGCAGTTTGAACGGGCCGGAGATTACGGGCGGGTTGCCGAAATCCGCTACGGCCGGCTGACCCAGCTCAAGGCAGAACTCGAAGCAGATGGGCGACAGCTTGCCGAGTTGCAGCGCGCTGGCCGTACTCTCAAGGAGGAGGTGACCGAGGAGGATGTCGCCGAGGTGGTCGCCCGCTGGACGGGAATTCCCGTCTCGAAGATGCTCGAGGGCGAGATGCAGAAGCTGGTCCAGATGGAGCAGAGCCTCGCCCGCCGTGTCGTCGGCCAGGACGAGGCCCTGGTGGTGGTGGCGAACGCCGTTCGCCGAGCCAGGGCGGGGTTGCAGGACCCCAAACGCCCGATCGGTTCCTTCATCTTTCTCGGCCCGACCGGAGTCGGAAAGACCGAGACGGCCCGCGCACTTGCCGAGTTCCTCTTTGACGATGAGCACGCCATGGTCCGGCTGGATATGTCAGAGTATATGGAGAAGCACTCGGTGGCGCGTCTGCTCGGGGCCCCTCCCGGCTATGTCGGGTATGAGGAGGGGGGCTATCTGACCGAGGCGGTCCGGCGGCGCCCCTATTCGGTGATCCTCTTTGACGAGATCGAGAAGGCCCACCCGGACGTCTTCAACGTCCTCCTCCAGATTCTTGACGATGGCCGGTTGACGGATGGCAAAGGCCGCACTGTCGATTTCCGCAACACCGTCGTCATCATGACCTCCAATCTAGGGGCGAGAGAGATTCAAGAGTATGACGAGGGGGATGAGGTGGCGATGCGGGCGACCGTCATGGAGCGATTGCGTGCCGCCTTCAAGCCGGAGTTTCTTAACCGGATCGATGACATCATCCTCTTCCGGCGGCTGGGGATCGATCAGTTGCGATCAATCATCCGCATTCAGTTGGAGGCACTGCGGGCCCTGCTCGCCGACCGCAAGGTGACCTTGTCGATCGACTCTTCGGCAGAGGACCTGATTGCCCGGGAGGGGTACGATCCTGTCTATGGCGCCCGTCCGCTTCGGCGTGCCATCCAGTCGCTGATTCAGAACCCGCTCGCCTTGCAACTGCTCAACGGAGAGATCGTGGCTGGGGAGTCGGTGAGGGTACTCGGCGATCTCGAAACCGGTCGGATGCGCTTTGTCAAGGAAGGGCGTGGAGACGTGGCGGCGGCCGGGGAGGGGAATCGCTAGTTTGCAATCGGCGCGGGCCGGTGCTATGTTTTTCTCTATTTGTCTGCTTGCTTTGGAGAAGCTGATCGTCGCTCAATCCTTCGATCAGTTCTCGGGCAGGCAGGATCGGGAGATCGATCAGGTGGAGATTCCGAAAAAGAGAAGGTGCGAGGGAGAGGAATGAGTACGGAGAGTCGCGAGTCACAATCCAGCGGGCCTGCCCCGGGTGAAGAGCCGACCCCGATCCGGGTCACAGATCGTCGCCGTGTCACGGAGGAGAGCGCTCTGGAAGAGGGACCGGCGGGGGGAGGGAACGGGGCCGAGGCGGAGATCTCCGCCGAGGCATCACTGATAGAAGAAGAGGCGCTGGTTGAGGAGCCCTTTGAGGACAATCCGGGGGAGATCGATGACCCGGTCGAGTTGCGCCACCAACTGAAAGAGGCCGAGTCTCGTCTGGCAGAGGCGGAGCGGCAGGTTCAGGAGATGTCGGTGCGGTTCCGTTCCGCGCAGGCCCAATTGCGCGTCGAGGCAGACGAGCAGCGTGCCCGCCTGCAGCGTACCTTCGATCAGAAGCTCGACGGGGCGCGCGCCGAACTGGTCGCCAGCCTTCTCGAGACGCTCGACAACCTCAAGCGGGCGATCCAGGCGGCGGAGACGACCGAGAGCACCGCAGGGGCTGACGCTGGCGATCCCCGCTTTGGCCCGTTTCTAGGCGGGGTCCGCGCCACCGCGCAGCTTTTCGAAGCGAAGATGCAGTCGCTCGGTCTTGCTCCGATTCCGGCAGTTGGTCAGGTCTTCGATCCAGAGCTGCACGAGGCGGTCGAGATCGTCCCGGTGCCCCCCGAATTGGACAATCAGGTGACCTTTGAATACCAGACAGGCTATCGTCTTGGCGATCGGCTCCTCCGGCCAGCGCGGGTCAGGGTTGGACGGGCTTGAGTCCCCAAGTGATGAGACCCTGTCAGAGGGGATCGATGGAGCAGGGGATTGGTGGAAGAAGATCGATGTCGGATCATCCATCGTGAGCAGTGATCAGATAAGTTCAGGTAAGTTCAGGCAAATAGAGGCAGGTTGTTGTACGAATCGATTGGCAAAGGAGGCCACACTTGGCAAAGGAACTGAAATTCAGGGAAGACGCGCGGCGGGCGATGCTCGAAGGAGTCAACGTGCTCGCCAATGCAGTGCGGGTGACGCTGGGACCGCGTGGTCGTAACGTCGTTATCGATAAGAAGTATGGGTCGCCGCTCGTGACCAAGGACGGGGTGACGGTCGCCAAAGAGATCGACCTCAAGGACAAGTTCCAGAACATGGGGGCCCAGATGGTCCGTGAGGTCGCCTCGCGCACCAACGATCAGGCAGGTGACGGCACGACGACCGCGACGGTCCTCGCGCAGGCCATCTTCCGGGAGGGGCTCAAGAACGTCACGGCCGGGGCGAACCCGATGCATATCAAGCGGGGGATCGACCGGGGGGTCGTGGCGGCGGTCGCCGAGATCGCCTCACTCTCGAAGAAGATTCGCGAGAAGGCGGATCTCGCCAATGTCGGGACGGTCGCGGCCAACGGTGACCGGCTGGTGGGAGACCTCATCGCTGAGGCGATGGAGCAGGTCGGCAAGGATGGAGTGGTGACGGTCGAGGAGGCCAAATCGATCGACACCAGCCTCGAGATCGTCGAGGGCATGCAGTTCGACCGCGGGTACATCTCCCCCTACTTTGTCACGGATCAGAACAAGATGGAGGCGGTTCTTGAGGAGCCAGTCATCCTGCTCAGCGAGAAGAAGATCTCCTCGATGCACGAACTCTTCCCGGTGCTGCAGCAGGTTGCCCAGCAGGGGCGGACCTTGCTGATCATCGCCGAGGACGTCGAGGCGGAAGCGCTCTCGACCCTGGTGGTCAACAAGTTGCGGGGCGCGCTCAAGGTGGCCACCGTCAAGGCGCCAGCCTTCGGTGATCGCCGCAAGGCGATGCTCGAGGACATTGCCATCCTCACCGGTGGGCGGGTCATCTCCGAGGACCTTGGCCTCAAGCTCGAGAATGTCAAGCTCGAGGAGCTTGGTCGGGCGAAGAAGGTGATCATCGACAAGGACAACACGACGATCGTCGAGGGTGCGGGACGGAAGGCCGACCTCCAGGGGCGCATCGCGACGATCCGCAAGCAGATCGAGGCGACGACCTCCGACTATGACCGTGAGAAGCTGCAGGAGCGGCTGGCCAAGCTCGCTGGCGGGGTCGCCGTCATCCGCATCGGGGCCGCGACCGAGGCTGAGATGAAAGAGAAGAAGATGCGTGTCGAGGACGCCCTGCACGCGACCAAGGCTGCGGCGCAGGAGGGCATCGTCCCTGGCGGTGGGGTCGCGCTGCTGCGCGCCACTAAGGCCCTTGATGCCCTCGAGGCAACGGGTGACGAGAAGACTGGGCTCGACATTCTCCGTCGTGCGATGGAGGAGCCGATGCGGCGCATCGCTGAGAACGCTGGCCAAGATGGCAGCCTGATCGTCGGGATGATCCGGCGCGAGAAGAAGAATGTCGGCTACAACGCCGCGACCCGGACGACCGAGGATCTCCTCGCCGCTGGGATCATCGATCCGGCCAAGGTGGTGCGCACGGCGCTGCAGAATGCCGCATCGATCTCTGGCTTGCTGCTGACGACTGATGCGGCCATCACCGATCTGCCGGACGGGGATGCTGGGATGCCGCCGATGCCCGGTGGCGACATGGGGATGTAGTCGGTTCTGCCCTCCCCCGTCTCGGTTCGTTACACCATTGACACAGCTCGATGGTATACCGAAAAACGCAGGGAAGGGGCTTCCGTCCCGCAAGGGTCGGAAGTAAATTTCAGATGAGACGATGGGAGTGCCGGTCGGGTCTTTTCCGTTCCGGCACTCCCTCTTTGAACCATCGATTGGTGGAGGCACTGCCCGGCGGTCAAGGGTGCTTCTTGCGGTCAGCGGATCTCCTGAATGTCTGGGGAGCAGGTCGGGGTGGTGGTCGAGTGGGTTGGCCTCCTCCTTGCCTCTTCTTCTTGGATTCGAGTCCTCTTCCGGCCAAAGCCAAGGCCGTCGATGAACGGGGTATCACACTGTGTTTGATTTAGGGCCAATGACGGACAAGTTCTCGGAGTCGGGCCAGAAGGTGCTCTATCGCGCCATCGAGGTCTCGAAGGGGCGGGATCACAACTTTCTTTCGGTCGAGCATATCTTCACCGCGCTCAACGAGATCGAGAAAGGGCTCTTTGTCGAGTCGATGGAGTCGCTCGGCGTCGATGTCGAGGCGGTCGGACATCTGCTTGAGCAGGAGTTGGCCAAGAGTCGCCAGTATGTCGGCAAGAAGATGTATATCGCCGACACGACTCGTGAACTCTTCAATCGGGCGCTCAAGCGGGCGCGGCAGAATTCGCGCCAGCAGATCGAGTCTTACGACCTCTTCGTCTCCCTCTTCTCCGATCCGAACGGAGTTCCTGCAGAGATTCTCCGGCGGTTGGGAGCCGATCCAATGTTGGCGAGCGAGAATATCGTGCAGCGGATCCGGTCCCGGGAAGAGCAGACCGAGGTCCTGCGGAAGAAGTATGAGCTTCCCCCCTATCTCAAGCATTTTGGAATCTCCCTCAACAAGTTGGCGCGGCAGGACAAGCTCCCCCCGACGATTGGTCGTGAGCGGGAGATTCAGCAGATGATCGAGATTCTCTGCCACCGCGAGCGTGCCAACTCCCCGATGTTGGTCGGGGAGCCGGGCGTTGGCAAGACGGCGGTCGTCGAGGGCTTGGCTCGGTTGATTGAACTCGAACCGGAGAAGGTTCCTGTCCGGTTGCGTCACGCCCACATCGTCCAGCTGCAGATGGCCGGGATTGTTGCTGGGACGATGTTGCGCGGGATGTTCGAGGAGCGGCTGCAGGGGATCATCAACGAGGTCCGGGAGCGATCGGACCTGATCCTCTTCGTCGACGAGGCCCACACGATCATTGGTGCGGGCTCGGCTCTCGGCGCTTCTTCCGATGCCGCCAACATGTTCAAAGGGGCTCTCGCCCGCGGAGAGCTGCGGATCATCGGAGCGACAACCCTCACCGAGTACAAGGAATATATTGGGGAAGATGAGGCCTTGGCGCGTCGCTTCCGCATGGTCAAGGTGGAGGAGCCGACGCTGACCGAGACGCGTCAGATCCTTCAAGGCATCCGGCCGCGGCTGGAGCGCAACTACTCGGTGCAGATCACCGATGCGGCGATCGATACGGCCCTTGAGATGGCCCCGCGCTACATTCGCAGTCTGCACCTCCCCGACAAGGTGATTGGCTGGCTCGACACGGCGGCGGTCAAGGTCGAGATCAACGATCCGGATCAGCCCCGGGTTCTTCCGGAACACGTCATCGACGTCATCTCCCAGGAGTCGCGGATTCCTAAGGACCTGATTTTCCGAGATACCAGCGATCGCTACCAGCAGTTGGAGTCGGTACTGGGCGAGCGCGTCATCGGGCAGAAGCCAGCGGTCCGTTCGGTAGCCCAGCGCTTGCGGCTCAACAAAGGGCCTCTCAAGGAGAACTTCTATAAGCCAGATGGGGTGCTCCTCTTCCTCGGTCCGACCGGTGTCGGGAAGACTGAGCTGGCCAAGGCCGTTGCGGAGGTCATGTTCGGCGACGATCAGAAGATGATCCGCATCGACATGAGCGAGTATCAGGATGGGACCGTCGCCATCGAGAAGCTGATTGGGATGCCGCGAGGGATTGTCGGCTCCGAGCGTGGAGGAATCCTCACCGAACGGTTGCGGGAGACTCCCTACACGGTCCTTCTTCTCGATGAGATCGAGAAGGCGTCCCCCTACCTGCTCAACCTGTTTCTGCAGGCATTCGATGAGGGATGGCTCACCGATGGTCGTGGCAAGAAGGTCTATCTTTCCGATGCGATCATCATCATGACCTCCAACCTTGGCTCCGAGAGTTTCAAAAAGTACATGAAACCGCTTGGATTCGGGCAGAAGACAACGGCGGATCTGGAGGAGATCAAGCGGGCGGTGATGCAGGCAGCCGAGACCCGTTTCTCGCCTGAGTTCCGCAACCGGATCGACGAGATCGTTGTCTTCTCGCCGCTGACGCAGGACGAGGTCAAGCAGATCGCCCTTCTCTACCTTGGAAGTCTGCGGCGCCAGATGGAGCGCCAGGGCAAGCGCCTCCGGATCACGGATGCCGCGATCGAACATCTGGTCGAGAAGGGCTTCAGTACTGCCTACGGTGCACGCTTCCTCAAGCGGACGATCGATGAGTTGGTCAAGCTGCCGATCACCAACCTCTGGAAAGCGTTTCAGGGGTTTGCCGTTGAGATGGTTGAGGGCCAGCTTGAGGTCCGTGGAGAGTAAGCCGTCGGTTCCTGTCCACGGCCCTTTCTCGAGATGGTCCTGCGGATAGGGGGCGGCCACTCAAGAGAGTGTTAATGGAGGGAGCCCGGGGGCGTTTGTTGAATGTCGATTTTTAAGTAAAAGAGATTGAAGCGGGAGGAAGGAGGGAGGATCGGGTCCGTTTGGCGGATTCGCTCCGCTCGACATTCTTCCAGAATCAACAAGATCGAGGAGAAGAAGAGAGGAGTCAGCCAAATGGAACGAAACAATCAGAGAGCTTGGCCTCGCCGGATCGGGGGGGCGCTACTCGCCCTTCTGTTGATCGGTGCTGCCGGAGGTGTCCTGCAGGCGCAGGCCCCGGCAGCGCAAACAGCCCTCCCCAAGGGCGTTGAGCGGGGCGCCTCGGTCGAGGGGATCACCGAGTATCGCCTCCCCAATGGATTGCGGGTGCTGCTCTTTCCCGACCCGACCAAGCAGACGATTACGGTCAATATCACCTACCTCGTCGGCTCCAAGCACGAGAACTACGGCGAGACGGGGATGGCCCACCTCCTCGAGCATCTTGTCTTCAAGGGGACGCCGCGCCATCCCAACATCCCGCAGGAACTGACCGAGCACGGTGCGCGTCCCAACGGTACGACCTGGTACGATCGGACCAACTATTTCGAGACCTTTGCCGCGACGGAGGAGAACCTCCGCTGGGCACTCGACCTCGAAGCCGATCGGATGGTCAATTCGTATATTGCCAAGAAGGATCTCGACAGTGAGATGACCGTCGTTCGCAACGAGTTTGAGTCGGGCGAGAACAGCCCTTTCGGGGTGCTGCTCGATCGCGTCTTTGCCTCGGCCTTTGCTTGGCACAACTATGGCAAGACGACGATTGGGGCCCGCTCCGATATCGAGAATGTCCCGATCGATCGTCTCCAGGCTTTCTACAAGCGCTACTA
>JBMOHS010000025.1:0-31737 GCA_049317725.1 Blastocatellia bacterium
GGCGCGGCCTTCTTGGCTGGCGCGGCCTTCTTGGCTGGCGCGGCCTTCTTGGCTGGCGCGGCCTTCTTGGCCGGCGCGGCCTTCTTGGCTGGCGCGGCCTTCTTGGCCGGTGCGGCCTTCTCCGCTGGTGCCGCTTTCTTGGCTGGCATGGTGTCTCTCCTTTCCCTGATTGAAAGCCCAACCACAAGATCAAGTATTGATGGATGACTTGTGGCCTAGGACATAACGAACACTAGATCTAGCTTATAGCTTCCTTGCCAATGGGTGTCAAGAAAAAACTCAATCGAGCCATCATCAGGATCATCAGTCGAGACTGAGATCAATGACCATTTCGAGCACAGACTCATTTTAATCAATATTGACAGGCTCTTTCGCAATCTGATTTTGAAGGAATGCAGGGATCCCTCGTTGACTGAATAAGCAGGAGGCAGCCGTCCATCTGTGTGTGAACGGGATGCGGCCAGATCCGCACAAACGTCTGCGACAGAGCAGGTATTGTGAAAGATCCCATGAACACTGCATAATTCGTCAATGAGGTCGTTGCATCCCTCAATCGATTACACCCGCAAGTTAGATTGGGAGCAGAGATCGGCGTCGGTAGAATCGAGTAAACCATTCCCTAGAGCAAGGAGCAAGCATGAGAGAGACTCATCCGGCACGACAAACGCAACTTGGTCATTCCTCCAAGCGAATCCTGATTCGTCAAATCACTGGGCCGTTGCTGGGTATTCTGATCATCCTCGTAACCTCAGCGGTCGAGGCACAACGCCCATCGAGCTTGCCTCAATGGGCGAAATGGGAGCTGGAGTTTCGTTCGATCCCCGATCCGGCACGTCTGCGAGAGTTTGTTCGCCACCTGTCTGCAGAGCCCCATCCTGTCGGTTCTCCTGCGGGGAAGGCTGCGGCTGAGTGGATGCGGGACCAATTTCGTAGCTGGGGACTTGAGGCGACGATCGAAGAGTTTGAGGTGCTCTTCCCAACGCCACGCGAACGAGTTGTGGAGATGACCTCCCCTCAACGTTTCCGTGCGAAATTGGAAGAACCACCTCTCGCGGAAGATCCAGACTCCTCGGATCGGGATCAGCTTCCCACCTATCACGCCTACTCCGGGGATGGTGATGTCACAGCCCCTTTGGTCTACGTCAACTATGGTGTCCCTGCCGACTATGAGGAACTAGCTCGACGCGGTATTGATGTGCGAGGCAAGATCGTGTTGGCCCGATACGGAGGCAGTTGGCGAGGCATCAAACCCAAAGTGGCGGCAGAGCATGGTGCTGTCGGATGCCTCATCTACTCGGACCCTCGCGAAGATGGTTACTATCAAGGACCTGTCTATCCGGAAGGACCCTATCGCAACGAGCACGGGGTCCAGCGTGGCAGCGTGATGGATATGCCGACCCACCCCGGGGACCCTCTCACACCGGGCTGGGGCTCTGTGCCAGGGTCGCGCCGACTGCCGCGCGAAGAGGCACAAACCCTCATGAAAATCCCTGTTCTTCCGCTGTCCTATGGAGATGCACTGCCGTTGCTGCGTGCCCTGGAAGGCCCTGTCGCCCCGGAGAACTGGCGTGGCGCTTTGCCGGTGACCTATCGTCTCGGCCCTGGCAAGACAACTGTCCGGCTTAAGGTCCTCTCAGATTGGCGAACCGTGCGTGCCTACAATGTCATTGCGCGTATTCGTGGCGAGGCCTCTCCGGACGAATGGGTGATCCGCGGGAATCACCACGATGCCTGGGTCAACGGAGCGGATGATCCGGTCAGTGGGATGGCAACGGTCCTCGAAGAGGCTCGTGCGATGGGAGTCTTGTTGCAGCGTGGCTGGCGCCCTAAACGGACCATCATCTACTGTGCCTGGGATGCAGAGGAACCGGGATTGCTGGGATCAACCGAGTGGGTGGAAGAGCACGCAGCGGAGCTGCGCGAGAAGGCAGTCGCCTACATCAATACCGATAGCACAGGAAAAGGCTGGTTCAACGCGGGTGGCTCACATAGCCTTGAGCGGCTGGTTAACGAAGTCACCCGCACCGTTCGGATGCCGGGTAGCGAGACGACCCTCTGGCAGGCAATGCAGAATCGACGCGTGGCAGGATCGCGGAGTGAAGTCGAACGGCGGGCAATTCTCGCGCAAGGAGACATCCCCATCTCTGCTCTCGGTTCTGGATCCGATTACACGGCCTTTCTTGATCACCTCGGGATTGCTTCTCTCAACATCGGGATGGGTGGAGAGTCCGGTGGCGGCATCTACCATTCAATCTACGACACATTCACGTGGTATACGCGTTTCTCTGACTCGACCTTCGAGTATGGTCGAACATTGACGCAAGCGGCCGGAACGCTAACCCTCCGCTTGGCCGATGCCACAATCCTTCCATTCGAATTTACCCGACCTGCCAGAACGATTGCCGCGTACCTTGACGAAATTGAACAGCTTCCCCGCCAGGGGGTCGAATTGGGTGCTCTTCGGAAATCGGTCGAAGCACTGCAGGATTCCGCCCGCGAGTATGAACTGGCCGTGGCTCAGACAGTCACCACTGGCACTATTCCCCTGGCGCAAACACCGAAGTTTCGTGAGTTGAATCGGCTACTCTACCAATCCGAACGACGATTGATTTCAGAAAGAGGTCTTCCCCGGCGCTCTTGGTTTCGCCACCTGATCTATGCCCCCGGTCTCTATACTGGGTATGGCGTCAAGACACTCCCGGGTGTCCGTGAAGCGATCGAGCAACGAAACTGGGACGAGGCCACCCGCGAGTTGACCCACCTGCAAACCGCCCTCGACGGGCTGGCGGATCAGATCCGATCCGCCGCCCATCGATTGTCGAGCCCTGAATAGATGGTAACCACCCCCTTCAGCGGCATTTCGATTGAGGATTGTTTCCGTTCAATTCTTCGAAGAGAGGAAGCAGCGCCTGTTGATCTTCCACCACATTATTGACAAGAGCAGTCCTTGTCCAATTGAAAAGATCGCTGAGTGACGTCGTTCGGCTAACGGACACTCCCGTACTCAACTGGATCGGGTCAAAGCTGACTTGATAGCAGTTCAAGGAACTGTTGGAGATCCCAGGGCTGTTTCCTCCTGCCAAAACGGAGAGCTGCGCAGCAGAGAACTGGCGTGTCAACTGCTCTTGAAGGGTGACATTTGCTTCCAGCGCGCGCCGGATGGTCAGCCGACTGTAGCGTGTGCTGTGAGTGAAGCGGCCAATCCAGATGAATCCGGATGGCCAGCTTGTCGAATTATTGAGGTAGTAATCTGCCGATTGCAGACAGACGGTTTGGCAATTGATTGGTTTTGGATCGACCGTCCAGTTGACGGCAGATGAAGACCCACCGCCTGGTGCTGGGTTGACAACCACGACAGTAAAGTTTCCAGGCACCAAAAGTTCATCCGCGGAAAGCGTCGTTGTTAGACGAGTCTCGCTGTGGTAGGTAAAGCTCCTGGGAGTCCCCTGCCAGAGAAGGGTCGATCCCGGAATAAAACCGGTTCCAGTAATCTCGACCGTCAGCGACGGATCACCAGCTACTACCGACGAAGGGGACATGCGTCCAATCATTGGGACAGGATTAGGTCTCGGCTCGACCAGAAAGGTGAGAACATTCGACGATCCTCCCCCAGGGCCTGGGCTGACAACGGCAACCGGAATGCTCCCGACCAGCGCAAGATCACTGGGCGCAAGTCGAAGCTGGAGTTGACTCACAGAGACAAAAGTTGCCGGGCGGGATGCCCCATTCCAGATGACACTGGACTGTGACACAAAGCCTGACCCCTCAAGCACCAAGTCGACACTCGCACTTCCGACAATACTCATTGCCGGCGAGATGCGCGTCAGGGCTGGCGTTGGATTGAGGATGGCCAAGTTGACGGGACCGGAGATGCCACCTCCAGGCCCCTGAGTCCGAACGGTCAGTGAAGCATTTCCAGCCTGCCGAAGATCGGCGCTCGTTACGGTCACCTGGAGTTCTGTCCCGGAACGATAATCGGTTGACCGCGGTGTGCCATTCCAATAAACCACTGAGAATGGCTGAAAATTACGACCAAGCAGCATCAGTGTGAAGGGTGATCCTCCGACCAAAGCCTGACTCGGGGTGACGCTTGTCAGTTCCGGGGCTGGGAATCCTACCTGTTGGACGACCAGGGACGAATTTCCTCCACCCGGGGCTGGGTTGACGACTGCCAGGGTCAATGTTCCATCCGACTCGATATCCGAGATGGGAAGGAGGGCAGAGATTTGTTGATTACTCTCCCAGGTAGTGGGTCTGTCTTGCCCCTTGACCCGTACGAGCGAGCCGGGTACGAATCCAGATCCCTCCAGGACAACCCGGAAGGACTCGACATTCGCCTCCAGACCGACGGTGCGGAACCTTGTCACGGCTGGGGTCGGATTGACCACAGTCAGAGTGAGTGGATTCGAGCTTCCCCCGCCTGGGGATGGGTTGGTCACCACGAGCGTCAGGGATCCACCGTTGGCGATCAATCTGGCAGGAACCTGCAGGACTAATTGACTTGAGGAGGTTCGCGTAACTGGCAACGCAGTCCCCTGGAGGCGCAACGTCGTTGCCGAACTGAACCCTTCTCCAAAGACGAGAACTTCGGTGTCGGTGGCACCTGCCGTGACTGACGCAGGAGTAATCGAAGTCAACCGTGGCGTCGGATAGAGGACCTGGAGGACCATGCTATTGGAATCCCCGCCTCCTGGCGCCGGGTTTTGGACGGTGATCATCAATTCTCCGGCACGCTCGACCTCTGCGGCTGACACCTCCGCTACCAATATGGTGTCAGAGACAAACTCCGTCCGTTTCGATTGGCGGTTGATCTGAATCAACGAGTCAGAAATGAACCGAGTCCCTTCCACGACCAGCAGGAAGGTCGGGGCCCCCACTGGAACTTCGGCTGGACGAATCGCCTGGATGCGGGGAAGAGGATTTGGTCTGCGCACCTCGAAGGTCAGGCGATTGGAGGTCCCACCACCTGGTGTTGGATTCCTGATCTCGACGGTGAGGGTTCGGGCATTGACCAGTTCATTGGCACTCAGTTGAGTGGTGATTTGAGTCGCACTCTGGAATTGAATGGCGCGGGTCACACCATCGATAAGTACTCTTGAATCGGGTGTCAGCCCGCTGCCCACGAGCGTGAGTGTCTGCGAAGAGCTGCCCTCGACCACCCAGGCTGGTGTCACTCTTGCCAACACGGGGACTGGGTTGACGATCATCAGGGGGATCACGCCAGAGGCTCCCCCCCCTGGCGCTGGATTGACTACTTGAACCGACAGGTCGTCAGCGGCCACAAGTAACTCGGCGGGTACCTCGACAACCAGCTCGCTGCGTTGCCGATAGCTCGTCATCTGCGCCAACCCGTTGATCTGCACAACCGAGGATTCAACAAAGCCACTGCCCCGGACGGTGACAGAGATCCGCGCGCTTCCCGCCAGAATCGTCGATGGGCTTAGACTTGTCACGACGGGAACCGGATTGCGGGGGACGGTAATCGTCAGCAGAGCTGAATTGGAATTTCCTCCCCCTGGTGTCGGATTGGTGACGGCAATCAAGGCGGTCCCGGGCCGCGGAATCCGTTCGCGAGCCACCTCGGCAGTCAGTTCAGTTGCACTCCGAAAGAGGGTTGGAAGCCGGGCCCCATTGATCGTTACCGAGGAGTCTTCGACAAAATTGGAGCCCGTCACGGTCAGGGTCAAACCATCGCTCTCCGCTTCCACTGTCGTGGGTGAAATTTGCAGCAGGCGTGGGAGTGGGTTTGGTGGGCGGACGGAGAGTGTACGCTCGTTGGACTCCCCCCCTCCGGGAGGCGGTGCAACAATTCGAATCGCCAGATTGACCGTACGGGAGAGGTCGCCCGGCTGTAACTGAAGCGACAACCTGGTTGGGCTGATGTAGGTGGTTGGCCGTGTCGCTCCATCCACTACGCCATAAACGCCCCGCACAAAATGCTCTCCGTCGACACTGAGTGTCAGCCCAACGGGGCTGACGCCTACCACCTCTGGAACGATACGGGTGATGACAGGAAGGCGATTCTCGACCGTCAGTGAGAGAACATTGGAGAGCCCTCCCCCGGGCGCAGGATTGAGGACAGTCAGATCGAGGGCACCGGCCTCAGCGAGATCGTTGGGGACCAAGTCAACCCCCAGGACGGTTGGGTCGATGAAGCGGGTCTGGCGCGGCTCGCCACCAATGCGCGCCACGGTACCAATCCGGAAGTTGCGCCCCTCCAGGCGGATGGATCTCTCCACTGCTCCGACCAGCAGCCGCTCTGGTACGACTCGGCTCAAGACTGGCAGTTGTTCCAATGGCGGATCGAAGCGAACTTCCCCAGCCTGATAAAGCGCCGGTAAGACAGACGCTTCCGCATTGACTACTTCCCGTATGATGGGAAGATCTCCAAAACTGATGGTGGAGGCGTCAACACTATTGGTACTGGGGACCGTAAAGACGATTCGAACGACTTGCCGCGTTCCTGCGCCGAACGACTGACCGCTTGGCAACGCCAGCGCCAACCCGACCCTCCCCTCAACCAGACGGGAGAGGTTGACGTTCAACACCGCGCTCGACCCATCGCGACCGAGCGTAGCCCGTTGAAAGGTCAATTGGGTTGTGTCGAAGTTGAGGCTGAATCCAAGCGCGTTCTCATTGCCCTCGGCAATCAGTTCGATCGGCAACTCATTCTCCCGATCCCGCTCAAAGCGGGTTACGGGGATTTGCAAGGTGCGGCGGGTCTCCTGCTGAAGACCCTGCTGCAACCACTCTTCCGCTGCGCCTTGATGAGACACCTCCTTGGTAAAAGAGGAGGCCGTTGTCAGCGTCGCCACCGTCGGCGCAGGCCCCGTCGGTCCCCCCGCGGAGAGAGGCTCTTCGAGCCCAGCGGCGTAGCGACCTGCCTGAACCCAGTCAGCAATGGTCAATCGGCCATCCCCACGACTGCTCTTGGGGGCCGTATCTGTCCGCTGATATTCGCTCCCGTCGATCGTGGAATCGAGGTTGGCAACGAACCGCCCAACCTGAGCCCAATCGGCGATTGTCACCGACTGGTTCCCGTCCCCATAGGGACGTGGAACCATGTCTGCTTCCATTCCTTGAACGATGATGACCGAACCTGAGGCGTATCCCCCTTGGACGGCGCGAAGTTGGCGGTCATAAAGGGTTCGGACCAGCGGGCGATCGTCCAGTTCGATGGGTGTCGTCCGCCGCGTTTCTCCCTGACGGATGGCAAAGTTAAGCGAACCAAGGGTTTGCCACCCTGGGGGCAGGGAGCCACCCTCTGCAAGTCGATACTCGACGCCGAGCAGACCTTGCGCCAAGAGTGAGGAGTCCAATCGGACGCGCGCTGTCGGCTGAGCTGGATCTGCGACCCACGTGGGACTCCCCAGGATTGTTGGGTCGAATGCGAGACTGAAGGTCATCCCGGCCTCATCCCCTTCCGCCAGGAACGTGAGCGGCACGGACACGCGGCTGTCTGGTGCGGCGCTGGCGGTCTCGACCTGCAGAAGCCTACTCCCTGGAACAGCGGCTTCCAAAGTGTACCCTGTACTTCCTGCCACTGATGAGACACCAACCAGATAGCGTCCTGACGGCAGTCTGGACGGAGTGGTCACCTGTTGTCGCGTCCCTTGCCGACGGGAGCTTCCCAGAACTGTCACCTGACCTGTAGTCGCGCCTTCACTGAGGAGATAGAGTGCCGTTCCAGCCTCGGCGCTCTCTCCAGTCAAGGTCAATTGTAACCGGCTCTCTTCCAGCAGCCGGATCGCAAAAAGATCCTCAATTGTGTCGGTGAGTCCAACTCCGAGGGAGATCCGGACACCCCCTGCATCGCTGAGCGACACTCGCCCTGCCCGTTTTCCTGGAACAGTGAGGAGGTTGGCTTGATCTGGCTGATCGTTCGGCTCCTCCTCGATCGATGGCTGTCCTGGCGCAAGGATCGAGAAACGAACTGGCAGGGAGCCTCCCCCATCTCCTGCCGGATTCTCCACGGTCACCAGGGCGGTGCCTTGCGCGGCGGTATCGGCGGCAGAGAGATAGGCGAGCAGCTCCCCCGGTTGGAGATAGGTCGTCGCACGTGCATTTCCATTCCATCGCACGACCGACTTCCCTTCGATAAAGTTCTCCCCCCTGACGCGGAGGGAGAAGGGCCCACTGCCCGCTTCGACCGAGGCGGGCGTCACCTCGGAGATGACGGGGGCCGGCGGCACTGTCCCGACCGCGAGATCCAGTTTGTACTGCACCACTCCTTGGTTCTTTGGATCATCGAAAACAGAGACACCAACGAAGTAGATGCCCGGAGGCAAGGTGGGAATCGGCAGAATTCGCTCGGTGGTCGTCATGCCATTCGACACTCCCAGCGCATTGAGCGTTGTTGGATCCTGCAATTGAAATAGAAAAAGATCAAGATCGACCGCGGCATTGTCGAAGCTCAAGGCCACGTTGACCGGCTGCGCCGCCCCCTTTGGAACTTCAAACCGGAAGAGGTCTTCAATCCGGTCGACTGGGCCGTTCTGATAGCGGTATTCCACCTGACTCGCATCCCCGTAGCGGATGGATCCCGTTCGCTGTCCCGGGAGTGAGATCGGTGTAGCCTGCTCAATCGTCTCATTCGGTTCGACTTCACTCGCGCTACCCTGCAGCGAAGAGGAGAAGACCGTCCCCCAATGGGTCTTGAAAGTGCCGCTCGCCCAACCCACCAGCAAGACCAGTACGCCTCCCAGGATCGCTCTCCTCGACCATGTGGCTTGCTTCCGTTCCGCCATCTGTCTCTTCGCCGATCGAACTTGTCTGATTTGCATCGCCGATCCTCATCCTTGTTTTCTGACGCCTTGCTGACCGTTCTCTTGCGGCTCGTTTCAACTGCTTTGCCACTGAGTCGGTTCCCTGCTTGGTTCCGAGCACTTTTTGCCGGTCAAGAAGTAGCCCTCATCACTGAGCCCTTCCCCCGTTTTCTACGCTGGAGTTGAGTCCACTCGTTGATCCCATCGCGGCCTCTCTAGCCTTGATGTCAATGAGGCAGATCGAGTTGTCCCCTAGGGGATCATGATGCTGCGATAAGATGGGGGAAGATCATTCCAGAGGCCGTGAATCGATGGAAATGACGCTCTTGATGTGTTGCCAAGACACTATCCGCCGGATGCCGCCCGACGGGACCCTGTGCAGTGGAGTGGGGAGGGGTCGAGGTCCTTTCCAAGCACAAAAACACCCTCAGACTATACCCTGAATCCATCCATAAAAAAAGACTATTTTTCAATGGAGCGGTGCGTCGTTCTTCCCTCTGCAGAATGATGGGCGAGATGGCTGTGGTGCCGCCCATAGGCAAAGTAGACGACCAGACCAACCAACAGCCAGAGAAAGAACCGTAGCCAGTTAGTCCAACCCAGTTCTGTCATCAGATACCCGCACGTCAAGAGTCCGAGGACTGGAATCAGCGAGAGGGAGCGTCGGAAGGTCGCGATTGTCAGGAAGATCGCCAGGCAGATGTAGACCAAGAGGGGAATCTTGTGCTGAAAGGTTTCCCACCAGTGGAGGAAGTTACCGTCCGATGCACCGAGCGAGAGAAAGTCGTGGACCCGCCCAGAATCGAACACAAGCAGCCAGAGAGCAATTGCAGCAACCAGTCCTGGGACAATCCAACGTCCGTTGATATACGGGGTACGGAAGCGGCGCTCGGCAACCATCTCCTTCTGCTCATTCAAAACGAGCACACCCCCACACACCAAGACAAAGGCAAAGAGCGTCCCAATGCTTGCTAGATCGGTCACTTCCGTCAGGTTCATGAAGAGGGCAGGGATGGCGACAACCAGCCCGGTGACAATCGTCGAAAACCAAGGCGTGCGAAATCGCGGATGGATCGACGAGAAGATCTTCGGAAGAAGCCCATCCCGGCTCATGGCCATCCAGATCCGGGGTTGCCCCAACTGAAAGACCAGCAGTACTGTCGCGATGGCGATCACGGCACTGAAGGACACGACAAACGAGATCCAGGCTTGATTGGCCCCTTCTGGTCCGAAGACAAAGGCCAATGGATCTCCGACCGCCAGCTTTTCGTAGCTGACCATTCCGGTCAACACCAGAGAGATCAGAACATAGAGGATGGTACAGATGATGAGCGAGTAGATCATTCCCCGCGGTAGATCCCGCTGTGGATTCCGACACTCTTCCGCGGTGGTCGAGATCGCATCGAAACCGATATAGGCAAAGAAGACCCCTGAGACCCCTTTGAGCACGCCGGCAACTCCGTTAGGGGCGAATGGCGTCCAGTTCTCCGGCTTGACGTAGAAGGCTCCCATGACGATCACCAGGAGAATAACACCCAGCTTGATCGCGACCATCAGGTTGGAGACCCGTTTCGATTCGTGAATGCCGACAAAGACCAGGGCGGTGATCAGAAAGACGATGCCAAGTGCTGGCAGGTCACAGATGATGCGGACTCCTCCAATGAGCGGGGCTCCGGTCCAGGCAAGGTACCCTTCCATCGGTCCCGCCATTCCCTCCGTGGCACGTATCTGATCAAGGGTCTGTCCGCCCTTGTCAAGCAGCCCCACGATCGCCTCGTATCCGCGGGAAGCGGAGAGGTAGTCCATGGTGAAGTGGGAGGGCAGTTCGATCCCGTAGCCGTTAAGGAGGGTGGTGAAGTAGTCACTCCAGGAGATCGCGACTGCGATATTGCCAATGGCATATTCGACAATCAGGTCCCATCCAATGATCCAGGCAACAAATTCACCGAAGGAGGCATAGGCGTAAGTGTACGCCGACCCGGCGATCGGAATCATCGAGGCAAATTCGGCATAGCAAAGAGCCGCAAAGGCGCAGGCGAGTGCTGTAAAGACGAAGAGGAGCGAGACGGCTGGGCCGCCAGTGTGAGCCGCACTCCCAATTGTCGAGAAGACGCCGGACCCAATGATTGCTGCGATCCCGAGCGCTGTCAGATCCCAATGCCCGAGTGCACGGCGCAGACCCGTTGACTCTGCGCCCCCTTGCGCCGCATCCCGCTGAATCTGCTCGATCGACTTGGTGCGCCAGAACCACTGCAACTCCATTGCCGTCCCCCCTAGAGCAATTGAAGGCCCCTCCGACTCCCTTTGCCGTTCGCAGCTCAGCCTGCGATTGATCTCTTCCAGAACTGCAGCCGCTCCCTTCCCGCCTTCCGTCAAGCTTTTACGCTGGGCTCGTGGAGCAGCCCTCCAGTCCCCTCTCTTTTCTGTTGTGGGCTGTCCTGCTGGGAGCGACCAGAGAGGCGCGGTGGACAGTTCCGACTCCTCCCTTTTCTCTTACTTTTGGTATCCACTCACGGTATTAGTGAACTTCAAGGGGTCTTATCTTTTTCACGAGGATCTTGTTGCGGTGCAATGATGTCTTCCGTTCAGACGTTGGTCGCTGGTTGACCAAGTCCACTTTCTGATCTTCCTCTCCGTGAGTAGTGACTACTTCTGAAATCGATCCATGAATCGGGTCGAGATGTTACCAGACTGGAAGTCCGGATCGTCCAGAATTCGCAAGTGAATCGGAATGGTCGTCTTGATTCCTTCAATCACCATCGCCTCGAGGGCACGACGCATTCGGGCGATGGCCCGATCCCGGGTGCGGCTATGAACAATCACCTTGGCCACCAAGGAATCGTAGTGCGGAGGCACAAAATAGCCATTGTAGATGGCGGTGTCGACTCGCACGCCTGGCCCTGTGGGGAGATTGAGGGAGGTGATACGACCTGGGGAGGGGCGAAAGGTCTCTGGGTCCTCGGCATTGATGCGACATTCGATCGAGTGGCCCACGAAGATCAGATCTTCTTGGCGAAAGCCGATCGGTTCCCCCGCCGCGATGCGGATCTGCGCCGCAACCAAGTCCGAGACTGTCACCTGCTCAGTCACAGGATGCTCGACCTGAATCCGGGTATTCATCTCCATGAAATAGAACTCGCCCGTCTCGTCGAGCAGAAATTCGATCGTCCCCGCGTTACTGTAGCCGATCCGACGACAGGCGTCGACAGCGACGCGTCCCATCTCCTGGCGGAGTTCGTAGCTGACCGCCGGAGATGGAGATTCTTCGATCAGCTTCTGGTGGCGGCGTTGAACCGAACACTCGCGCTCGCCAAGGTGAATCACATTGCCATGCAGATCTCCCAACACCTGAATTTCGATATGGCGTGGGTTGACAATATACCGTTCAAGATAGACCCCACTGTTGCGAAACGCCACCTCAGCTTCGGCCCTCGCCGTCTGATACCCGTGCAGGAGCTCCGCTTCATTGAAGGCGATCCGCATCCCGCGACCACCCCCGCCAGCTGTCGCCTTGATCATGACCGGATATCCGATCCGACGCGCTTCCTGCAGAGCGGTCTGCTCATCTTCGATCAAGCCGTTGCTTCCGGGAGTGACCGGAACACCGGCGGCAATCATCGTACGCCGCGCTTCGTTCTTATCTCCCATCATCCGGATCACCTGCGGAGAGGGGCCGATAAAGGTGATGTTGCACTCTTGGCAAACCTCTGCAAAGTGCGCGTTCTCGGAGAGAAATCCATAGCCAGGATGGATCGCGTCGACGTTGGTAATCTCAGCAGCCGCAATAATCTGTGGGATGTTGAGGTAGCTCTGCAACGAAGAAGCAGGACCAATGCAGACCGCCTCATCGGCAAATCGGACGTGGAGCGCCTCTCGATCCGCTTCCGAGTGGACCGCCACTGTCTTGATTCCCAACTCCCGACAAGCCCAAATGATGCGGCAGGCAATCTCCCCGCGGTTCGCGATCAGAATCTTCTTGAACATAGTCAATCCATCGTCCGCCCGGCACCGACCTTTGGCATCCTGTCGACGGACAAGAGCAACTCTTTATTGCTGGCCGTTAGGGTTTGAGACCAAAGAGGGGCTGTCCATATTCGACCGGCTGCCCGTTTTCGACAAAGACGCGCACGATCGTGCCGCGTGCATCAGCCTGGATCTCATTCATCAGCTTCATCGCCTCGATGATACAGACCGTACGTCCTATCTCGACGACATCCCCTGGTTGGACAAAGGACTGGGAGGTTGGCGAGGGTGAGCGATAGAAGGTCCCGACAATTGGGGAGGTGATGATATGGAGATGCTCTTCCTGAGTTGCAACCGCCGCTGGTTCTGGCATCGGTTGCGCACTGGCCGCGCTGTTGCTGACCGTTGACGAGCCGATTGGATGAGCTACTGGAGCAGTCAGTCCACCCGATTCCTCTCTCCCCCCGCCCTCGGAACCGCTCCGGGGAGTCCCTTTCTGCAACCGAAGCCTGAATCCCCCGTGCTCCAGCTCAAATTCGTTGAACTGTTTCTCCGAGATGAGTTCGATCAAGTCGCGGATCTCGGCAAGACTGAGGTGCTCTCCTCCCCCCAGGTCCGTTCGCGTTCTTTCGGCTGGCCGAGTGGTACCGGTCGTCCCCGCCTCTCCCTCGATGGCCCTCTCTCTGGGGGGCACTCTTCGGCCACTGAAGGGCCGACCGACTTGACGTTCCGTTTTTTTCATATGCTTCCTGGGACGTACCGGCCGTGGCTTCCTCGGCGCCCCACCTCCGTCTTTCCCTTAGCCCAAAAGAGAAGCCCCAACCACACGAGGCTCGGGAGGTTGAGGCCTATCTTCAAAACCAGCAAAGGCGAATCCCTACGAGGCGGGCGATCGCTCACGATTCCAACGTATTTGTTGCTCTCGCCCCACCCGTCAGCCCTCTTCGACCTGCTTCTTATTCCTTGCCGACAAACTCGATGATCGCCATCTCCGCACCGTCCCCCTTGCGTGGGCCGAGCTTATAGATGCGCGTGTAGCCACCCGGTCGGGTCGCAAACCGTTCGGCCAACTCTCCCGTCAACTTTTGCAGAGCCGCCACACCCGCGGTCCGCTCCGCATCGGTGTCGTGCTGCTTACTGTCGGCGCCAGAGTTGCCCGGAAAGAAGTAAGTGGCGGCCTGCCGAGTCAGGTGGACTGCCTGCTCAATCGCTCCCTGCTCGCGTGACGAGCGGGCACGCCTTCCCAGCGTGATCGCTTTCTCCGCAAAGGGACGCAACTCCTTGGCTTTCGGAAGAGTCGTCACAATCCGCTCATGCAGGACCAGTGACGTACAGAGGTTCTTCAGCAACGCCTTTCGGTGCGATGACGTCCTGCCCAGTTTGCGATGTGCGACTAGATGTCTCATACCTTCTCACTCTCTTTCTGATTACCGATCCGCTTCTGGCTCTTCTTTACGACTGCCCGACTGGTTAAGGGGATGGGCGACCATCCTCTTTTCCGCTTAACCATTGCTTCATCTGCCGGGCAATCATCTCAACGCAATGTCTACTCGGACTCTCCTTTGACGAGGTTGCCTTCTTCATCAAAGCGCATCCCCAGACTCAGACCCAACGGCCCCAAAATGTCTTTAATCTCGTTGAGCGACTTCCGGCCAAAATTTTTGGTCTTGAGCATTTCAGACTCGGTCTTCTGCACCAAGTCCCGAATCGTCTTAATGTCCGAGTTCTTCAGGCAATTATAGGAGCGGACAGAGAGCTCTAACTCCTCGACCGACTTATCGAGATGATCTGGAGAGATGCTCGTCACTGTCGCAACGATCGCCGGACGCACTGCCTCCTCCTGTTCGCTATGCTCCTCCTCGAAGTTGATGAAGATCGCCATGTGATCTTTGATCAGCTTCGCGGCCAAGCCCACGGCGTGTTCCGGCGTGACGCTCCCGTTGGTCCACACTTCCAATTGCAACCGATCATAGTCCGTATCCTGTCCAAGTCTGGCCGCCTCGACAGAGAAGTTGACCTTCTTGACGGGGGTATGGACCGAATCGACTGGAATATAGCCCACCGGGAGATCTTCATCAAAATTGCGATCTGCGGGAACATATCCCCGACCAATCTTGAGCCGCAACTCGATGTGGAGGGATCCACCCTCGCTGACTGTTGCTATATGAACATTCTGATCGAGGACTTCGATGTCAGAATCCTCCTCAATGTCTGCGGAGGTCAGGTTACCAGGCTCAGTTTTTGAGATCCGTAGGGTCTTGACACGTCCTTCGTGCATCTTGAACGGGATCTGCTTGAGGTTCAGAATGATGTCAGTCGCATCTTCAACCACTCCTGGAATTGAAGAGAACTCGTGCAAGACACCCTCGATCCGGACTGCAGTGATCGCCGCACCCTCGATCGAAGAGAGCAGCGCTCGGCGCAGACTGTTCCCAATCGTTGTCCCAAATCCACGCTCGAAGGGATGGGCCGAAAACTTCCCATACCGATCCGTAATTACTTCACTCTGCAAACGCTTCGGCTTCTGGAATCCCGTCCACATGGTTGCTTCCACATTCTCTCCCATCGAAACGAACCCGGTCATTCCTTGAGCAAGTCGGCTGGGCTCAACCTTTTGCCAGCAGTGGGTGCCGACGCGGATCTTACAGGAATGGCGCAAGCGGCGTTTCCACCTATGTGCGGAAACGCCGTCTCGCCAACTCCCTTTCGCTGCCTACTTGCTATACAATTCGACAATCAACTGTTCGTTGATATTCTGATCAATGTCCTCGCGTCGCGGCTGAGCAACGACACGTCCGACCAGCTGGTCAGGGTTGGTAATCTCCAGCCAAGCCGGACGTCCCCGTCCGCCGGAGGTCTGGAAGGCCCCCTGGATATGCGGATTCTCCAGGCTCTTCCCACGAACTGCAACCTCGTCCCCGATTCGTACCTGAAAAGAAGGGATATTGACTTTCTGCCCATTGACACTGACATGACCATGACGGACAAATTGTCTTGCCTGCCGCCGTGACATTGCAAAGCCGAGACGGAAGATGACATTGTCCAACCGACGCTCAAGCAGAGCGAGCAGGTTCTCACCCGTCACGCCTTTTTGACGGGCAGCCTTCTCAAAGTAGTTTCGGAATTGGGTCTCCAGCAAGTTGTAGATCCGCTTGACACGTTGCTTTTCTCGGAGCTGTTCTCCGTACCCAATCGGTTTTCGCCGAGCATTGGGACCGTGCTGACCCGGCGGGTTGACGCCGCGCTTCTCGATCGGACAGGACGGTTTGAAGCACTTTTCCCCTTTAAGATAGAGCTTCTGTCCTTCTCGCCGACACAGGCGACACTGTTTGCCTCGATCTCTAGCCAATCTCTCCTCCTCGGTTGACTTCGTGAAGTCCGATAGTACTCGCCTTAGACTCGCCGACGCTTAGGGGGACGGCATCCATTGTGGGGAATCGGGGTCACGTCGCGAATCAGCCGCACATCGATCCCTGCGGACTGAATCGCCCGGATAGCCGATTCCCGACCTGAGCCGGGCCCCTTGACCCGTACTTCACACGAGCGCATCCCGGTGTCCCGTGCAATGGCCGCTGCTTTGGCTGAAGCCTGTTGAGCGGCAAACGGCGTTCCCTTCCGGGAGCCGCGGAACCCCATCGCCCCCGCAGATGACTGCGAAACCAAGTTTCCCTCGACATCCGTGATGCTGATCAAAGTATTGTTGAAGGAGGCCTGGATATGGACCACCCCCTGAGGGATGATCTTTCTCTCTTTCTTTTTGAAGACCTTCTTCTTCGCGCTTGCTTGCTGTTTTGCCATAGCTCTTTCCGATCTGTCCCCCCGAAAGGTCCGATTCCTCGTCGGGTGTAGGGGAGCTCGTCTGAACGTCTCCCTTTCGCCTACAGTTCAATGTCCACAAACAGTACAATCTGCCCGTTGACGCACGGCACGATCACCCAGTAAACCGCGCAGGGGGGACGTCCTCCCTACTTCTTGCCAGGAGCCTTCTTCTTGGCAATTGTCGCCCGCCTTGGCCCCTTCCGCGTACGTGCGTTGGTGTGGGTCCGCTGCCCGTTGACAGGCAAGCCTCGTCGATGGCGCAGGCCACGGTAGCAGCCGATATCCATCATTCGCTTGATGTCGAGCTGGATCTGCTTCCGGAGATCCCCCTCGACACTTCCTTCCCGATCAATGATGGCGCGGATTCGATTGAGTTCCTCTTCCGAGAGATCCCGGATCTTCTTGTCCATGCCAACACCGGCTTGGGTCAGAATTGAGGTCGCGCGTGATTTGCCAATGCCATAGACATAGGTCAACCCGATCTGCGCACGCTTTTGCGGTGGTAGATCCACCCCGGCTACACGAGCCATCTCTCACCTCCGTCGTCTCTGCTGCTGTCCAACCATTAAGGATCACATGGATCACTGGGTTGGCATTGACTGCGAACTACTTTCCAATGGCACCCCGCCAGTAATCACCCTTGGCGCTGCTTGTGTTTGGGGTTGGTGCAGATTACCCGAACGACCCCGTGGCGGTGGATCAACTTGCAATTGGTGCAGATCTTTTTGACTGATGTTCGTACTTTCATCGTTCTTTCCAGGATCTCCCCCCACTGCTTTGGAGCGAGTGAGGTGGATCCATCAGGCGCCATTCGGCACTTATTTGAACCGATAGACGATTCTACCCCGAGTCAGATCGTACGGGGAGAGCTCCACGAGCACTTTATCCCCAGGCAGAATCTTGATGAAGTTTTTCCGCATCCTTCCCGAAATATGGGCGAGGACTTGGTGCTTATTCTCCAGCTCGACTTTGAACATCGCATTGGGCAAGGTCTCGAGGACCGTCGCCTGCACCTCAATGGCATCTTCTTTCGACATAAAAGACCATTCGTCGCGTGTTTCTGTGTCTGATTACCTTCTCACACCGCTGGGGCAAACCCAGATGAAGCCAGAGAGAAGCAGCCAAAATGCGAAACCAACATTATAAATGCATCAGCTTAATTTGCAAGCAGACCTTTCCGATTACTTGCAATCCCCATGCCAACTACCGGCCAGCCGGATCGACCATCAGAGGACGATCTCCCCATCTTCGTCGGCCGTCAGAACACGCGGCCCATCCTGTGTGACGGCGATGGTATGCTCGAAGTGGGAGGACGGCTTGCCATCACGAGTGACGACAGTCCAGCCATCTGCGAGAATCTTGACCTCGTGGGTTCCAGCATTGACCATCGGCTCAATCGCCAGTACCCACCCAGGTTTCAATCTTGGACCGGTTCCAGGTCTGCCATAATTGGGGACCTGAGGATCTTCGTGCATCCGTTGACCGATCCCGTGTCCACAGAAATCCCGGACAACACTAAATCCAGCCGCTTCGACGCACTTCTGAACCGACGAAGAGACATCGTAAAGCCGGTTGTCAGGAACCATCTGTTCAATCGCTCGCAAGAGGGATTGACGGGTCACTTCGTGAAGACGAAGGGTCTCTGGCGCAACCTTGCCGATCGGGATGCTGATGGCCGCATCCCCAACGTAGCCATCAAGGGTGGCCCCACAGTCGATCTTGAGAAGGTCTCCGTCGCGAAGCTGCCGGACCGAAGGGATCCCGTGGACGACCTCCTCGTTGACTGAAGCACAGATCGAGGCCGGAAACCCACGGTATCCTTTGAATGTTGGGATCGCTCCAGCCCCCCGGATGATCGACTCAGCGATCGTATCGAGTTCCAGCGTCGTCATACCTGGTGCCGCCAGACTCCGAATCCGTTTGAGAACTTGCGCAACGATCAGTCCTGATCGGCGCATCTTCTCAATCTCTGCCAAGGATTTCCGTATTACCATACCTGTTGGTTATTCGCGTCTCATTCGGCAACAATGGAATCAACTCACCTACCACTTGACTCACGTCTCTCACCTTCGATCGACCGGCAGATCTTTTCAAAGACCTCCTGCACCGGAAGTGTGCCGTCGACCTCGATCAGTCGCCCGGTCTCCCGGTAGTAGGTGATGACGGGTCGAGTCTTTTCCCGGTAGGCCGAGAGGCGCAACGACACTGCAGTGGGAGTATCATCCCCGCGCCGCAGCAAGGGCGCTCCGTCGAGATCGCAAATTCCTTCAACTTTTGGCGGTCGAAAATAGAGATTGTAGATCTCGCCACAATGACTGCAGGTCAGTCGCCCCGTCACTCGCTTGAGGAGGATCTCATCTTCGACATCGACTCGAATGAGAAAGACCGTTTTTGACTGTTCGCGGGCGAGCGATTCGAGGTGTTCTGCTTGCGCCAGCGTCCGCGGAAACCCATCAAAGATGTATCCATCACGGCAGTCTTCGCGGGAGGTACGCTCTTCAATCAGCTCTTCAAGGACCTCGTCGCGGACCAGTTGTCCACTATTGAGAATCTCTCGTAACTCTTCACCGAGCGGAGTATCCGCCTGGGCCATTGCGCGAAGCAGATCGCCAGTCGAAATCTGCGGGTAGTGATATTTTTCAGAGAGCAACCTGGCCTGTGTTCCCTTGCCAGCCCCTGGCTGCCCGATCATGACGATGATCTTCGACATGGCGATCACCCGTCTCCTTTGCCGTGCTCTTGTAACACGGTACCATCAGGCTTGCTGTCAGATGGGGCGGCGGCTTCCGGCAAGCGGATGTTAGCTCGTTGCCCGCCGACCACGAAGTCTGCCCCCACGCGCACCCAAAAAGCCCTCGTAGTGGCGCATGACCAGTTGCGCTTCGACCTGACTGATCGTATCCATGGCGACTCCGACAACGATCAGGAGGCTGGTTCCTCCAAAGTAGAAGGAGACGCCCAATCCATTTGGAATCCAGCTCAGGCCCGGAACATTAGAGATCAGATTGTAGATTGGTTCCCCAATCCAAGGAAGATATTGGACCTTGAACCCGCTGATCATCAACTGCGGAATGAGACAGACCACCACCAAGTAGAGAGCACCAACCGTCGTCAACCGCACAAGGATGTTGTTGAGGTGGTCGGCTGTCCGTTTTCCTGGCCTGATCCCGGGAATGAAGGCCCCCTGCTTGCGAAGATTCTCTGCCACCTCGTCAGAATTGAAGACGATCGAGACGTAGAAAAAGGCGAAGAGGATGATTCCACCGATAAAAAGAAGCTCATAGACCGGGTGGCCACCACCGAGCCACTCATTCAACTTCAGGAGCCAGGGCCAGTTGCCAAAGGTTGAAAATGTCTGTGGAATAGCCAAGACTGACGAAGCAAAGATGACAGGGATTACACCAGCAATGTTGACCTTGAGGGGGAGGTGAGAGGTCTGCGTCGTGACCATCTGACGACCAACCATTCGGCGCGTATGATTGGTGGGAATCTTACGTGTACCGCGCTCGAAAAAGACGATTCCCGCTGTCACGACCAGCATGACAACCAACAGGACAATCACGAAGAGCGCGGATGCCGGATCTTGAATCTTCTCCAGGAGCTGCTCGACTGCGCGTGGAATGCCGACGACAATACCGGCGAAGATGAGCAGACTGATTCCGTTACCAACGCCACGCTCGGTGATCTGCTCTCCGATCCACATGATGAACATCGTACCGGCCATCATCGTCAGGGTTGCGATGGTAATGAAACCAAAACCGCCCCCATCGATCACCAAACCCGGTTGGCGCTGCAACCAGAAGGAGATGCCCATGCCTTGGACCAAACACAGACCGACGGTCATGTATCGAGTGTACTGAGTGATCTTTCGTCGCCCGAGCTCCCCTTCTTCCTGAATCTTCTTGAGGGCGGGGTAGACTGATGTCATCAACTGAATGATGATCGACGAAGTGATGTACGGCATGATTCCGAGTGCAAAGACAGAGATCCGGCGCAGATTCCCCCCGGAGAAGAGGTCAAGAACTCCGAAAAGGTTGCCGGCTGCTTGATCCCACAGCGCTTTGAGCACTTCCTGATCAACACCTGGAACTGGAATATGGATTCCCGCCCGGTAGACCGCCAGCATCGCCAGCGTGAAGAGGACCCGCTTGCGCAGCTCTTCTACCTTGAACAGATTCCGTACCGCATTGAAAAACGATTCGATCATATCCCACTACCCCAGGGAACTGGTCCCTTCCGCTGAACTTGACTCGCCCCATCCGTCACGCCATCCGTCGAATGAGAGTCTTGACCACCTTCATCCCAACCTTGACTGTCAGACATCTCTTGAGCAGACATCCCTCCTCCTCTCGGTCGGAGTGGATTTAGCCAGGGATCTAACCAGCAGGAGCGAGACTACCCATTCGCAACGGGCGGAGTGATCAGAGTAGCCGTTCCACCAGCCGCCTCGATCTTCTGCCGCGCGGCGGCACTGAACCGGTGAGCGTAGACCGTCAACGATTTGGTCAACTCGCCCTCTCCCAGAAGCACTACCGACTTGATCCGCGAGGCACGTACCAACCCCTTCGCCTGCAACTCGGCGGGGGTGATCGTCGCCCCTGCCTCGAAGAGAAGTTCCAGATCGGTAAGATTAACCTCAGCCCAGACCCGTTTGAAGATATTGGTAAATCCGCGCTTCGGCAGGCGACGGTGAAGGGGCATCTGGCCCCCCTCGAATCCCCGCTTGCCGCTGTAGCCGGAACGGGACTTCTGTCCCTTGTTTCCACGACCCGAGGTCTTGCCCCAACCAGAGCCAGGGCCCCTCCCTACTCGCTTTTTACGGTGTGCGGCCCCCTCTGGCGCCCTCAAATTGTTCAAGCCGATCGGCATACCTGCTCCTCACTATTCGACGATGCGCAACAGATGCGGCACCTTGGCCACCATCCCCCGGATCGAGGGGCTGTCTGGCCGCTCGACAACCTGCCACAGGCGAGTCAGTCCAAGACTGCGCACGATCACCTTGTGCTTCTCTGGTGTCGCAATGGCGCTGCGATACCACTCAATTCGGATGGTCTTCGTTTCCGTCCCCATGATTTAGAGCTCCTCTACTGTGCGTCCCCGCAAGCGTGCCACCTGCTCCGCACTCTTCATACTTCGCAGCGCAGCAAATGTCGCCCGGATGACGTTGTGCGGATTGTTCGAGCCCAGGCACTTGGTCAGGATGTTGCTGACGCCAGCAGCATTCATTACCGCTCTGACGGCTCCACCGGCGATCACGCCCGTTCCTTCCCGAGCGGGTTTCAAGAGTACCCGACCAGCACCAAATCGGCCGGTCATCGGATGGGGCAAGGTCGTCCCCGTCAGAGGAACTCGCACCAGATTTCGTTTGGCCGACTCGATCGCCTTCCGGATCGCCTGTGGAACCTCTTTCGCTTTGCCTGTCCCGAAACCGACGATTCCCTGCTGATCTCCGACCACGACCAATGCGGCAAAGGAGAGGTTCTTTCCTCCTTTGACCACCTTGGTGACGCGGTTGATCGAGATTACCTGATCTTTCAATTCCAGCCCATCCGGATTAATACGCTCCATACCTGCTCTCACTCCCCGGTTGCCTAAAACTGCAGTCCCGCTTCACGCGCCGATTCCGCCAGTGATTTGACTCGACCGTGGTAGATGTATCCCCCTCGATCGAAGACGACCTTCGTGATCCCTTTCGCCTGTGCCCGTTCCGCGAGCAGACGACCAATCGTCCGGGCGGCTTCCACATTGCCACCGGTCGTGAGACCCGCGCCCTTCTCAACCGAGGAGGCAGCACAGAGAGTGATCCCCTTCTGATCGTCGATCAACTGGGCATAGATATGATTAACACTGCGAAAGATGGCCAGTCGGGGCCGCTCGGGTGTCCCGCTGACGCGCTTGCGGATCCTTCGGTGAACGGCCTCTCGACTCTCTTGGCGTGATCTCTTTGCCATATTCGTCTTCCTTCCAGCCCTTGCGGGCATTCAACACTCATCTGCTCATCCGGGCCGGATCCCGTCGCAGCGAGGACGACTGATCGTCGTCGTCTCTTCCGTTGAGACGGGGCCTGCAGCGCCAGACCAACTCGCCCTTGACCTGGACAAGACCCTACTTCCCTGTCTTGCCAGCCTTGAACTTGTAAGGGCGGTCAGCGTAGCGAATCCCCTTGCCCTTGTAGGCGTCCGGCTTCCGCAGCCGGTTCATATTGGCGGCGGTCTGTCCAAGAAGTTCGCGGTCGATCCCACTAAGAGTAACCGTCGTCTGGTACTGGGTGATCGCACGTGGAAGTTTCTCAACTTTTGCACTGATACCGGCTGGCAGGACAAACTCGATTGGATGTGAGTAGCCCAGGGCAAAGACAATGCTATTGCCACGGAGATCTGCCTTGTAGCCGACGCCAACGACATCCATCTGTTGCGTAAAGCCAGCCGAGACCCCATTGATCGCGTTCGCCACCAACGCCCGCGCCGTTCCGTGAATCGCGGCGTAGTCATCACTCGCGCGCTCGGCTTGCAGTTTGCCATCTTCCAACCGGAAGCTGACTCCCCGCGGAATCGGCGTCTCCAACCTTCCCTTTGGACCGTTGACTTCGACCACCTTCTCCGTAATGGTGATCTTGACGTCCTTTGGAATGTCGATGATCTTCTTTCCTACTCGTGACATAGATCTCTCCGCTCCCGCAACGCTTCTCCTTGGAACCGCCCGAATCCACAATTGCATCGGGCTGGTCGCGTGGCTTGGCGTACTGTTCAGGCCACGGCCTCAAGGACACATCGGCCCAGCCTCCTCCCAGGAGGAACTGGACTTCTGGTTAATAGACTTCACAAAGTACTTCACCGCCAATGTTGGACTGGCGAGCCTTCTTTCCAGTCATCACTCCCTGCGAGGTGGTCAGGATACTGATGCCAAGTCCTCCGAGAACTTTCGGGATCTCTTTCCCTGGAAGATAGACTCGCCGGCTGGGAAGGGAGACGCGCTTGATGTGCGAGATGACGCTCTCCCCCTTTGGCCCATAGCGAAGAAAGATCCGTAAAGTCCGGAAGGTGTTCTCCTCGTCTGTCTTGATGCTGTAATTGGTGATGTATCCTTCTTCCTTAAGGATGCGCGCAATCTCCACCTTGAGCCGCGACGCAGGCACATCGACCTTCGTATGGCGGGCGGCAATCGCGTTACGCACCCGAGTCAGCATATCGGAAATCGGATCAGTCATATACGTTTCTCTACCCCGCTCTTCTTCGACCTGATGGTAATCGTGGCAGGCCGGAATCGGACTTTGCTGCTGCTTGGCGAGGCTCCACTGCTCGGGTCAGGAATCAATCGCTGCGGAGCCATTCCGACTCATACCGCCTGGGCCAAGCCGACGAGAGATCTGCGGCTTGTGTCGAGACGGTCGCTCTTTACCAGCTCGACTTTGTCACTCCAGGGATCTGACCTTCGAGCGCCAACTGGCGGAAGCAGATCCGGCAAACTTCAAACTTTCGCAGGAATGCTCGCGGCCGACCGCAACGCTTGCAGCGATTGTATCCGCGCACTTTAAACTTTGGCCGTCTTTCGGCCTGGACCATCTTTGATGTTTTTGCCATATCCAGTTACCTGTAGCTAACCCCCCCGTACCCAAACTTCCGTGGCTGACTTTACGCCTTGCCTTGATTGGTCAGGATCGGAACGGCATTCCAAGTTGACGAAGAAGCGCACGTGCCTCCTCATCGGTCTTGGCGGTGGTCACAATCGAGACATTCATCCCCCGAACTTTGTCGACCTTTCCGAAATCGATCTCGGGAAAGATCAACTGGTCCTTCAGTCCGATTGTATAGTTCCCTCGGCCATCAAACGATTTGGCTGACACACCGCGAAAGTCGCGCACCCGAGGGAGGGCGATGTTCATGAACCGATCGAGAAACTCATACATCCGATCGCCGCGCAACGTGACCATTGCCCCGATACTCATCCCCTCTCGGAGCTTGAAGGAGGCAATGGACTTTTTGGCCTTGGTGACCACCGGCTTTTGTCCAGTGAGTGTTGCCAAGTCTCCGACAGCGATGTCGATGATCTTGGCGTTCTGGATCGCCTCCCCAAGCCCCATATTGATGACGACCTTTTCAATTCGGGGGACACTCATCGGGTTACGATAGCCGAACTCGCGCGTCAGAGCCGGAGCAACTTCGCGGACATAGCGTTCTTGTAATCTTACAGCCATAACCTTCTATCTCTCTATCTCTCAATCCGTATCTCGATATGTCTCTCACGTCTTCCCGCTGTGGAACGCCGAACGCACAAGAGCGCTTTAGAGGACGATCCAGTGGAGACCCCTGTCTTCCGGTGGGAGAGAATGGCACCGGGGGAGCATTTCCGCGCCGAGCCCCATCGATTCAATCGAGCGATTCCCCGGATCTCTTGGAGACCCGAACTTTTCGGCCATCGGCCAGCGTCTGGAATCCGACGCGCGTCGGAACACCCGCTTCAAGCACCATGACGTTGGAGACATCAATTGGCGCTTCGCGTTGGACGATCCCCCCAGCAATCCCGCGAGGCCGATTCGGCCGTTCGTGATGGGTAAGCAGATTAACGCCCTCGACGAGGACCTTGTTCTTGCGTGTCAGGACCTCGATGACGCGCCCCCGTTTCCCCTTGTCCCGTCCAGAGAGGACGACCACCTGATCGTTCTTCTTGATTTTCATTCGTACCGTCATAATTGCCTCACCCACTCCATTCGGACCAACTTGGGGATCCGCCACTTGCTAGATCACTTCCGGTGCCAGACTGACAATCTTCATGAAGCCACGGTCGCGCAGTTCCCGGGCGACCGGACCGAAGACACGTGTTCCGATCGGATCACCGTCGTTCTTGATCAGGACTGCTGCATTCTGGTCGAAGCGGATATAGGTCCCATCCTTTCGCCGAACCTCCTTACGGGTGCGGACGATGACCGCCTTGACTACCTGCTTCTTCTTGACCGTGCCATCAGGATTGGCCTCTTTGACGGAAGCCGTAATGACATCGCCGACGCTGGCGCGCGAACCGATATTGCCTCCCAACGGAAGGATCATGGCGATCTTCTTCGCGCCGGAATTATCGGCAACTTCAAGAATCGAACGCATTTGAACCATAACGAGTCTCCCTTGCCAATCCGAGTCTACCGCTCTGCTGCTCTTTGAACCTTGGTCAATGACCGTTCAAGGTCAATCTGACGCCGGTCAATCTTTCTTTCGTCGCGATTCACGTACCGTCTCGCTTCTTCGACTATTCGGAGCGCAAGCAAGTTCCCAAGGATCCGATACCTGCTCCAACTCTCGTCAGTGGCCCGCTGTCGATCTGTCCGACTCGGGAGCCTGTCTCCGCGGCTGCGTGCCAGTGACCTTGTGCGAATTGCGTGAACGAAACGGGCCTTGGTTGCCCCCGACCGGGGCTAACCAAGCCTCAGCGGGATGCCTTCCGGAGCACCTCGACGACACGCCACCGCTTGCGTGCGGAGAGCGGACGCGTCTCAACGATGCGCACTTGATCCCCGATGCCGATGCCTTCAATCTCGTTGTGCGCCATGAACTTGTCCCGCTTACGCACGTAACGCTTGTAGATCGGATGCTTGATCAGTCGGTCGACCCGGACCACCACGGTCTTGGTCATCTTATCGCTGGTGACCAGTCCAATCTTCTCTGTGCGACGCCCACGAACCGGAACCGTCGCGACGGGGGTTTCCCCTGCACCTTCCTGGATATCCTTACTCTCTTCACTCATAACAGTTCTCTTCCCTGCCCCCTGTGACTTGAAATCGGGCCTGCCGTCTGAGCGAGCCGACCGAAGGCATTACTTCTCGATGCCAAGCGCACGGGCACGCAACAAGGTCTTCAGACGAGCCAACTCTTTTCTCTCAAGGCGAATCCGTTTGACCGTATCGGTATCACCAAGGGCCTTCCGGAAGTTGAGACGGAAGAGAGACTCTTTAACCCCGTTGATCCGGTTCGCCAGATCCTCGCTCGACTGTTGTCGGACGCTGTCCAGTTTCGCCTTCATACCGCACCACCTTCCTGATCTTGCCGGGAGACAAACCTCGTTTTGATCGAGAGCTTCGCGGCAGCCAATTCCATGGCGCGCTTGGCCGTCTCCTCGTCGACCCCCTCCATCTCGAAGAGGATTCGCCCGGGCTTGATGACCGCGACCCATCCTTCCGGAGCACCTTTCCCCTTGCCCATACGAGTCTCGGCGGGCTTCTTGGTAATCGGCTTGTCGGGAAAGACTCGTATCCAGAGTTTCCCACCCCGTTTGACGTACCGGGTAATCGCGACGCGCCCCGCCTCGATCTGCTTACCCGTGATCCAGGCAGCCTCGACCGCTTTCAGGGCAAACTGCCCGAAAGAGATGGTGGCCCCACGGTTGGCGACCCCACTGCGTCGTCCGCGCTGCTGTCTGCGATACTTAACCTTCTTGGGTGTTTTATATTCAGCCATAACAAAATCCGGAAAATGGGAGGGAAGACCCTTGGGAGACCAGCTCGATTGTGGCCTCCAGCAATCATCTTCACCGGGAGTCCAATGCCCCTTGGGCGGACTACCGCTTCATCATCGCTTCCCGGGGATTCATGATCTCCCCCCGGTAGACCCACACTTTGATGCCAATCACACCGAAGGTCGTGTTGGCCTCGGCAAACCCGTAGTCAATATCCGCACGCAGCGTATGAAGTGGAAGCCGACCCTGCAGGGTCCACTCCGAGCGGGCAATTTCCGCTCCATTGAGCCGACCCGAGACACGCACCTTGATGCCGAGGGCCCCAAACCGCAGCGCCTCTTCCACCGTCTTGCGCATTGCACGACGGAAGGCAATCCGCTTCTCAAGCTGCTGAGCGATCTTCTCCGCCTGAAGCTGCGCGTTGAGCTCGGGCTTGTGAATCTCGCGGATATCGATGAAGACCTCTTTCTTGGTCCGCTGACTGATCTCCTGCTTGAGCTTATCGATCTCCGATCCCTTGCGGCCAATGATCACCCCTGGACGGGAGGTGTAGATGATCACACGCAGGCGATTCGCTGCCCGATCGATCTCGATCTGGGAGACACCAGCACCGGCAAAGCGCCCTTTGAGCTCCTTCTTGAGCTTGAGATCCTCGAGGAGCAGCGTGCCGAACTCTCGCTTCGAAAACCAGCGCGATCGCCACGTCCGGTTGTATCCGAGTCTGAACCCGTAGGGATGTACTTTCTGACCCATGCTTCTCTCCGTTTGCAGATTGCTCGCAGTCCACTGACTGCCTTGACTCTCTTTGCTTCTCCGCCTCTTATCGGGGCGCAAAGCCCACCAAGCCCTTTATCGATCAGTCATTCGAGACGACAACGGTCAGGTGGCTGTAGTGGCGTCGCTCGCGATAGGCGCGCCCCATGGGAGCAGGTCGAACCCGCCGACGATGCTTGGTTGTTCCCGTGTCGGCATAGCAGGCACTCACTTTCAAGTCATCAACATCGACGATGATGTTCGACAATTGTGCTTGCTGCTCAGCGTTGGCGCGAGCTGATTCGAGAACCTTATAGATCAGCCCGGCGGCCCGCTTGTTAGTGAACCGCAGGATATCGCGCGCTTCACTGTAGCGACGCCCGCGGATCAGGTCCATGACCAGCTTCGCCTTCTGCGACGAAATTTTGACGTTGGTGGCCTTCGCAATTGCTTCCATGGTGCATCCCCTGGGTTGCCTTCGGCGATTACGCCGTAGCCCCTCTCCTCTCAACTTGGCTCAAACTCTACTTCCTGCCGGAAGACTTCTCCGCCTTTTCGGCGTGCCCCTTGAACGTTCGCGTCGGAGAGAACTCCCCCAGTTTATGACCAACCATATTTTCGCTGACATAAACGGGGATGAACTTCTTCCCATTGTGAACAGCAAGAGTATGACCGACCATTTCTGGGATAATCGTCGAACGCCGCGACCAGGTCTTGTGGACCTTCTTTTCGTTGGTGGCATTCATCTTCTCGATCACCTTGAGAAGGTGGTCATCAATAAAAGGGCCTTTTTTAACTGAACGTGCCATAATCGTATCTCAACTCAAACGGGAAGTAGCTTACTTTGTCCTTCGCTTGACGATGAACTGATCGGTTCGTTTGTTGTTACGGGTCTTGTAGCCGCGGGTCGGTTGCCCCCAAGGGCTGACTGGGTGGCGTCCACCGGAAGTCTTTCCCTCGCCTCCGCCGTGTGGGTGATCTACCGGGTTCATCGCCACTCCGCGAACGGTTGGGCGGATTCCCTTCCAGCGAGTCCGGCCAGCCTTTCCGACAGAGACATTTTCGTGCTCGACGTTTCCTACCTGTCCGATGGTCGCCATGCAGAGTACCGAGACGATCCGGATCTCTCCGGAGGGGAGGCGCAATTGCGCGCGCTCTGTATCCTTGGCGACAAGCTGGGCGAAACTCCCGGCGCTGCGTGCCATCTGCCCGCCCTTGCCTGGCTTGAGTTCGATGTTGTGAATCTGGGTCCCGAGCGGGATGTTCCGAATCGGCAATGCGTTTCCGGTGAGGATGTCAGCTTCGGGACCAGCGAGGACCATTTGGCCCACCTGCAATCCAACCGGCGCAAGAATGTAGCGCTTCTCACCATCGGCGTAGTTGATCAAGGCGATGCGAGCCGAGCGGTTGGGATCGTACTCGATCGTCGCAACCTTGCCTGGAATCCCAAGCTTGTTGCGCTTGAAATCGATGATGCGATAGTGACGTTTGTGGCCACCACCGCGGTGACGAACCGTCATCTTGCCAAGATTGTTTCGCCCACTGGTGCGCTTCTTGTTGTCAAGCAGCGGTTTGTGGGGCTGACTCGTCGTCAGCTCATCATTGGTCAGGTATGTCTGGTAGCGCCGTGCCGGGCTGGTTGGCGTTAGTTTCTTGATTCCCATCGACGTTCCCTTCCGTGCACTCCACTCTCTGCCGGTGGTTAAATGGATTCCGCGTAATCGATCTGATGACCAGGCTTGAGCGTGACATAGGCCTTCTTCCAATCGGGCTTCTTCCCGACTGTGCGGCCACGGCGCACCTCTTTGCCGTAGTAGTTGGCAACGCGGACTTGGTCCACCTGCACCTTGAAGATCGACTCGACAGCAGTTTTGATCTCGTGCTTGCCGGCGCCTTGGGCGACGCGGAAGACAAGAACTTGCCGATCGCGCTTGATGATCTTCCCGTTCTTCGTGTCCCGGATCTCTCCTGTGCTCGACTCCTTCAATTCCAATGCTTTCTCGGTAATCACCGGAGCCTTGAGCACATCCCAGATGGTCTTCATAACATTCTCCACATATTCCGCAACGAGCGCTAGGTCACTTGGCTACGTCGCCAAGGGGAGCTGGATGGGTCACTGGCAATCAGTTGCTCAACCGCTCTTGCAGAAGGTTGATGGCCTCGCGCGTGAAGACGATCTTCTCGTGGTAGAGCACATCATAGATGTTGACGTTGACGTCAGCAGCGACCTTGACACCCTGAATGTTGCGCGACGAGAGCACCAGATTCTGGGTTGGATTGGCCTCAACAATGAGGGTCTTGGTATTCCACCCCATCGCCTCGGCGACACTGGTGAAGGCCTTCGTCTTGTGCGTCTGCAGATCGAAGCCCTCGACGACGACAAGGTTGCCTTCGCGCAGCCGTTCAGAAAGGGCGGACTTGAGTGCGCCGCGCTTCATCTTGCGGGGGAGTTCCGACATCCAGTCGCGCGGAAGGGGTCCGTGAACGTTGCCGCCACCCTTCCAGAGGGGGGAGCGCAAACTGGAGATCCGGGCCCGTCCGGTACCTTTCTGCTTCCAGAGCTTCTTACCGCTCCCGGAGACATTTCCTCGCGTCTTGGTCTTGACGGTTCCCTGACGTTGATTGGTCAGGTAGTTCTTGACGGCATCGTAGATCAACGCCTCATTGAACGGGGCGTCAAAGATCTCGTCCTTGAGCTCCAGCTCACCAACCGCTTCGTTACTGAGGTTTTTGACTTCTATGGTCGGCATCGCTGCCCTCTCCCAATTGGTTAGTCGGTCTGCTTCTTGCGGATCAGAACATAAGCGCCGGTGGGTCCTGGAACCGCTCCCTTGATGAGGAGCAGATTCTCGTCAGTATTGACCCGCACAATCTTGAGGTTCTTGATCGTTTTCCGCTCCACGCCCATATGACCCGCCATCCGGGTGCCTTTGATGACGCGCGATGGATAGGCCGACGCGCCAATTGAACCTGGGGCCCGGTGAAACATCGATCCGTGAGTTGCGCGTCCACCGCCGAAGCCGTGCCGTTTAACAAACCCAGCAAACCCACGTCCCTTACTCGTCCCGACGACATCGACGATGTCATTCTCCGAGAACTGGTCGACCAAGACCTTGTCCCCGATATTGATGGCATCGACTCCACCTTCCAGCCTGAACTCACGAAGAATGCGGGTCGGTGGGACACCAGCCTTGGCAAAATGGCCTTTCATCGGCTTGTTGACATTGCGCGGCGCCTTCTCATCGACGAAGCCTAATTGTACGGCCTCATAGCCGTCAGTTGAGGCAGTCTTACATTGAACGACAACACACGGACCAGCCTTGATGACGGTGACCGGCGTGACAGTTCCATCGGCGGCGAAGATCTGGGTCATGCCCAGCTTTTTTCCTATGATTCCGTTGACCATATGCGTACGACTCCAGCGGTTCGAGGGGGAGAAGAAGAGAGCCAATCAAGGACCGATCCGAACAATGATCAAGTCTTTGAGGAAGATCCTGACGCCAAGCGCAGGATCGATACGGCCTCTCGACGCATCCGCAAACCTCAGATGCATTATCTCCGATCGCGCCCAAAAGCCTTGATTTCGGCGTCGACACCTGCCGGCAGATCCAATTTCATCAAGGCATCCATCGTTTGCGCCGTTGGATCGAGAATGTCCATCAACCGCTTGTGGGTTCGTATCTCGAACTGTTCGCGCGACTTCTTATCGACGTGGGGAGACTTGAGGACCGTCCACTTGTTCTTGACGGTAGGTAACGGAATCGGACCTGCTACCCTGGCCCCTGTCCGCTTGGCCGTCTCGACGATCTCCGCTGTTGATTGATCGAGGACACGGTAGTCATAGGCCTTGAGCCGAATTCTGATTTTGTCGCTCATAAATCCTTGCTGCCTCAAGTGACGCCCCCCCGGGCAAGACGCCAGGGGGAGCGCAATCAAACCGACTACTTGATGATCTCAGAGATGGTACCGGCACCGACGGTGCGGCCGCCTTCCCGGA
>JBMOHS010000026.1:0-30264 GCA_049317725.1 Blastocatellia bacterium
GTCGGGGAGTACCGCTTCGATACTGGCCCCCATCGATCCGAGCAGGGAGTAGAACTCCGGCAGGGAGACCGACGCTGCCTCCGCGCCCCGAATGGTCGTTTCGCCCTTGGCGATCAGGCCTGCGACCGTGAAGGACATCGCAATCCGGTGGTCCCCGCATGAATCGATCACTGCCCCGGTCAGCGGTTGGGGGCCTTTCAGATCGAATCCATCGGAAAACTCCTCGATGGTCACACCCATTCGGCGCAGGTTGTCGACGATCGCCCGGATCCGGTCGCTCTCCTTGACCCGGAGTTCTCCTGCCTCTCGAATGGTCAATCGACCATCCAGTTGCGTCGCCAGGACCGCCAGGATCGGAATCTCATCGATCAGATTGGCGATCACCGCCCCACTCAGTTCGTGGATGCCCCGCAGGGAAGAAGAGCGGGCGACAAGGTCCGCGACCGGCTCTCCGTGGACCCGCCGGGCGTCGACCAGTCCAATCTCGCCTCCCATCTGTTGAAGGACCTCGATCAGGGCCAGTCGCGAAGGGTTGATCCCCACCTGTGATAACCGGACCTCCCCGTCGGGCACCAGCAGGGCCGCACCCAGAAAGAAGGCCGCCGAGGAGAGGTCGCCGGCGACTTGGTAGTCTCCGAGAGGACGCAAGGGGTACCCTCCAGTCACGGTCTGGGCGGTTCCCGCCTCGGTCTTGACCTGCTCGAAAGCTGCCCCGCACTCCTGCAGCATGATCTCGGTATGGTTGCGCGTTGGAACAGATTCGAGAACTGAAGTGCGGCCCTCGGCGAAGAGCCCTGCCAAGAGCACGCAAGACTTGACCTGGGCACTGGCGACCGGTGGGGTGTAGGTGATCGCTTGCAGGTTCCCTCCCTCGATCTCCAGCGGCGCGTACCCCCCTTCCCGGGACCGAATCCGCGCTCCCATCCGGGTCAGAGGCTCAATGATCCGCTTCATCGGTCGGCGCTGGATGCTCTCGTCCCCGGAGATCTGGGTTGAAAAGGGCTGGCCAGCCAGAACCCCGGCCAGCATTCGGATGGTCGATCCAGAATTTCCCGCGTCGAGTAGCCCTGCCGCACGGCGCAACCCGTCAAGCCCTCCTCCCTCAATCCGCACCACTCCCGGGGTCCGCTCAATGCGAATCCCCAGTGCCGCCAAGCAGTTGAGGGTGCTCTGACAGTCCTGCGCCGACGAATAGTTGCGGATTCTCGACTCCCCCTCGCCGATCGCTGCCAAGATGGCGCTGCGGTGGGAGATCGATTTGTCCCCCGGCAGGGTCACCTCCCCGCGAATGCGCTGGCCAGCTCTGATCCGGATCACCCGTGATTCCTCCCCCATCATCCTCTTTCGTCCTCTCTCTTTCGGGTCTTTTTCTGCGGATTGCCTCGGTCCGTCCCACTTGCTCTCTCCTGCCGAGCTCATCGTCGACGAGTTGCCGGCAAAAGTCGATTCTTGACATCACTTTTTCCACTGTGTTACACAACTGTCGCATTGTGTGACGAAGCAAAAAACAGGCTGCCATCTTAGCAGATCGATCGTCAAGCCCCAGCATCGGTTCCCTCTGGGGCCTTGACCGCTTGACAAATCAACCGGGAGGCGACGCCCCTGATCAACAGGTGGCGTCCCTGTTCGTCGATCGCCCGTGGCCTCTGCGGCGGCGAGCAGCGACTTCCCGCGCTCTCTGATCTTCTTGGACCCCTTCTATTTTGGACACGCGAGCTTATGACCTACGCCGAACAAGTTGTCCGATTGACGATCGATAGCCAGTTGCCGCTGATCGATCTGGCCACGAGCCTGGCTGATCAGCTGACCAATCTCGCCGGGTTCGACGAAGACTCCGTCTACTGGATCAACATGGCGGTCCGCGAATCTGTCGCCAATGCGGTCGAGCACGGCAACAAGTACGATTCGCAGAAACCGGTCGAGATCACCTTCGTCCTTGCGCCGGAGCAACTGACCATCACCGTCCGGGATCACGGAGAGGGTTTTGACCCTGCCAACCTCCCAGACCCCCTCGACCCGCTCAACCTGCTCAATCCCGCCGGGCGTGGAATCCTCTATATGCGGACCTTCATGGACGACGTCGCCTACCATCGTCACCCCGAGGGGGGCATGTTGGTGTCCATGGCCAAGCGACGTCAGCCGCTCGCCCCTCCGGTCGAGCCTGTCGACACCGTTGCGTCAGCCCATCTCGAAGGGGGAGAACCGATCGGCAATGTCCTTGGAGATTAACCATCGGTCGAGAGACGGGATCGCCCTGGTCGACCTCTCCGGGAAGATCACCCTCGGGCAGGGAAGCATTCAACTGCGCGATGTCGTCGCTGAATTGCTTGCCGAGGGGAAGGTGCAGATCGTCCTCAATCTTGCCGCCGTCCAATATGTTGACAGCTCTGGCATCGGAGAACTCATCTCGAGGCGCATGACGACCCACCACGCAGGTGGCCGCTTGATCCTCCTTCAACTCCCGCAAAAGATTCAGGACCTCCTGCGCCTCACCAAGCTCCTGAGCCTCTTCGAGGTCTATGATGACGAAGAGACGGCACTCGCCAGTTTCCACCCCTGAGGGGAGGGGCGTCCCCTCTCCCCCAAGGGATTGCCCTTGCCCCGTCTATGGAAAGACGCCTAGCTCAAGGTAGTCACGGGCAATCTTCTCCAAGGCCAGAAGGAAAGCGGCGGTGCGAAGGTCAGGCACGTCAGGCCGCCCCTTCCAGGTCTGTCGAATCTGGTGGTAGGCGTAGACCATGGTCTCCTCAAGACCTGATTTGACGTAGTCGACCTCATCAGGCCCTTGGCTCAATCTGGCCCAGTCGTGCTCCGAGAGCTTCTTCCCCGTCGCCACTTCGATCAACCCGACGATCCGTCGTTCCTGTGCGGCCTCATACCGCTTGCCGAGCCGGCCGATGCGAACGTGCGCCAGATTCTTGACCCATTCGAAGTAGGAGACGGTCACGCCGCCGGCGTTGGCATAGATATCTGGGACAATGAGCACTCCCTTCTCCAGGAGAATCTGCTCGGCCTCCGGGGTTGTTGGACCATTGGCCCCCTCGCCAATGATTCGTGCCCGAATCCGGGGAGCGTTCTCGGCGGTCAATTGGTTCTCGAGGGCGGCGGGGATGAGGATATCGCAGTCGAGTTCGAGCGCGGCCCGACTGCTCGGGAGATTGGTCGCCCCCGGGAAGTGGAGAATCGACCCGGTTGCCCGTCGGTGTTGGAGAACTGCCTCCTCATCGAGCCCGTTGGGATCGAAGATGGCCCCCTCCTGCTCGGTGATGGCGATGATCTTGGCGTCCCCCTCCTCGCGGCAGAACTTCGCGCAATGGTAGCCGACATTTCCAAGCCCCTGCACGACGATCCGTTTTCCCGCGATCCCCGCGCTCAGGCCAATCGCCGCCATGTCCTCCGCCGACGAGCAGGCCTCGCGGAGCGCGTAGAAGACGCCCCGTCCGGTCGCTTCCCGTCGTCCGCTGATCCCGCCTTGTGAGATCGGTTTACCTGTCACGCAGGCGAGACCATCCAATCCTCCGGGGTGCATTGCCTGATAGGTGTCGACGATCCAGGCCATCTCCCGCTCTCCTGTCCCATAATCCGGGGCGGGGACGTCCACTCCGGGGCCGATGAAGTTCTTTTTGACCAATTCATACGTGTACCGGCGTGTCACCCGCTCCAACTCCTCGACCGTATATCGCGAGGGATCGATCTGGATCGCGCCTTTTGCCCCGCCGAAGGGGACATCGACGATGGCGCACTTATAGGTCATGAGGGCGGCGAGGGCCTTGACCTCATCCTCATCTACCTGGGGCGCATACCGAATCCCCCCCTTGGTCGGCAGCTTGTGGTGGCTATGCTCGACCCGCCAGGCATTGATCACCTCGAAGGTCGTCTCCCCTTGCGCGTTGACCCGTCGGAGCGGGAACTCGAAATGGTAGACACTGTTGCAGAGCTTGATCTGCTCGATCAGGCCGGGGGAATAGTGGGTGAGGGCGGCGGCTCGTTCCACCGAGCGCAGCACGTTCTCGAAGAAACTGGTCTGGGCTGATGTCATCTTGGCTTCTCCTTCCTTCTCTCTCTCTTTTTCCAGTCACGCAGGCGTCTTTCGGGCGCTTCTTCCTTGGTCTGCTTCCTCTGCTCACGGCAGCGAAGGCCGGGGCATTGACCGCCGACCCGCGAGGGAATGCGGCGAGGGACCGTCCGGAGCGAGGCAGAGGAACGGATGGAAGACAGCAGTATACCCTAGAAGGGTGTCCTGGACAGCGGGCAAAATGGCGAATGAGGCGGGAGTGGTCAGGGTTGGACGGTCTCGCTGGCGACGGGCGAAGGAAGGCTCTCGTTGCCCACCTGGTCGACGGCCGTCAGACGGTAAAAATAGGTACGTCCAATGGCGACACGATCATCACGGAAGGAGGACCTCGACAGTGGAGAGGTGGTGATCCGCAGCCAGCCACTCGCCGGCGCGTCCTCGGTTTCGGCCCGGTAGAGATGATACCCCACGACATCCACTTCCGGGTTGAGCGGCCAGAAGAGGCTGACGATTCCGTTGACCGAGGCAACCGTCACCCCGGATGGGGCTGACGGAGGAAAGGTGTCGACCGGACGATGCCGCAGTTCCTGGCTGGGCGCGCTCTCGACCGTCTCCGCTCCTTCGCCTCCCAGCCGGATGACCGGACCGGAGACGGCGCGAACTTGGTAAACGTAATCGATCGTGAAGCGAAACTCCCGGTCGGTGAAGCCGGGTTGAGGGACCGGTGCGTCGTTGAGCTTCTGCCACGCCACTCCCTCCTCGAGGGTGCGGCGGTAGACGTGATAGCCCACCAAACCAGGCAGGCTGTCGCTCTCGGCACTCCGACCGGAGAGCGTCGCCCCAGAAGGCTCCCAGCGAAGCTGCACGGCCTTCTCCTCTTGCGTCGCCGCCAGTGCGGTCGGCGGCAGGGCGACGTCCCAGTAGGGGACGACTCTCCCGTACTCGGAGAGGTCGAGGGAGGGGCCTGCTTGCCCAATCACGCGGGCAGCGTAAACGTACTCGACTGGACGCGCTCCCGGGGATGGTCGGAGCGGATCACGGTAGGACAAGTTCGAGCGTCCCACCGGGAGCTGGTCGACTGGAATCGAGGCGAGCAGCGTTGCCTGCAGGACATATTCCTCTGGCAAGATGGGCTTCTCTTCCCCGGCTGTGGGAGAGATCGTGTTGACAAGGCGGTAGAGGTCGACTCGCACCGGCCGGGAGGCCAGCCGCGGTCGGGTAACCCCGATACGCAGGATCAGCTCTCCCCCCTCCTGCCGAACTCCCACCGTACCAATCGTCAGGGGCGCGCGAGGGATTGGCGGAAGCGGCTCTCCAATCTTGCCGCAACCTCCTCCGATCCCGGCCAGCAGGAGCAAGAGCCAGCCTGTCGGCCTCCGCAAGGCAACCCTCCCCTTCCATTCACGCATCGCTCGGGCGTTCTTGGGAATTTGCGGATGGGCGGGGGGATTCTCCGCTTCCCTCGGAGAGTCCGTTTTAGAGAATGTAGCGGCTGAGATCTTCATTGCGGACAATCTCGGCAAGCATCTTCTGCACGTATCCGGCGTCGATCACTTGACGCTTCTCTGCCAAGTCCGATCCCTCGAAGGAGATCTCGTCGAGTACCTTCTCGAGAATCGTCTGCAGTCGCCGTGCCCCGATGTCCTCCGTCCGCTCATTGACCCGAAAGGCAAACTCGGCCAATTCGTCGACGGCGTCGGGCGTGAACTCGAGGGTGATGCCCTCCGTGTCGAGCAAGGCGATATACTGCTTGAGCAGCGCGTTCTTCGGCTCGGTCAGAATACGCTTGAAGTCGTCGACCGTCAGGGGTTGCAGCTCGACCCGGATCGGAAACCGTCCCTGCAGCTCTGGAATCAGATCTGAGGGTTTCGCGACGTGAAATGCCCCGGCAGCGATGAAGAGAATGTAATCGGTCTTGACCATTCCGTATTTGGTGTTGACCGTCGTACCCTCGACGATCGGGAGGATGTCCCGCTGTACTCCTTCGCGCGAGACCTCAGGGCCGTGCCCACCCTCCCGTCCGGCAATCTTGTCGATCTCGTCAAGGAAGACGATGCCGGAGGTCTCCACCCGATCGACGGCGATCCGGGCGACCTGGTCCATGTCGATCAGCTTCTGCTCCTCCTCCTGGAGGAGATACTCCATCGCCTCGTCGACCCGCATCTGGCGCTGCTTGCTGCGCCCGCTGAAGAGACCGGGCATCATATCCTTGAGATTGATATCCATCTCTTCGACGCCTTGGTTACTGAAGATCTCGAAGGAGGGGAAGTTGCGCTCCCTGACCTCCAACTCGATCAGGCGTGCGTCGAGCCGACCTTCGCGCAACTGTTGCCGCAGCTTCTCCCGCGTCCGGTGGTGAGAGTCCTGTAGTGCCGAGTCGCTCGTGCCGATCACGTCGATGCTGGGGTCGATCGTCGCGCCATCGCTCTCTCCAGCCCCAGCCCCCTGAAGACTCGCGCGCGGTGGAGGCAGCAGGATGTCGAGGATCCGTTCTTCGACGTTCTGTTCCGCCTTCTCCGTCACCTCGGCGATCTTTTCGACCCGCACCATATCGATGGCGATCTCGACCAGATCCCGGATCATCGATTCGACATCGCGCCCGACATAGCCGACCTCGGTAAACTTGGATGCCTCGACCTTGAGAAAGGGCGAAGAGGAGAGCCGCGCCAATCGCCGGGCGATCTCCGTCTTCCCGACTCCGGTCGAGCCGATCATGATGATGTTCTTGGGCATGACGTCGAGCGCCATATCGGGTGGAAGCTTCTGTCGACGGATCCGGTTGCGCAGGGCGACCGCAACGGCCCGCTTGGCGGAGGCCTGTCCGACGACGTGCTTGTCGAGTTCCGCGACGATCTGCCGAGGGGTCAGTTCATCCAGCTTGATCGGTTCTTCAATCTCGCCCGCAAGGTAGATCACCATGTCATCTCTTCCACGACGATATTCGAATTGCTGTAGATGCAGATCTCTCCGGCGATGGCCATGGCCGCTTCGGCGATCCGGCGGGCATCGTGCGTCGTCTCGCGGGCCAGCGCGCGGGCTGCGGCAAGGGCGTAGGGCCCTCCCGAGCCGATCGCGACGATCCCGTCGTCAGGCTCGATGACATCACCCGTGCCCGAGATGATCAGAGTGCTCTGCGTGTCCGCCACGACCAACAACGCTTCGAGATTCCGCATCATCTTGTCGGTCCGCCAATCCCGTGCCAACTCGACTGCCGCCCGGTTGAGCTGCCCGTGGTATTGTTCGAGCTTCGACTCGAACCGCTGAAAAAGCGCGAAGGCATCCGCGCTCGTCCCGGCAAACCCCGCCAGCACCTGGTCGTTGTAGAGGCGCCGCACTTTCCGCGCTCCCGACTTCATGATTGTTTCACCCATGGTCACTTGTCCGTCGCCAGCGACGACGATCTGTCGATCCCGCCGGACGGAGAGGATGGTCGTGCTGCGGATGCGCGGACGCTGTGATGGTGAAGAGGAGGTGCTGATTTCATTGGGATATGCCATAAATCGCGACTATAGCGATCCGCCTCGATCCTTGTCAATCTCTCCTGCCTCCTCGACAGGCAGTCCCTCGATCGAAGGGCGAACGGTGAGTAACTCAGCCGAGTGCCCATCGGTTGACACCCGGCCAATGGCTGGGCTACTTTTCCAAACTTATGCATGTAGTGGGACCAGCGAGGCGGTCGACCATCTGATGATTGACGCGCTTATGCCGGGTTCCGCTCCGTCGTCATTCCGTATGATCCGGGAGAGTTGAACTTTTCAACGCTCTCTTACCAACAGGAGATCTGGTATATGGCCATCAAAGTAGGAATCAATGGATTCGGGCGGATTGGACGCAACATTCTGCGCACCGCCCTCCATGACCCGGAGATCGATTTTGTCGCGGTCAACGATCTGACCGATACCAAGACGCTTGCCCATCTGCTCAAGTACGACTCGATCCTTGGCAACTTGACGGAGGAGGTCAGTGCGACCGAGAAGACCATCACCGTCGGCAACCGGACGATCCACGTCTTCTCCGAAAAGGATCCGGCGCTGATTCCGTGGGAACAGGTCGGTGCCGAGATCGTCGTCGAGTCGACCGGCCGCTTCACAGACCGAGAGAAGGCTGCGCTGCATATGCGCGGATCGGTCAAGAAGGTGATCATCAGCGCCCCGGCCAAGAATGAGGACATTACCGTCGTCCTTGGGGTCAACCAGAACGCCTATGACCCGGCCAAGCACCACGTCATCTCCAATGCCTCCTGCACGACCAACTGTCTCGCGCCCGTCGCCAAGGTGGTCCACGAGACCTTTGGGATCCGCAAAGCCCAGATGACGACGATCCACTCCTACACCAACGATCAGGTCATCCTCGACTTTCCGCACAAGGATCTGCGTCGGGCCCGCGCGGGGGCCCTCTCGATGATTCCGACCTCGACTGGCGCCGCCAAAGCCGTTGCCCTCGTCCTCCCCGAACTGAAGGGCAAGTTCGACGGCATCTCGGTGCGCGTGCCCACTCCGAACGTCTCCCTCGTCGATGTGGTCATGGAACTGGAGAAGCCGGCGACCAAGGATGAGATCAACAATGCCCTGCGCAAGGCGGCGGGGGCTGAGCTGAAGGGTATTCTTGCCGTCGAAGACGCGCCGCTGGTCTCGTCAGACTTCAAGGGGAACTCCCACTCTTCGATTGTCGACTCCGACTACACCAAGGTCATTGGCGACAACCTCGTCAAGATCCTTGCCTGGTATGACAACGAGTGGGGCTACTCCTGCCGTGTCCGTGACCTTATCAAGTTCCTTGTCCAGAAGGGGCTGTAACGGGTCGAGCCATCCTCTCCGTTCTTTCACACTCTCCGAGGGCGACCGCCGTGTTCGACATGGCGGTCGCCCTCGGTTTTAGGAGTGTTTTGGGGGGCAATCCGTGAATCGAACTGGATGGAAGGCAAGACGAGGAGGACAGCCCGAGTGCCTCTTGGAGCTGGATTGAAGGAAGATGATCGCAAACCGAAATGGGGAAGAGCGGGGGACGGGACTCGAACCCGCGACGTCCAGCTTGGGAAGCTGGCATTCTACCACTGAATTACCCCCGCTAGCGGTCACTTTTGGACCCAGTTTGTGGAGTTGACTCTTACGCGATCGGCAACGGCGGTCACTCCTCGTCGGAATCGTTCCACTCCTGACAAACAGGTACGCTTGTACCACACTCGACTGGCTCCCGCAAGGGGCGGGGAGAACAACCGATGGAGAAGAAGAGGGAAGGGGACCGACCGGCGACGATTCGAAAGCCCACCCGGGAGGGGCGGTTCGACGCCGATCGACTCGCGGGACTCGATCGGTTTGCCCGGCTCGACCAGTACTCACTCCGGCAACGGCTCGTCATCCGGTTGGCGGGGTGGCTTCTCTACTGGCTGATCCTGCTGATCGGGAGGACCGTCCGCTTCACCGTCGTCGGCGCCGAGTATGACCAGCCAGGAACTCCGCAGGTGATCTGTTTCTGGCACAACCGCATTCCGATCGGGACCTACTTCTTTCGCCAGCGAGGGATCGTCGTCATGTCATCCCGCAGCTTCGATTCGGAGTATATTGCACGGTTCATCCAGCGATTTGGCTATGGGGCCGCCCGTGGCAGCTCGACCCGCGGAGGAGGGAGTGCGCTGATCCAGATGATCCGCGCGGTGCGTGCTGGTCGCAGCGCGGGCTTTTCGGTCGATGGCCCGCGCGGTCCTCTCTATGTGGCCAAGCCCGGGGCGCTGCTACTTGCCGCCAAGACGGGGGCGCCGATTCTCCCTTTTTCGGTCTCGCTCGAAGATTGTTGGCGGCTGCGCAGTTGGGACCGGATCGAGATCCCCAAGCCCTTCACCCGTGCGATCGCCGTCCTTGGCCGCCCTTTTCAGGTCGAATCAGGCACGGACGCTGCCTCGCTCGACCTCCTCCAGCGGGCGCTGGAGGAGGTCCGACAGCAGGGCGACGACCTGCTGCGGAAGCTTCCCCCACGTTGACACTCGATCCTTGCCCCCCTACAATCCACGGTTGTTGACGGCCTGCTGAGTCTTGTCCCGTGCCGTCAAGCAGGTGCAAGCCTGGCGTTTCACTCAATGAATTGAGAGAAGAGAAGAAGATAAGGTAAGAAGATAAGATAAGAAGAGAAGATAAGAAGAGAGGTTCAGTGAGTCGTCTTCCCATACCAGCCACGAAACAGCGGATCGCGCTGGCCTGTTTGGCCGCCTTCATTTTGCCTGGCCTTGGCCACGTTCTCCTGGGGCGATGGGGCAGGGGAGTGCTCCTCTGCTTGGTGATTCTTCTGATGTTCCTGCTCGGCTTCCAGATGGAGGGCCACCTCTTCCGTCCAGTCGGGCGGGAATGGCTCACTTGGTTCTTCAGTTTTCTTGATGCCGGAATTGGGCTTCCTTATCTGGTCTGTTGGGTGGCCGATTGGGGCTTTGAGGTGACGCCTGACCAAGCGGCCAAGCTCACCTTCGAATATGGCAATAACTTCCTCTGCGTCGCCGGCGCGCTCAACATGCTGGCCGCGATGGATGCGTTCGACATCGGGATTGGGAGGAAGGCGTGACCCACTTTCTGGCACTCGTCATGTTTGGTCTCTTGGTCTCGACCGCATTTGCCGTGCTCTCCGCTGAGCACGCAACGACCGCGGAGCGACTCCGCTACGGCCTGCGGGTCTTTGGCTACTTTGTCGGCATCGGCTTTGGGGTCGCTTGGATTCTCTATGCCCTCCCGCTCTGAATCGGACCGTACTCCCCCACCCGTCTCCCACTCTCGCCCAGACTTCCTGTCCAAGCCCGCCCACGCCCTTTCGGGATCGACACGTCAGATTGAATCCTCCTCTGATTGTCGTCCGCGGTTGAGGACGTGGACAGACGTTGTCGGCCTGGGGGCGACAGCTTTACTATTCCAGTCCGAGCGGCTACGATAACGATTTATGCCGCTGCAAGAGACCGATGCGTTTGTGCTCCGTACCTACTCGCTTCGGGAGGCCGACAAGATCTGCCTCTTCTTTGCTCGCGAGTCAGGGAAGGTGCGTGGCGTCGCTCGCGGGGCACGGAGACTCCACAGCCGGTATGGGGCGAGTCTCGAGGCGTTCACCGAGGTTTCGCTCGTCTACTTTCAGCAGGAGAACCGCGAGCTGGTCTCGATCTCCTCGTGCGACATCCTCCGGTCTCCCTGGCGCGCCGGAGTCAGTAGCGAGCGATTGGCGGTCTATCACTACCTGTCGGAGCTGATCGCCGAGTTTCTCCCGGAGCAGGAGCCGAACGAGCGGATCTACCGCCTGATCGCGGCGACATTGCGCACGATCGAGGATGCGTCCGCCGAGCGCCTTCTCGCGGTAGTTCGTTATTTTGAGATCTGGTTACTCAAGCTCTCCGGCTTCTGTCCGGATTGGCGTCGCTGTGCGGAGTGTGATGCCCATTTGATGGAGGCGGGGGCGATCTGGCTGACCCCAGAGGGAGTTCCCCAATGTGCCGATTGTAGTGGCCGGATGGGAGATCCCCTGACAGGCCCCGCCTGGACAATGGTTCGGCAGATCCTGACACTTCCTCCCCAATCTTTCCTGACCACGTCAGCGGATTGGCGTGTCCTGCATCAGGTGGGAGGCTTGGTTGTTCGGCTGATTCAGAGAGTTCTCGAGCGGGAACTGCGCTCATATCAATTTTTAGACCGGTTGCGGCCGGTGGAATCCACGGTCACCCGTAGTGGGTGACCTCGTCCCGGGGGAGTGTTCCGGGAGGAGGATTTCAAGCTCAGTTGACAAATACAAATACCAAGGGAGAGAGAGCGAATACGATGAGCACGAAATACGTCTATCTGTTTGCGGATGGAGTGGCCGAGGGAACCGGCACGATGAAGGACCTGCTCGGCGGGAAAGGGGCGGGGTTGGCCGAGATGACCAGCGCGGGGCTGCCGGTACCGCCGGGCTTCACCGTGACGACCGAAGCGTGTACCGCCTACAACAAGTCCGGAGAGAAGATCACCAGCGACATCTGGTCGCAGATTCTCAAGGCCATGGCCCGGATCGAAGAGGTGACGGGAAAGAAACTCGGGGGAACCGAGAGTCCACTGCTCGTCTCGGTCCGTTCAGGTGCGAAGTTCTCCATGCCAGGGATGATGGATACCATCCTCAACCTTGGATTGAACGATGAGACGCGGGCCGCTCTCGCCAAGCTGACGGGCAATGAGCGCTTCTCCTACGACGCCTACCGCCGCTTCATCCAGCTCTTTGGCAAGATCGTTCTCGGCATCGATGCCGAGAAGTTTGAGCACAAGTTTGACGAGTACAAGAAGAAGTTGGGCGTTACCGAAGATACCCACGTCGGGGCCGAGACCCTCGCGCAGCTGATCGAGGACTACAAGGCGATCGTCCGCCGCGAGACCGGGAAAGATTTCCCGACCGATCCCTACCAACAGCTTCGCTTGTCGATCGAGGCCGTCTTCAAGTCGTGGAATGGCCGCCGGGCGCGTGACTATCGCCGGGTGCACAAGATCTCCGACGACTTGGGAACCGGAGTCAACATCATGATGATGGCCTTCGGAAACCTTGGCGAGGACTCCGGGACCGGAGTGGCCTTCACCCGTGACGTCGCGACCGGGGAGCGGATCCTCTATGGCGAGTACCTCCAGAACGCCCAGGGAGAGGATGTCGTCGCTGGCATTCGGACCCCGAAGAAGATCTCACAGCTCCAGCAGGAGATGCCGCGCGTTTACGATGAGTTCGTCAAAGTCGCGGAGCGGCTCGAGAAGCACTACGCCGATGTCCAGGATCTCGAGTTCACCATCGAGAAGGGCAAGCTCTACATGCTGCAGACGCGCAACGCGAAGCGGACCGGCAAGGCTGCCGTGCGGATTGCGGTCGAGATGGTCGGGGAAGGGCTGATCGACAAGGCGACGGCCGTCTCCCGTGTCGAGCCGGCGCAGCTCGATCAATTGCTCCACCCGATGGTCGATCCGAAAGCCGACGTCGATCTCTTGGCGACCGGGCTGCCGGCTTCGCCGGGCGCGGCCTATGGCCAAGTCGTCTTCGATCCGGATACGGCGGAGGAGATGGGCAAGGCCGGGGAGAAGGTCATCCTCGTCCGGACCGAGACCTCGCCGGAAGATTTCCACGGGATGGTGTTGGCGCAGGCGATTCTCACCTCGCGCGGTGGAATGACCTCGCACGCCGCGGTGGTGGCGCGCGGAATGGGCAAATGCTGCGTCGCCGGTGCCGGCGATGTCGTCGTCGACTACCCCAATCAGCAGTTCAAGGTCGGCGACCGCATCGTCCGCAAGGGCGACTGGATCACCCTCGATGGGTCGACGGGGCGGATCATGGCCGGACAGGTTGCGCTGATCCTCCCGGAGATCAGCGGCCACTTCAAGAGCCTGATGGAGTGGGTCGACGAGATCCGCACCATCGGTGTGCGCGCCAATGCCGATACTCCGAAAGATGCGACGGTCGCTCGTGGCTTCGGTGCCGAAGGCATCGGCCTCTGCCGAACCGAGCACATGTTCTTCGAGGAGAGCCGCATCGACAGTGTTCGCCAGATGATCCTCTCCTCGAGTGAGTACAAGGCGATCGAGAAGCAGCTTCTTGCCGCGAAGGCCGATCTGGCCAAGGCCTCGAAGGAGAAGAAGCCCGACGCTCGCAAAGCCGTCAAGGAGATCGAGAAGAAGTTCAAGCGACCCGCTGCCTTCTACAAGGGGGCTCTCGACTCCCTTCTCAAGCTGCAACGCGAGGACTTTATCGGCATCTTCCGCGCGATGAACGGCTACCCGGTGACGATCCGGACCCTCGATCCACCGCTCCACGAGTTCCTGCCCCACACGGAGAAGGACATGAAGGAGCTTTCGAAGAAGATCCGCATGCCCTTCAAGGAACTCAAGGCCCGGACCGAGCAGCTCCACGAGTTCAATCCGATGCTGGGCCATCGCGGTTGCCGCCTGGGCATCGTCTTCCCGGAGATTACCGAGATGCAGGCCCGGGCCATCCTCGAGGCGGCAGTTGCCGTCAAGGCCGAGGGCGTGGTCGTCAAGCCCGAGATCATGATTCCGCTTGTCGGTAATGTGACTGAACTCAAGGCGCAGGAGGAGGTTGTCCGCCGCGTCGCCAGCGAGGTCTTTGCCGAGAAGGGAGATTCGGTCGAGTACCTCGTCGGGACGATGATCGAGCTGCCACGCGCGGCTGTCACTGCCGACCGCATCGCCGAGGTGGCCGAGTTCTTCAGCTTCGGCACCAACGACCTGACCCAGACGACCATGGGGCTCAGCCGCGACGACTCCGGTCGTTTCCTGCCCTTCTACGTCGAGAACAAGATCCTCCCGGATGACCCCTTCCAGACCCTCGATCAGGAAGGCGTCGGGGAGCTGGTCCGTCTCGGCATCCAGAAGGGCCGCTCGACCCGTTCTGGGCTCAAGATCGGGATCTGCGGCGAGCACGGCGGCGATCCGGCGTCGGTCATCTTCTGCCACCAGGTTGGGATGAACTACGTCAGCTGCTCCCCCTACCGGGTGCCGATTGCCCTGTTGGCCGCTGCCCACGCCGCCCTCGCCGACCGTCGCGGAGGCGCTGCCAGCACGACGACCGCCTGATCGTCCTGCACCCTGTCTCTCCTTTCCCCAGAGGCCTCTCCGCGTTGTGTCGGAGGGGCCTCTGCCTGTTTTGGGCCTCCTCTCGCCCACTATCCAAAAAATTGAATCTCCCTCCCGAGATTTCGCATGCCGAGGGAGAGCGACCAACGGGTTCAATTCAAAAAAGAGTTGAAAAGAAAAGAGTTATTGTCAGAATTTCGATTTGATCGGCAATGGTATAAGGTTTGCCTTATTGGCCATGTTGAATTCGTTGGTCAACAAAACCGTGTCTTCTTGGAGACCGAAAGGGTTCCTCGCTTCTCTCAACCAGCCCTCAGGGCAGTTGCGGTCGAGGTCGAGCAGGACCCGGACCTTTGGGTCACAATTCGATTTGCGGGCAGTGCACCCGCCAGTCTGGCAGGAAGAATGACATCATGTGGAGGGAAAGAATGAGAAAGTATTTTGGAGCAGTAGCGCTTGCGCTCACATTGCTCGTCACTGGGGCGGCGAACCTCTTCGCCCAGGCGACCTCTGGATCCATCTCCGGGGTGGTCACAGACGAGCAGCAGGGGGTGGTCGCCAATGCGACCGTGACGGTCCGCAACATTGGGACCAATGAGTCTCGCACGGCCGCGGCCGATGCCGAAGGACGATATCGCTTCCCGAACCTGACGATCGGCAACTATGAGGTCACGGTCGAGGCGCAGGGCTTCGGCAAGTATGTCCGCACCGGGATCGAGTTGCTGCTCAACCAGCAGGCGGTCGTCAATGCGGTCCTCAAGCCGGCTGGGGTGCAGGAAGTCGTCACCATCGAGGAGAACGCCTCCCTGCTCAATACGAGCAACGCCGAGGTCAGCACCCGTTTCGACAGCAAGCGCCTCTCTGAGCTGCCGCTGGCGCCGAACCGGAACGTCCTCAACATTGCCCTTTCGGCGGCCGGCGTCAGCCAGCTCGGGAGCGGCCAGACCGGATTCGCCAACGGCATCAACTTCTCGGTCAACGGGATGCGCCTCCGGTCGAACAACTTCATGCTCGACGGCCAGGACAGCAACGATCCGAGCGTCTCGGGTTCACAGCAGCCCCTCAACAACCCTGACGTCGTGCAGGAGTTCCGCTTGGTGACCAACCAGTTCGCCGCCGAGTTCGGACGCGCGGCTGGGGCGGTGGTCAACATCGTCACCAAGTCCGGCAGCAACGAGTTCCACGGCTCGGCCTTCTGGTTCAACAACAACAACATCATGAACGCGCGGAGCAACCTCGACAAGGCGGCCCGCTTCACCGAGGCACCGCGCCGCAATGAGAACCAGTTTGGTGGCACGCTCGGCGGACCAGTGATCAAGGATCGAACCTTCTTCTTCGGATCCTACCAGCGGTGGACTGACCGGCAGTTGGGCGCAGGGTTCACGATCAACGGTGTTCCGACCGAGGCGGGACGTCAGATCCTGCAGCAGCAGGCTGGGTCCCGGCCGCAGGTTGCGGCGCTGCTTCGCTTCCTCCCGGCCGCGACGAGCGCCAACAACCGCAACGCCAGCTTTGCGGTGGGTGGCAACACCTTCCAGGTGCCGCTCGGTTCCTTGACCGGTGCCAACTCGGTCAAGTTCGACAACGATCAGTGGTCGACGCGCATCGATCATCGCTTCAACGACAAGCACAGCCTCAACGCCCGCTACTTCTTCAACAACGAGAGCAGCACGGGAACGGGACAGGCAACTCCGGCAGGTTTGGCCAACGTCGTGACGACCCGGAACCAGTCGGCCAACGTCGGCGTCTCGAGCGTTCTCAGCAGCCGGCTGGTCAATGAGTTCCGTATCGCCTACCAGCGGTTTGGTTCCGTGACGAATGCCCAGAACCCTGAGTCAGAGTCGATCCCCTCGATCGAGATCAACGAGCTGGGCCTGATCGGATTCAACGCCGCCGGATCGCGCACCGCGATCGGACTGGCCGTCAACTTGCCGCAGTTCCGTTTCAACAATACCTACCAGATCATCGACAACCTTTCGTATACCCGCGGTGACCATTCGATGAAGTTTGGGTTCGACATCCGTCGTATCCAAGTCAAGAGCTTCTTCCTCCCGACGATCCGTGGCCGGCTCGCCTATGCGACATTGGCCGATTACGTCAACGACACGGCGATCGCCTCGGCGGTCAACAAGCCTGTTCGCGGTGGCCAGGAGATCCAGTACTATAACTGGTACGACTACTTCTTCTATGCCCAGGACGAGTGGAAGGTCTCGCCGAACTTCACGCTCAGCTTCGGTCTGCGGTATGAGACGCCGGGCAACTCGATCGACTCCCTGGTTCCGCTGAGCCAGTCGATCGTCTCAGCCAACAACAATGATCAGCGCTTTGCCTTCACACCGGTGCCGAAGCGGGACTTCAACAACTTCCAGCCCCGGTTTGGTTTCAACTGGAATCCCCGGACCAGCAAGGACGGGATCGTTGGGCTCTTGACGGGTGGAGATAAGACCGTGGTTCGCGGAGGGTACTCCCGGACCAACGACTATGGCTTCATCAACATCAACCTCAACATTGCCAGTGCCTTCCCGTTCGTGGCGGCGCTCAATCCTTCCCTGACCAACGCCTACACGAACCTGCAGAACGCGACCTTCACTGGCGATCCGCTGCAGATCACGCGGACGATCGTCGGCGAGGACTTCCGCTCGCCGTACGCCGATCAGTACAGCCTTGAGGTCCAGCGCGAGGTCGCCAAGGACTGGGTGTTTCGTCTGGGCTATGTCGGAACCAAGGGAACTGCCCTCTTCCAGACAGTCGATGGCAACCCGGCCCTGCCCCGCAACAGCCGGACGGAGCCACTGCGTCGGCAAGATCCGACACGGGGGATCATCCGCCTGCGCTGCAACTGCGCCGAGTCGATCTACCACTCCCTCCAGACCAGCTTGGAGAAGCGGTTGACCAACAACTTCAGCTTCGGAATGCACTACACCTGGAGCGCGTTCATCGACACGGCTTCGGAGATCTTCAACCCGCAACCGCAGGGAGAGGTCGCCGTGCCGCAGGATTCGTTCAATCGGGATGCCGATCGGGCCCGGTCGAGCTATGACCGTCCACATCGCTTCACTGCCAACTTCGTCTACGAGCTCCCCTTCTTCCGTGACCAGAAGGGCGTGGTCGGACGTTTCCTCGGCGGGTGGCAGACCAACGGGTTTGTTACGCTCCAGTCGGGAACCCCGTTCACGGTTCTCAACGGTGCTGATCCGACGGGCGCTCTGCAGGGAATCGATTCGCTGGTGGGCAACGCCATCCGTCCGAACCTCAACTCCTCGCTCAACCTGTCGGGGATGAACATCATTGAGCTGCTGCAGGCGGGTGGATCGCGCCTCTTCTCGGCGCTGCCGGCTTCGGGCGTTCGCGTCGGCAATGTCGGCCGCAACACGCTGCGGGCGGACGGCATCGCCAACATCGACTTCAGCGTCTTCAAGAACATCAAAATCGCGGAGGGGAACAACCTCCAGTTCCGGGCGGAGTTCTTCAACGCCACCAACACCCGGAATTTTGGAACACCCAACTCCGCCATCAACTCCGGAGCGAACTTCCTCAACCAGTGGGCAACCAATGGTGGGAACCGCCGGATCCTGATGGGACTTCGGTATACCTTCTAATCGAAGAGCCAGAGTCAAACGAGAAGGCCCCCCCGGCAGAGGATGTCGGGGGGGCCTTCTCTCTTCTTGTGCACGCTCTCAGCTGGCTTGCCCCGAGTGGGGAGATCGACCTGCGGCGCGCAGAGGAGGGATCAGCTCATGAGATTCTTCGCGACAAACTCCCAGTTGATCAGTTTGTCGAGAAGCGCATTGATGTAATCCGCGCGTCGATTTTGGTAATCGAGATAGTAGGCGTGCTCCCAGACGTCGATGGTGAAGAGGGGCTTCAAGCCGTGGGTGAGGGGCGTCTCGGCGTTGCCGGTCTTGACGACCTTCATCTTGCCGCCTTCTTCCACCAGCCAGGCCCAGCCGCTGCCAAACTGGGTCGAGGCCGCCGTGAAGAGTTCTTTGCGGAGCGAATCGAGACTCCCAAAGTCCTTCTCGATGCGCAACGCCAGCTCTTTCCCAGGGGCTCCGCCTCCATTGGGACGCAGTCCATTCCAGTAGAAGGTGTGGTTCCAGACTTGGGCAGCATTGTTGAAGAGGCCGGCCTTATCCGCAACACCAGCCGTATTCCGAACCACCTGTTCGAGGGACATCTCGGCCATCGCGGTCCCCTCGACCATCTTGTTGAGGTTGTTGAGGTAGGCCAGGTGATGTTTTCCGTAATGAAACCCGATCGTCTGTGCGGAGATGACCGGGGCCAGAGCATTGTCTGGGTAGGGAAGGGGGGGCAAGACGTGGGGAGCGGCCGCTCGCGCCACCACGGGAGCCCCGATCAATGGCGCCGCGGCAATGGCGGTGCCGGCCAAAAGGAACTGTCGACGGCTCAACGAATCTTCTTGCATAAAGAACTCCAATCTAAATGGTCAAACGGTCACGAGCTGTTCAAAGGACAGCAATCATCATACGCTCATCAAACTCGCCTCAACAACCAGTGACAGGAAGCGAGATGGTCAAATCGACGGTCCCGGTGCGATCTGACCGGGATCCGGGATCAACTCCAAGAGTCGGCGCAGTCCGCCTGGGATATCGCTCCCCAGGTGGACGCGAATGGCCCGACGGTGACGGCTGGCCAATGATTGGAAATCCCCGATGGCCTGCGCTTGTTTGAGGGTACCGAAGGAGTAGGGGAGCCCCGGGATCGGCAGGTCGGGAGTGTCATCCGCCGTCAACTGCAGGAAGAGCCCCGAATCATCCCCACCTTTGTGCATCTGCCCGGTCGAGTGGAGGAAGCGGGGACCGTATCCAGTAGTCGTCGCGACCTGGGCTCGACGGCCAATCCGCTGTCGCAGCGATTGGAGAAGCCCCTCGTGTTCCGGTGTCTCCTCGAAGTAGGCGAGGAGGGCGACATAATCTCCAGGCTGGATCCGGTCGAGATGGCCCAGGAGGATCTCCGCGACGGTGCTTCCGCCCAGTGTGGCCTGGGTGGTTGGAGTCGCCAAGAGGGTCAGTCCAGGTTCCTCCGCGAGGCGAACCGTCGTCTCGGGGAATTGCCCGGTCCGCGTGTACTCGGCAAGCAGGGACTGGGTGTTCTCCTTGCTCTCCTGAACATTGGGCTGGTCGAAGGGGTTGATCTCCAGGACGATGCCGGCGACGGCCGTCGCCACCTCCCAGAGATAGAACTCTTCCCCCAGATCGAGTGTGTCCTGGAGGATGCGCCGGATGACAGGGTGGCCCGCTTGACGCAGCGCTGTCAGCTTGGCATCGGTGGCATCATCGATCGGGCCGACACTGATGTGCACGAAGAGGCGGTCATTGCCGTAGTCTACCGGCTCACCCAGAGGTTCTCCCACGACCGGGACGATCTGGAGATCCTCCTTCCCCGTGCTTTCGGCGACCAGCTGCTCGATCCAGAGGCCGAGCGAGGCGAGTTCCGGGGAGGTCGTCAGGGTCAACTTGTTGAAGCCAGCGGCCCCGATCCCTCCGATCGCCGCTCCCAGCTGGAGCCCAGGATTTTCCCCTGCCGGCCGGCTGGGTGAGCAATCGACGCGAGCCTGGTCGGCTCGTTCGAGCAGGGTCCGAAGATCGAGGCCCATCAGTGCCGCTGGAACCGCTCCGAAGAAGGAGAGGGCCGAATAGCGCCCTCCGATGTCGGCCGGATTGAGGAAGATGCGACGGAAGCGGTCCTCCTTCGCACTCTGCTCCATCTGGGTCCCTGGATCGGTGATGGCGATGAAGTGGTCCCCAGCTTTTCCTCCGGTCACTTCGTTCATGCGGTGGAAGAAGTAGCGGTAGAAGGTCAGCGGCTCAATCGTCGAGCCCGACTTGCTGGCGACAATGAAGAGCGTCTTCGGCAGGTCGACCGACGCCTCAATGGCCCGCACCGTTGCCGGATCGGTGCTGTCGAGGACGTGCAGTTCGGGAAAGCCCGGCTGTTTGCCGAAGGTGCGACGGAAAACCTCCGGGCAGAGGCTGCTCCCCCCCATCCCGAGCAGGACAACGTGTCGAAAGCCCTCATTGCGAATGCGTGCGGCAAAGGTCAACAGATCATCGACGGCCGCCAGCGTCGTCCGGGTCACCTCGACCCAGCCGAGCGACTGCCGAATGATCTTCTGGTGCGCCTCCTCGCTCTTCCAGAGGGAAGCGTCCTTCTTCCAGATCCGATCGATCCAATGCTCCGTCCCAGCCCGCTTCCCGATCGCCAGGACGGCATCTTCAAAAGGGCCGAGTTGGCCCTCTGACCGCTGGAGGATGCTCCTCCCGAGCGCCTCCTCCTTGTCGGTAATGCTCTGCAGCAGGCTGACGAACGAGTCGGCGAAGGCTTTGACCCCTTCGTCCTGTAGTTGCTGACAGGCGGCCTGCAGGTCGATCCCGAAGGTGCTCAACTCTGCCAGCGAGTGTCGCGCGTCGTCGAGCTGCTCCTCGATGGTGACGCGGACGACGCCATGGTCGCGGAATGCCGTCAAGGTCGCTGGGGGAACTGTGTTGACCGTTCGTGGCCCGATCAATTGCTCAATGTAGAGCACGTCGCGGTAGGCGGGGTTCTTGGTCCCCGTACTCGCCCAGAGTGGACGCTGCACCTGCGCGCCAAGCGTTTGCAGCTTTTGGAACCGGTCATTGGCAAAGATCTCGCGGAAGCGCTGGTAGAGCATCTTGGCATTGGCGATCGCGATCTGCCCGAGCAGGGCCTGGTATCGAGCTTTGGCAGAATCGTCAGGAGCCGCCGCGATCAGGGCTTCCAGCTTTTTGTCAATCAGCGTGTCGATGCGGGAAACGAAGACGCTCGCCACCGAGGCGACGTGGTCGATCGGCAATCCCGCCGCCACACGATCCTCCAGCCCGAGCAGGAAGGCCTCGGCGACCTGCTCGTAGTTCTCCAGTGCGAAGATCATCGTCACATTGACATTGATTCCTGCGGCGATCACCTGACGAATCGCCGGGATCCCGGCCGGGGTTGCCGGTATCTTGATCATGACGTTCGGGCGATCGAGCTGCCCCCAGAGCCGTTTTGCCTCTGCCACTGTCTCGTCGGTCTGGTGCGCAAGGAATGGCGAGACCTCCAGGCTGACATAGCCATCCATCCGGCCCGTCTTCTCGTAGACAGGACGAAACAGATCCGCCGTGCGTTGAATGTCCTCGATGGCCAGCGCTTCATAGACCTCCTGGACACTCATCCCCGCGGCGATATAGCCGCGCAAGGACTCGTCATAATCGTCATTCCCTGCAATCGCCTTCTCGAAGATGGTGGGATTGGAGGTGATGCCCCGGAGATCGTCATTGGCAATCATCGCGGCGATCTCGCCGTTGTCGATCAGCAAGCGACGAATATTGTCATACCAGATGCTCTGTCCCAGTTTTTCCACTTCGATCAATGGGTTCATTCTTCACTGCTCCTCAGGATGCGGATTCTTCTCGATCAATAGATGGTAGAAGGACTCGTGTCTTGCCCGCTCTTCGCGGTAGATCTGATGACGGGTTGGATGTGGTTCGACTCTCTCTCCGGTGGGGGTGACGAAGGAATCGAAGCCGTTCTTTCCCCCAAATGCCTCCATGGCCAACATCGCCGCCCCACGGCTGGACGCCTCTTTGACACCGGAGGCGACGACGGGGACTCCGATCACATCGGCCATCATCTGGGTCCAGGCCGGTGAGCCAACGATCGCCCCGCCAGAGGCAATGATCTGCCTCTCCTCGTCCATCAAGGCGGTGAAGCGCTCATAGATCGCCGCAAATCGATAGCAGACCGCTTCGAGGGAAGCTTGCAGCAGGTCGATGGGACGGGTACCGAGACCGATTCCAAGGAAGGCGGCCCGGGCCGTGTCGTGCCACCCCGTGCTTCGCTCTCCGGAAAAGAAGGGGAGGACGGTCAGCCCGTGCGCCGCGGCCGGTGCGCCCTTGAGCTGCTGCTCGATCTCGGCCTGATCGGGAAGAGTCAGGGTCTGGGCACACCACGCATAGGCATCTCCCCCATTCGAGAGGGCACCGCCAATCAGCGCGTACCGGTGGTTGGCACGGTAGCACCAGAGGCCCTTCGGGATCGGAGCCTGCTCCGTCGGCCAGCAGACCCGCATCGCACCCGATGTCCCGACGTTGATCGCGATATGCCGATCCGAGAAGCAGCCCGACCCGATGTTGCTGCAAGCCCCGTCCCCGGCGGCGGGCAGCCACTGGGCTTCGCGGAGCAGCGGCCATCGTTCGACCATCTCGCCCCGCATCTCTTGGAAGCCTTCGCCGTCTGGCACGAGGGGGGAGAGGTGGTCGCGCCCAATCCCGATCGCCGCGAGGATCTCGTCGTTCCAATCGAGCCGGTTCGGTTGGAAGAGGCCTGTTCCAGAGGCCATCGAGACTCCACCAGCCAGGCGACCGAAGAGCTTGGCGTAGAGGTACTCACCAATCGAGACGAACTTCGCGATCTGACGGAAGACCTCGGGACGCGTCGCACGGAGCCAGAGGATCTTCGCCGGGTAGTAGCTCGCGTGCGGCACAACCCCGGTCTGCTGATGGATCCAGTCCCGCCCAAGTTCTTTCCCAAATTGGCTGGCAAAGGGGGCGCTGCGGGTGTCGCTCCAATTGAAGAGCGGCGTGATGGCTTGACCGGTACGGTCGACGCCAAGCATGGCGTGCCAGAAGTTGCTGTACCCGACGAAGGCGATCTCCCCGGGAACCAGCGCGGGGAGGGCTTCCCGGGCTTGGTGCAGGCATTGATCGATGGTCTGGCAGATGATGGAGACCAGCCGGTCGGCATCGATCTCGACTCCGCCATCTGGGGTCGCGGTCATCTGGTAGCGCGTACGCCCTTCGATGCCTTCGAGAACCCGCGCTTGCGCGTCGTACAGCTCTGCCCGGACAGAAGAGGTCCCGACGTCAAGGGCGAGCGTCAACGGCCGGTCCGCTTTTACAGGAGTAGTGGAAGACATTCCGGCATAATAGTGGACGCTGAACAGAAGTCAAATAGGGGATAGGCCCGATAGGCCACGCAATAGGCCAAGACAATCCTATAAGTCCTATTCGTCCGATCGGTCCTATTCTCCTATTTTTCTATTCGTCCTATACTATCGCAATGAATCGATCAACCACCGTTACCATTCTTGTCGTCTCTTTCGTGCTCTTCTCGACCGTGGCGGTGTTGGGACAGTCTGGACGTCGTCAAAAGAGAGTCGAGACCGAGCCTCCTGTTCAGGGCGTGAATCGTCCTGAGACACGCACCCAACCAGAAGCAGACCGAGAGGTCGAAGAAGAGGCTCCCCGCCAGAAGGGGCCCGGACTTCTTCTCATGTCGGGAACTGCCGAAGTGATGATCCCACTCTTCCTGGTGGATGCGGTGACTCAAGGCTGTCGAGAGGAGCTTCGGGACCTTCTGCGGGGGGACCACGATCTTCGCGAAGAGCGTAATCAGACCCGGTCGGAAGCGGTCAAGGCAGCCAAAACGGAAGAGAACTACTTCGTGCTGTTACTCGAGCTGGAAGCGGATCGTCTCGGAACTTCCCGCACCGGTGTGGAGGTCCGCTACACCATTTATGAGCCGAAGACCGCCAAGGTCGTTGGTTCCGGGATGGGCTTTCCGACACAGCCCGGTGGCGGCATGCCGGTGCCGCCGATTGGGGCCAATCGCCAGCTGCTGTTGCTCGATTGGGTCGGACGGGATATCGCACGGCAAGTCGTACGCCGCCTAGGCTGGCGAGTCTGACGCTTTTTCTCGGGGTACTTCGGGTTGGCTCAGCAGCGTCAATCGTTGTTGGAGCGTTACTAGATCCTGTGGCAGCGGAGCCTCGAAGCGGACCTTCTGGCCATTGGTCGGGTGGAGAAAGCTGAGCCGATGGGCGTGGAGCGCCTGCCGGGTCAGTTCGATCCGGGAACCGCCAACGATGGGAAGAGGCCGTCTTCCTTCCTCACCGGTGTAGATCTTCTCTCCGAGCAGCGGGTGGCCGTGAAGAGATGCCTGAATCCGGATCTGATTCTGCTTGCCTGTGACGAGCCGAATCTCAAGGAGAGAGGCGACCTTCCCATATCGTTCCAGAACCCGGTAGTGGCAGATCGCCGTCTGCGCCTCTCCTCTGGCGCTGGTCCTGATCGATCCGCGCTTGGTCGGATGGCGGTCCAGTTTGCTGCCGTGTCTCTCAGGCAAGGCAGTTGTCACCGCCTGCTGCTTTCGCTCCTCCCTGTCCCAGACGAGCAGGTCTTGCCAAGTTCCGCTGGGTTGCTGGGGACTCCCATAGACGAAGGCGAGGTAGATGCGTTCGGGCTGGCGGTCTTCGAACTGTGCCTTGAGGGAGACGAGAGCGGCAGGCTGCTTGGCAAAGATGACCACTCCCGAGGTGTCCCGATCGATCCGGTGAACGACCAGCGGAGACTGGCGGTGGGCCGATCGCAGGTGCGCGGTGACTTGTTGTTGGAGGCTTGGTTCGTCCGGTTGGGTGGACAGTGGGACGGTCAGTAACCCGGCCGGCTTGTTGACCACGATCAAGCTTGCGTCCTCGTAAAGAAGATGGAGCCCGGAGTCGTGTCGTTCAAAGTATCGTTTGGTCGCACTGCCGGGGCGATCGTGCCAGACGCGAACCCTTTCTCCTCCAACGACACGGCGCGCGACATCAGCGGCGGACTGCTCGACCTCATTGACGAAGACTCGGCCACGTTCGATCGCCAGCAGCGATTTTGATCTCGATCCGAGCCGTTCTGGCGCGGCGAGCCACTTGTCCAGCCGCTGCCCCTGCTCGGCCATTTCTACCTGCCATTCCTGTCCTTGCTTCGATTTCATCGTGACCGCATGATACACCCGCCGGTCCAGTTACGAAACTGGACGGTCTTCGATTCCAATCCCCGAGGGTCCTATGGGCACCAAATCCCTGCTTGTCAGCCTGTTTGCCGGACTTCTTTTGTTGACCGTCGCGGCTCTTCCCCCCGGCAGACCACGCCCCCCCTTGCTGGGAGTAGCCAAGATCACGCTTCGTGCCAGCGATCTCGATCGCTCTACCACCTTCTATCGCGACCTGCTGGGATTTCCAGAGGCCGGGCGAAGAGGCTTGGCACGGCGTTTCCGGATCAATCAGCATCAGTATGTCGAGCTTCGGCAGGGGCTCAATCCGGGGGAAGATCGGATGATCAGTGTCTCCCTGCAGACGGATCAGATCGAGACTATGCGCCGTTACCTCGGCACCCATGGCTGGAAGGTTCCGCGTACAGTCGCGGTCGATGCGTGGGGAGACCAGACCTTCCAGGTTGCCGATCCCGAGGGGCGCTGGCTGGAGTTTGTCGAATATCGATCTCAGGGTCATGGGGCAGATCTCGCCGTTGCAAAGAGACTCCAATCTCCCCACCAGATCTCCCGACGATTGATGCATGCCGGGATCATCGCGACAGACGTCCCCTCGGCGTTCCGATTCTACGGCGACATCCTCGGGCTGCAGGAGTTCTGGCGCGGCCAGGGACGCGAGTCGACCTATCTCTCCTGGATCAATCTCCGATTGCCGGAGAGCCAAGACTATCTGGAACTGATGCTCTATGGGAAGGAACCCCCAGGGGACCGGCGGGGCTCGGCTCACCATCTCTGTCTGGAAGTCGCGGAGATCGAAACTGCCCGTCAGCTACTCGACACCAACCCGGGCCGTGCGGGCTATGATCGTCCGCTTGAGATCCGCGTCGGCGTCAATCGCCGTCGCCAGCTCAACCTCTTCGATCCGGATGGGACACGATCTGAGCTGATGGAGCCCGGGACCATCGACGGAGTTCGACCCGCTTCCTCGACCGCACCTTACCCTCCTCGCTGAAAAGCGGGGAGGGGGCGAACTTTGGACATTTCCCGTGTCCCGAAGGGACACCGCATAAAAGAGAATTGAAAATGGAGAATGGAGAATGGAAAATGCGGTAACCACAAGAGTTACCCCGACAACCAACACTGCCCGTGTGGAGGCAATGAGTAAGAGCCGGCACCCAAGGGGGATGGTTTCAACGCGGCTGGTGTGAGTTGCAGGGGCGGCCCTTGTGTTTGCCCCATTCTCCATTCTCCATTCTCCATTCTCCATTCCACAAGTTGCACCCTGGGCTGGTATGCGGCGCCCCGTTGGGGCGCTAATGCCCCCTTTTTGGCACGAAATGTCCAAAGTCCAGACCCTCCCCGCTGAAAGGCGGGGAGGGGGCGAACCAAGGGAAGAAGTCGGAGAAGAAGTTGCGGAAGGAGAAAGGTGGGTGATCGATCTGGACAGGGCCGCGTGGAAGATCTCGTCCGATCAGGCCAGCCGTCGGTTGATCTCGGCAAGGTACCCGCTGGCCTTCTCCGGGTTCGGAGCGGGCCCTTCCTGTGCGAGAAACCAAGCGGAGTAGAGCCACAAGAGGTCTCGCTCGAGAGGACTGTTGGCCCAGAGCCGGGCGTTGAGCTGCACTTGGCTCAAGTCGTAAGGCAGTTCGGGCACCCCCGTGGTCGGCAAGGGGGAGAGTCGAAAGTACATGACCGCGATCGTCGACGCTTCGCCGGTGGCCTCGGTACGTGGCAGTCCATCCGCTGTCGTCGATGGCTCTTTCGCCGGTTGGAGCCCCTTGGACAGGGAAGAGGGGACGGCTGGCGCTTTGCTGACACTTCCCTGTGTGGCGAGGAGAGTCGCCGTCACGCCCTCAATGGTTCGGGTACGCCCGGCCCGCGTTCCCGGACGAATCGTTATCGTTCCACTCAACTGCAGGCGAGACTTCTCCTCGCCCCGCTCAAGGGTGGCCCGGGTCGGCACAAACGTCAGCTCGACGGTTCGTCCGCCCGTGCCAGTCAGCGATCCGGTAAACCCCTTGCCAGCCGGCAGTGCGTGCAAGGTGTAGAGCTTCGGGCGATTGGCGCTTCTCTTCTGCATGCCGATCATCTACAGGTTCCCCCGCTTGATCTCTTCCGTCAGATAGTCACAGGCGCGCATGGTCAGCGCGAGGATGGTCAGCGTCGGATTTTGATTGGCAGCTCCGACGAAGGCGGCCCCATCTGTCACGAAGACGTTCTTGACGTCATGGGACTGGTTAAATTTGTTGAGGACCGCGGTCTTCGGGTCATTCCCCATGCGGGCGGTTCCCAGTTCGTGGATGATCCGACCGGGGGCGGTCATCTCGTAGGCAGTCGAGATCTCGACCGCACCCGCACGGCGAAGGATCTCGGTGGCGCTCTCTGCTGCATCCCGCGCCATCTCCCGTTCGTTGTCCGAGTGCTGGATGTGGACTTTGAGGACGGGAACACCCCACGCATCGACCACCCCATCCGGGTCGATCTCGACGAAATTCTCGTAGCGCGAGAGCATATTGGCCCGGGTCGTCAGGCCGACTGGCGCAACATACCACCGACGCACCGTCTTCTTGAATTCACTGCCAAACCCGGGAGTCGATCGTGCATTGCCCGGGAAGTTGTCGATCGAGGAACCGCCCTCGAATCCGTAGCCACGGAGAAACTTCGGATGTTTGGTCTTGGCATCAAGGTTCCGGAACCGCGGCACGAAGATGCCCGATGATTTGCCATCCTCGTTGATCGGTTCCCGTCCTGCCAGCATCGGCAAGTAGCCCGATGCTCCTGTCCCCCCAAAGTGGTCGACGAGGTAGTGGCCGAGCGCGCCGGAAGAGTTGCCCAGCCCCGTCGGATGCTGCCGCGACTTCGAGTTGAGCAGCAGGCGCGTCGATTCGAGGGTCGAGGCCGCAACGATGACCACCCGCCCACGGAACTCCAGTTCCTGTCGGGTGACGCGGTCGACTACGGCGACCCCTTTCGCCTTTCCCGTCGTCGGGTCGACTGTCAACTGCCGAACGATCGAATTGGGGCGCAGCGTCATCCGTCCCGTCGCCGCCGCGGCGGGCAGAGTCGAGGAGAGCGAGTTGAACATCGCCCCGACCGTGCACCCATTCCCACAACTGCCGCAGTAGTGGCACTGGGCACGTCCGCCCTGCCGGTGGTGGTTGCGCACCGCGGTGAGCATGGCCACCCGCGGCTGGATCAGCTTCCAACCGAGATTCTCCGTCGCCTTCTTCAGTTGGTGTTCGCCGCACGTGAGGGCCATCGGGGGGAGGTAGTCCCCGTCCGGCTGCCACCAGAGCCCGTCGCGATTGCCGCTGACTCCGATCCAGTTCTCGGCCTTGTCGTAGTAGGGCGCCATCTCCTGGTAGTCGATCGGCCAGTCGACATCGAAGCCGTCGTGGCTGGCCGCCTTGAAGTCAAGGTCGGAAAATCGCCACGAGAGCCGGCCCCAATGGAGCGTCTTGCCGCCGACAATCCGGGCCCGCACCCAGAGAAAGGGCTTTCCAGGAGCGGTGGTGTAGGGATGCTCCGTGTCATTGACGTAGAAGTGACGGCTGAAATCCCCAGCCGTGTCCTGCATCCACTGCTCGGACTGTTTCCAACCCGGACGGCCAAATCCACGATACATCGACTCGTAGGCCGATCGATTCATCGCGAAGTCACGCAGCGGGTCGATCATTGGCCCCGCCTCGAGGACCAGCACGTCGAATCCCTTGGCCGTCAACTCTTTGGCCGCCATGCCGCCAGAGGCGCCCGAGCCGATGATGATGGCGTCATACTGTTTGCGCGTCGAGGCCGGTTTCAAGGAAGTGGCCAGATTCTGCACGCTGAATCTCCTCAGGCTTACCGCGCGTGCGTCACGCGGTAGATGAAGCCCTTGTTGTCATCCGAAATGTAGAGGGCCCCATCCGGGCCCGTCACCAGACCCGCCGGGCGACCCAGCACCTGTCCGTCGGCCAGGAATCCAGTGACGAAGTCATCGAAGCCGACGACGCGATCCTGGCGGACTGTCACGCGGACGACCTTATGGCCGATCTTCTCCTTGCGCCCGGAGCCCGATCCGTGGAGTGCCACGTACATTGTCCGGAAATGAGCCGGGAACTGGTCGCCATCGTAAAAGGTCAACCCGATCGGGGAGAGGTGCGCCTGGAGCGCAAAGGCTGGCGGGATGGCGTCAGCGGCTTTCAGTGACCCTTTCGCTCCCGGCAGATCCGGGTTGGGCATGTTCTCCCCGACATAGTAGGGGAATCCGTAATGCTTGCCCCGCTCAATCAGGTTGATCTCGTCGGGTGGAAGGTCTTCGCCGAGCTTCTCCTGTCCCATATCGACAGCCCAGAGCTTGCCTGTCTTCGGATCCCAATCGAAGCCGAGCGCGTTGCGGAGTCCACGGGCGAAGAACTGCTCTCCGCTGCCGTCCGCGTTGTAGCGCATGATCGCGGTTCGCCGCGGATCCTCTTCCTCGCACGAATTGCAGGATGAGCCGATCGAGACATACAACTTCCCGTCAGGGCCAAAATCGATCGTCCGCGTCCAGTGCGAAGTCGTCGAGACGGGCAGATCGATCACCTTCTCCGGCGACCCTGCGGCTTTCCCTTCGCTCACCTTGACCCGCAGGATCGCCGGGTTGGTGGCAATGTAGAGGTATCCTCCCCGAAAGGCGACGCTGTGCGGACGGGTCAATCCAGCCGCAATCACCTCCATCCCATCGGCGCGTCCATCCTTGTCGCGGTCCGGCAGGGCGACGACATCGCCTTTCGATTGACGGGCAATGTAGAGGACTCCATCTGGACTGACCGCCATCAGTCGACCGTTGGTCACTCCAGAGGCGTACACTCCCACCTGAAATCCTGCCGGCACCTTGAGCGGCGCTGGAGAAGGAGGCGCCGCTTCCGGGGTGGCCCCAGATTGACCAGATTG
>JBMOHS010000027.1:0-30162 GCA_049317725.1 Blastocatellia bacterium
GGGACGAGGGACGAGGGACGAGGGGCGAGGGGCGAGGGACGAGGGACGAGGGACGAGGGGCGAGGGGCGAGGGGCGAGGGAAAGACTGGGAGAAGGTGAGCAATTCGCTTCTTGAACCACCTCCGTAAGAGAAAAACAACCGGGACCGCAATGCAGCAAAGAGACTCACGCGAAGCCGCGAAGCGGGGCTGTGAGGGGGCAGATCACCCGGCGAAGCGGGCCCATCTCGATCAGAAGGTGAGCTGCCCACCATCGATGACCAGCGTATGGCCCGTGATGAAGCTGGCGTCGTCGGACGCGAGGAAGGCGACCGATGCGGCGACCTCGGCTGGTTCGCCGAAGCGGGCCATCGGGATCTTGTCCTTGAGATAGGCGGCGGCCATGACCGGATTCTGGTCGAGAAAGGCTTGGGAGAGTGGGGTGCGGATCATTCCTGGAGCAACGGCATTGACGCGGATCCGGTGAGGCGCGAGTTCGATCGCCGTGGTCATGGTGATGCCGACGACGCCGAACTTCGAGGCATTGTAGGCAACAAGGTCGACCTCGCCGACCAGTCCGTTGGTCGAGGCCATGTTGACGATCGCCCCCGGCCGATGCTCCGCGACTAGCTCCCGCGCGATGACCTGCGAGCAGAGAAAGACGCCTTTGAGATTGACATCGATCGTCACGTCCCACTGCTCATCGCGGGTCTCGAGGAAAGGTGCGGTGGGAGCGATCCCGGCGATGTTGCAGAGGATACCGACCGGGCCGAGGGCCTCGCGGACAGCCCGGGCCATGGCCTCAACCTCGTTACGCGAGGCGATGTTGCAGCGGACGGCGATTGCCCGACCCCCACTGGCGACCACCTCAGCGGCGCTGGCCTCGGCGCTCTCCCCCAGATCGACGACACCGACAGCGGCACCTTCCGCTGCCAGCCGCAAGACCGTTGCCCGGCCAATCGCTCCCCCACCGCCCGTGACGATGGCGACCTTTCCATTCAATCGTTGGTTCATCTGTCTTGTTTTGCCTTCTGTTGAGGAGACTCCGCGGCGGGAGTTCCGCTATGACAGCTCCTCCCGGAGCTGATCGATTTGCCGGCGGATCTCGTCTGGCACGGGTTGCCGACCGAGCAGTCCGCCAGTGGCCAGCCGGGCGACCTCCTGGCAGTGGGTCAGAATCTGCTCGCGTCGCAGGTCTCGATCCGGCGCGGCAGCGGCGAGCAGCATTGCGCGAAGTGCCTGGCGGCAAGCAGAACAGAAGCTCTCCGCTGGACGGGCCGAGAGCAGACGCGCGAGCGCCTGGTCCGCTTCTCCGCCCGCTTCGATGCCGCCTTGGCGGGCGCCGCGGGTCAGGTAGTCGGCTTCCCGTGAGGCGAGTCCTCCCTGCATCCAGGCAATCTCGATTGGGGGGATGAGGGGAAGCAGGGCGACGGTCTCGGCGGTGAAACCAATCTCTTGAATGGCGAGGAGTGCCTCCGGGTCGTTGATCCCCGTCAACTGCCCGATCCGCTCCCGGTCGGCTTCGCGGGCGAGTCGTGCGTGGTGCTCCTCCAGTTTGCGCTCCTCCTCCCGGCGAAACCAGCTCTCCTCCAGCCAACGTTCCCGTGCGACAAACCCATCTTTCTCTTGCATGACGACTCCTCTCGGCGAGGATCGAGGGACTCCCCGCACCTTTGCCACCTCCGGTCTTGCCCTCTCTCGGGGCCGGAGCTTGCGGTCTTTGACTCCCATTGAATCAGAGAAGGTGGGGAGAGGCAAGATGGGGGCATTTGGGGGGGGGCTCTGGCGGAGCCTCAAATTTGACAAAGAGGGAATCGCTCGGTACTCTTCGTCTTTTATTTACTTGTCCCTGGTTTCGCTGCCAATGGAGAGCGGCCTGACCTGGATTCGCGTTGGGACGCTCCCCAGCGACCCCGAAGAGATCCGAAGAGAAGAAGATCCGAAGAGAAGAGAAGATACTCCCTGAGAGAGTCTCCGATGAGGCCACCCATGAGAAAGATGACCGGAAATGAAGTCCGTGCGAAGTTCCTCAACTATTTTGCGGGACAAGGGCACAAGATCGTCAAGTCTTCGCCGCTCTTGCCGGCCAACGATCCGACCCTGCTCTTCATCAACGCGGGGATGAACCAGTTCAAGGATGTCTTCCTCGGAGCGGAGCGGCGCGACTATCGACGCGCCACGACGGCCCAGAAGTGTGTTCGTGCCGGAGGAAAGCACAACGATCTCGACGAGGTCGGCCAGACGGCGCGGCACCATACCTTCTTCGAGATGCTCGGGAACTTCTCCTTCGGGGACTACTTCAAGGCGGACGCGATCCGCTTTGCGATGGAGCTGCTGGTCGGGGAGTTCGGGATGGACCCGGCGCGGCTTTGGTTCAGCGTCTTTGCCGGGGATGACGAGGTTCCGGCGGATGAAGAGGCGATCGACCTCTGGCGCCAGGCGGGTGCAGCCCCAGAGCGAATCCTGCGCTTTGGCCGCAAGGACAACTTCTGGCAGATGGGCGAGACGGGTCCCTGCGGGCCTTGCTCCGAGATCCACTACTACATGGGGGAACACCCTGAGGATCCGGCCTTCAACCGCGCCGAGTATGTTAATGGGTCGGGGGACGAGACGATCGAGATCTGGAACCTCGTCTTCATGCAGTACAACCGGATCGAGGAGGCACCCGGCAAGTATCGGCTCGAACCCCTGCCGGCCCCGTCGATCGACACCGGGGCCGGGCTCGAACGGATCACCGCTGTTCTGCAAGGAGTGCCGTCAAACTACGAGACAGACCTCCTCCGTCCGATCATCGACTTTACCGCCGGGATCGCCGGGAAGCCCTACGCCTACACCGATGCTGCAGACAACGTTTCGATGCGGGTCATCGCCGATCACGCCCGTGCGACTGCCTTCCTGATCGCCGACGGGATCTTTCCCGGCAACGACAGTCGCGGGTATGTTCTGCGCAAGATCATGCGCCGGGCGATCTGGCACGGGCAGAAGCTGGGCATCCGGGAGCTCTTCTTTGCCCGCGTCACCGAATTTGTCGTCGGTCAATTTGGCGAGGCCTACCCGGAACTGCGCGAAACCCGCGCCGTCATCGAGCGGGTGGTGACGATCGAGGAGAAGCTCTACAGTTCGACGGTCGGTGCAGGCTTGGCCGTGCTTGACGAAGTGATGGCCCGCTCCCAGGACCAACGGATTGCAGGAAGCGACGTCTTCAAGCTCTACGACACCTTCGGCTGTCGCTACGACCTGATCGAGTATGTGGCGTCGCAACGTGGTTTTGTCCTCGACCGGGAAGGTTTTGAGGCGGAACTTGAACAGCAGCGCCAGCGCGCCCGTGAGTCGATGAAGGGGGCGGCCGCCAAGGTGCTGCGCAGCGTCTACCGGACCGTCGCTCCGCTTGGCCCGGTGCAGTTCACTGGCTACCAGCCAGGAGAGGCCGCGACGCGGCTGGAGGGGGCGCGAGTCCTTGCCCTCATCCGTGGAGAGGAGATTGTCGAGCGATTGACGGCCGGAGAGAAGGGAGAGGTCGTCCTCGACCGCACCCCCTTCTACGCCGAGTCTGGCGGGCAGGTTGGGGACAAGGGGCGGCTGCTCAATGAGGAGGCCCACCTGCGGGTCGTCGATACCCAGACGCCGACCTCTGGCTTGATCGTCCACCAGGTCGAGGTCGAGCAAGGCAGCATCGCGCGGGGGAGCCAGTTGACGGCCATTGTCGACACCGATCGCCGAGCGCGCACCATGGCCAATCACACGGCGACCCACCTGCTCCACGCCGCCCTGCGGGAGGTGCTTGGGCCGCACGTCAAGCAGGCGGGCTCGCTGGTCGCTCCCGACCGGCTGCGGTTTGACTTCACCCACTTTGCCCCGCTGACCGACGACGAGATGGCCGAGATCGAGCGCCTCGTCAACACGCAGACGCTCCGCAACACCCCCCTCAGCAAGGAGGAGAAGACGCTCGACGAAGCGCTCAGCGACGGGGCGATGGCCCTCTTCGGAGAGAAGTACAGCGATCGGGTTCGTGTTGTCAGCATCCCCGGCTTCTCGACCGAGCTCTGCGGTGGGACCCACGTCACCGCGACCGGGGATATTGGTGTGTTCAAGATTCTCTCTGACGCCTCGGTCGCTTCTGGGACCCGTCGGATCGAGGCGGTGACGGGCCAGGGCGCCTATGAGCGGTTCCAACAGGTGGAGTCGCTGTTGGCGGAGACGGCGGCCCGTCTGCACACGGCGACGGCCAACCTGCCGCGCGAGGTCGAACGCTTGCAGGGGATGGTGCGCGAGCATCAACGCGAGATCGAGCGGCTCAAGCTCAAAGTCGCCCAGGGCGGCAGCGGCGCTGAGGATCAGGTCGAGGAGATCGACGGTCTGCGACTGCTCGTCCGCCAAGTCGAGGGGCTTGGGAAGGAAGGGCGCCGTCAACTCGCCGATCGCCTCTCCCGTAAAATTGCCCCGGGGATCGTCGTGCTGGGGGATCTTGAGGAGGGGAAGGCGTCGCTGCTCGTCATGCTCTCAGGGGTGCCGACCGGGCGGATCGACGCTGGACGCATTCTGCGCGAGCTCCCAGGGGCGAGGGGTGGGGGAAAACCCGAACTGGCCGAAGGAGGGGTCGCACCGGACCAGCTCACTCAGACTCTTGCGGAGGTCCCGCACGCCGTCCGCCGCCTCCTCGGGGCCGAATAGCTGCGCCATTTCTGCCCTTTCGCGCCGATCGTTCGCTTGGCGATTGGCCCCGGAGAAAGGTATCGATCGTCTATGAACAGCCTCGTCTCATCGAATCTGCGCCACCACCCAACGCGGACGCTCGTCAGCATCCTCGGGGTTGCCGTGGGGGTGATCCTCGTCGTCATGACCGTTGGGCTGGTCCGGGGAGCCCTCCGGGAGCGCGCGAACCGGGACGCCAATGTTGGGGTTGAGCTGATGCTCCGGCCGGGCGGTCAGGGGCTCTCGATGACCTCCGCCGATTTGACCCTCCCGCTGCGCCACCTTGAGACGGTTCGTCAGGTCCCTGGCGTAGCGATTGCGACGCCCGTCGGCCAGAATCTCGAGATGGGCGGGAGCAATGGGTTGGGTCTGCAACAGATCGATGGCATCGACTTTCCCACCTTTTCCCAGGCCTCAGGGATGCGCGTCATCGACGGAGAACCGCTCCCCGAGACGGGAGATGTCGCGATCGTTGATGAGAAATATGCCCTCAACAACCGGGTCGGACCGGGCAGCCGGATCGTCGCCCTCGGCCGCCCCTTGACGGTCGTCGGTGTCTATCGCCCGGAGAGCGGTGCCCGCATCAAGGTGCCCTTGAAGACCCTCCAGGAGATCCTCGGCGCCGAAGAGAAGTGTTCGATGATCTTTGTCAAATGTGCCGATCCTGCGCAGCAGGAGCAGGTGGCACAGCGGCTGCTGGCCCTCTTTCCGGACTACCGGATTCTCTTTACCCGCGACTTGCCGACCCTCTTCACCAATGGCTTTGGGGCCTTCAATGTCTTTCTGCACGTCGTGCGTGGACTGGCGATTGTTATCAGCCTGTTGGTCATTCTTCTGACGATGTACACGACCGTCTCCGAGCGGACCCGGCAGATTGGCATCCTCAAGTCGCTCGGCGCCTCGAAGCTCTGGATCGCCTGGGCATTCGAGAAGGAGGCCCTGCTGATCAGCCTGCTCGGGGTAGTGGGGGGCATCGCCTTCTGCCTTGTCGCCAAGACCATCCTTGTCCAGCGATTTTCGATGAACATTGAACTCGAGCCTGGCTCGGTTCTCCTGGCTGCCCTGGGAGGAATGCTGAGCGGCGCCCTTGGGGCCCTCTACCCGGCCTTGCGTGCCGCTTCCCGCGATCCGGTCGATGCCCTCAGTTATGAGTAGAGGCTGTCCAGAAACCGGGGGAAAGCGATGAATCACGGGAGGGCCTCTAGCCCAGCCTCCTCCAACCCCGGCCACCCCGGGCGACTTTGAGCGGGGTACCTGTCCGGAGCTGTCTGCTCTCCCCCCCGTGCAGATGGTGGGCTCGTAACCCAGGGATCTGCGGATGAATTTCCCGGCGAGAGTGGCAAGACTCGCCCACCAAGAGGCCCTTGTACCCATGAACAGAAGTCAGAAACGGATGATCGGACTGCTCTCGACAGCCCACCTGATTCTCGACTCCTACTCGAGCTTCCTCTTCCAACTTCTGCCGATGCTGACGTTGCAGTTGCAGTTGACGCCGTGGCAGGTCTCGTGGCTCTCGCCGGTCCTGATGGTCAGCTCCTCCTTGCTGCAACCCGTTTACGGCATGCTCTCGGATCGCTATCTCAAGCGGTCGATGGTCGTCTTCGGGCCGCTCGTTGCCGCGGTCTGCCTCTCCCTGCTCGGACAATCGACGAGCCTGCCGATGCTGCTGGCGCTGGTGACGATTGGTGGGATGGGCGTCGGGGCCTTCCACCCGCAAGGGGCCGCACTCGTCTCGCAGGCGGTGGTTGGCGATCCGGAACGCGCACGCCACCAGGGGCTGGTCATGTCGATCTTCTCCTCGGCGGGGACCGTCGGGTACGCCCTCGGTCCCCTCCTGATTGCGGGTGGGATCGCGCTCTTCGGCCTCTCGAAGAGCTGGGTCGTCATGCTTCCCGGGGTCTTGATCTGCTTGATTCTCTGGCGGACCTGCCCCGCCCTCGAGGTTCGCCGCGCAACGGCCGATCAACCTCCGCTCCGTGCGGCGCTGCGGGCCGTCTGGGCCCCCTTGACGCTGCTCTACTTCGCGGTCGTCCTGCGCTCGGCAGTCTCGGTCAGCATCCACACCTTTCTCCCCTTCGAGTTGCAAGGGGCCGGGATGGGGGATGGGGCGAGGAGCCTGGTCTTGGCCGGCTTCATCTTTTTCGGCGGAGTGGGGGGATTTTTCGGAGGCACGCTGGCGGATCGGTTTGGCGCGCGCCGGGTCAGTCTGCTGGCGATGCTGCTGGCAACACCGTTGCTGATCCTCTTCTTCTTGACCCCGAGCCCTCTCGGCTATCTCTTCCTGATGGCGGGAGGCACGATGCTCAACCTGCCGATTCCGATCAGTGTGGTCATGGCCCAGCGCCTCGTCGGTTTTGGCGCGAGCACGGTCTCGGCCTTGATGATGGGATTCGCCTGGGGCGCGGGTGCGCTCATGGCCCCGCTCACGGGGCAGTTGAGCCAGGCAATTGGCTTTACCCAGGCCCTGGTGGCCGTCTCCCTCCTTCCCCTCCTCTCTGCGCTCCTTCTCTGGCGATACCCGGAAGGGGAGGCGGCACCGCTCCGTCCGCTGGCCTTTCGGCCAGTGGCCTAGCCCGCAACGCCACCGGGATCGATTTGCAGCAGCAGTCAATCGATCCCCTGAGTCGATTCTTGTGTTATCATCGCCCGGACGAACTATATGGGACTCTTCTGGAGACGCAACCAACCCCGTTCCCCTGAAACGCCAGACGCCTCGGCGCCGGTAGATACCGGCTCGGCCCCACCTGCTTCGACTGACGGGGAAGGGGAGTCTGCGTCAGGACTGCTCAACCGGTTCCGACGGGCGATCTCGGCCACCCGAGAGACCCTCGCCGTTCGACTTGACGAGACGGTTCACGGCAAGCGGCAGATCGATGCGGCGACCCTCGACGAACTTGAAGAGTCCCTCATCGGGGCCGACATCGGCGTCCAGACGACGCTCGAGATTCTCGAAGAGGTCCGCCGCCAAGTCGATCGTCAGGCCCTTCGCGATGTCGATCAGCTCAAAGCGGTCATCCGTCAACGACTGCTGGCCATCTTGCAGCAGGCAGCCGCCTCACGAGGTGTCGCGTCCGAACAGGCGGTGGCCAAAGACGTCCGTCCCTACGTCATCATGGTCGTCGGGGTCAATGGCGCTGGCAAGACGACGACGATCGGTAAGCTTGCCCAACGCATCCGCCAGGAGGGGAATGACGTCCTGATCTGTGCGGCGGACACTTTCCGTGCGGCCGCCGGGGATCAATTGGCCATCTGGGCCGAACGGGCCGGGGTCCCGCTCATCCAGCAACGGCAGGGAACGGATCCGGCGGCTGTCCTCTTCGATGCCTTGCGTGCGGCTCAAGCACGTGGCAGCGACGTCCTCATTGTTGACACCGCAGGTCGCCTCCACAATAAGGCCAATCTCATGGCCGAACTGGAGAAGATGAAACGGATTGCTGCGCGGGAGGTCCCCGGCGCTCCCCACGAGACCCTGCTCGTCGTCGATGCCGTCACGGGGCAGAACGGCCTCAGTCAGGCACGCGAATTTCTGAAGGTGGCCGATGTCACTGGATTGGTCCTGACCAAGCTCGATGGTACTGCCCGTGGGGGGATCGCCATTGCCATTGCCAAGGAGCTCAACCTGCCGATCCGCTACTGTGGGATTGGCGAGCAGGCCGATGATCTGGTCGTCTTCGATCCACAACTCTTTATCAATGGTCTCTTTGATTGATTCGCGGAGTCTTGACACCGCTATGACGGACCTTGACTACATTCGAATGACGCTCGATCTCGCCCGGCAAGGGGCAGGTCTGGTCAGTCCGAATCCACTGGTTGGCTCGGTGGTGGTGCAGGACGGAGTGGTCGTCGGCTGCGGATATCACCGGTACGAAGAATGGAAGCACGCCGAGATCTGGGCGCTCGAGGAGGCTGGGGAACGAGCCCGTGGGGCAACACTCTATGTCAACCTTGAGCCCTGCTCTCACCGGGGCAGTGGAAAACGGACCCCCCCTTGTGTCCAGTCGCTGATCGAGGCGGGTGTTCGTCGCGTCGTCGCCTCGACTGTCGATCCGAATCCTCGCGTCAATGGTCGCGGATTCGACCTCCTCCGGGAAGCGGGAATTGACGTTGAGGTTGGGCTCTTGGAAGCCGAAGCACACCAACTCAACGAGGTCTTCTTCAAGTCTGTCACGACGGGACTCCCGTTCGTCCATCTCAAGACGGCCACCTCCCTTGATGGTCGGATCGCCAGCCGCACGGGTGACTCGAAGTGGATCACCGGCCCGGCAGCAAGAGCGGCCGGGCAGATTCTCCGCCACTCCTGCGATGCGATCCTCGTCGGGATCGGGACAGCTCTGGCCGATGACCCTCTCCTGACCGACCGTTCCGGACTTCGCCGACGCCTTCCCCTGACCCGCGTCGTGCTTGACTCGCGTCTTCGGTTGCCGCTCGACTCCCGGCTGGTTGCCACGGTTGGGCAAGCCCCTTTAGTCGTTGTCACCACTCCACCGGCGCTTGCTGACCGGGATCGTCTTCCTTGGGAGACCCGCCGTGATGCGCTCGCCAGTCGGGGCGTGCAGCTCTGCCTGGTTGACCCTGACGAAGAGGGGCGCCCCTCCCTTCCGGCGACGCTGCGGGCACTTGCTGACCGCTCGATTGCCAGCCTCCTCGTCGAGGGGGGCGGCACGATTGCCGCCGGGTTCCTCGAGGCCGGCCTCGTTGATAAGATCACCTTCTATCTCGCCCCAACCATCATCGGAGGGCGTGATGCCGTCCCCGCCATTGCAGGACGCGGGGTCGCTCGCCTCGGGGAGGCGTGCCGTATCCGCGACCTGACCCTGCGCCATTGCCAAGACGATCTCGAATTGACGGGCTATCCGGTCTATGTCGCGCCCGCCAACGTCGAACCCCGCGCCAGTGCGGCGAGAATCACATGCGACCCAAGCGCCGATTTGGCCAAAATTTTCTGACGGGCAGCCACTATCCCTCCCGGATTGTCGCTGCGCTCGCCCCCCGTCCCGGGGAGGCGTTGCTCGAGATTGGCCCTGGTGAGGGGGCACTCACCGGGCTGCTGCTCGACGCGGGGGCGACCCTCACTGCCATCGAGATCGATCCCGACCTCATTCCCCTTCTCGAAGAACGTTTCGGGGCCAATCCAGATCTACGACTTCTCCGGGCAGACATCCTGGCCTTGGACCCGCGGCCCCTCTACCCGGCTGGTCAGCCAGTCCGGGTGGTCGCCAACCTCCCCTACTACATCTCGACGGCAGTCCTGCAACACCTCTTGACCTATCGGCAGACCTTCGGTGAGATGGTCCTGATGTTGCAGCGCGAGGTCGTCGATCGGATCATTGCTCCTCCAGGCAGCCGGACCTACGGCTACCTCTCGGTGCTCGTCCAGCTCTTCTGCCAAGTGGAGGCACTCTTCGACGTCCCCCCCGGCGCTTTTCGGCCTATTCCCAAGGTCCATTCGACGGTTCTTCGACTGCGCATCCGGACGGAACCGGCTGTTCCGATTGCCGATTCGCAATCCTTTCTTCTTCTCTGCCAAGTCCTCTTCTCGCAGCGACGCAAGACGCTGGCCAACAATCTCCGCGCCGGCCTGAGCCGGCTTGGCCTGTCGACTGAGGCAGGGGGGGCGCTGACGGCCAGCTTGCCCGCCATCGGGATCGATGGACAACGGCGCGCCGAAACCCTCTCTCTTTCAGAACTCGCCGCCTTGCACGCGGTCGTTCTCCGCGAGGCTGACCACCCAATTCCGGAGAGCGATCCAGCGCCATCCCCAGATCAGTCCAGATGAAACAAGATGCATAAAGAGATAACAGATCGATTGCAGATTACCCCGCTTGGTGGGCTCGGCCAATTTGGCATGAATATGACTGTCTTCCGCTACGGCGAGCAGATGATGATCGTCGACTGCGGCCTGATGTTTCCCGACGAGGATCTGCTCGGCGTCGATATCGCCATCCCCGATCTAAGCTATGTCGAGGAGCACCGCGACGAGCTGGTCGGGATCGTCCTCACGCACGCCCACGAGGATCACGTTGGTGCTCTCCCCTTTCTCCTCCAGATGGTCAACGTCCCGATCTATGCCACGGAGTTTACGCTCGGCTTGGTCGAAGGGAAGTTTGCCGAGTTCGGACTGCTTGGCAAGGTCGAGACCCATACCATCCCCCCGGGGCGCCCCTTTGCCGTCGGGCCCTTCACGATCGATTTCATTCGCGTCTCCCACTCCCTCGTCGACTGTGTCGCGCTCGCCATCGAAACACCGGTTGGGGTCATCATCCACACCGGTGACTTCAAGGTCGACGAGACCCCCGTCCTCGGCGAACCGATCGATCTGCAACGCCTGACCGAGTATGGCGACCGGGGCGTGCTCGCCCTCCTCGCCGATTCGACCAATGTCGAGCAGGAGGGACGCACCGGGTCCGAGCGCTCCGTCATCCCCGCCCTCGGGCGGATCTTTGATGAGACACTCGGCCGCATCGTCGTCTCCTGCTTTGCGACGAGTATCCACCGGTTGCAGATCATCTTCGATCTCGCTGCCGAACAGAACCGCGCAGTCGCCCTGCTAGGCCGAAGCATGATCCGCAATGTCGAGGTTGCCCGGAAGTATGGCTACCTCGACCTCGACGACGATCAACTGGTCAGTCCCACCAAGGCCAAGAAGATGGCTCCCGATGAGGTCTGCCTCCTCGTCACGGGGAGCCAGGGCGAGCCGATGTCCGCCCTCGCCCGCATGTCGGTCGACTCCCACAAGGACGCCAGCATCCTCTCCGGGGACACCGTCATCATCTCGGCCCGCCAGATTCCCGGAAATGAGAAGTCGATCTCGCGGATGATGAACCATCTCTTCAAGAAAGGGGCTCGTGTCGTCGACTCCAGTGTCGCCCGCATCCACGTCTCTGGCCATGGCCGACGCGGCGACCTCAAGATCATGTACGAGGCCGTTCGTCCCCGCTTCCTCGTCCCCATTCACGGAGAGACCCGACAACTCTATCGCCACGCCGAGGCCGCCCGTCAGTGGGGCGTCGATCGTGATCGGATCGTCCTGGTTGAAAGTGGAGATGTGCTCGAGCTGGATCAGAAGAGCGCCAAGGTTCGCGAGAAGGTCACGGTTGGCCGCACGCTCATCGACGATTCCGGTTTCGGTCGGATCGACGATCTCGTCCTCCGTGACCGCAAGCACCTCGCCTACGATGGGATTGTCGTCCCCATTGTCGCCATCAACAAGGCCTCTGGTGAAATGGAATCGGCTCCGGAAGTCATTCAACGCGGACTGGCCTTCAGTGACGATGGTGCCGGCTTTCTCGCCAAAGCCCGTCTGATCGTCGCCCAGACCATCAATCAGGCGAGTCATGCCGAGCGGGTCGACTGGGCGGTCATGAAGGAGAAGGTGCGCCTCGATCTCAAACGTCACATCCAGCGCGAGACTGGCAGGCGCCCCATGATCATTCCTGTCGTTCTCGAGATCTGACGCCATCCGGAGACACTGGAATGGATTGTTGACAGCCTGCGGATTGAATTGCCTCCCTGCGAGCTATTCCTGGTTGGTTACTGCTCACTGTGTTGACAGAAGACGAAGACCAATGTAGACTGCAAAATGTTTGAAGAAGGCTTAATCCCTTTTGGGCAGCGCAGCTTCCTCACTTGCGCCGCGACTGCCCGTCTCATAGTCGATCCGTTCTGATCTCTCTTCGAGGGACCCTTTGGGTTGGATCTGCTCTTCCTGGGCATCTCCGATTTGGAGAATGAGCCAGGAATTTGCTCAAAAGTGGTCGCCCTGATTGATACCTGGTTGAGCTCAGCCCATTCCTGCCTGACCCCCATCTTTCTGGCAGTTGAGGGCAGCACTCTTGTCACTTTTGAAGGCCTCAATTGCATTCCGCAACCGTGGTTACTCCCCAGCGTGCCCACGTGCATCTTTAGCGACCCCCACCACCGAACTCATTCAGAATGGGTGTCCATCTGACTGTGTTGTTGAAAAGAGAGGGAGCGAACGGCCAGGGCGGGATTCCTCCGCGACCTGAGTTCCGGCTCTGACTGGCTGCCTGCGGCACCGGTAAATCAATGGCACGTTTCTTGCCTTACGTTTGTCTGGTCGTACGTCCTGGAGTTGCCAATGGAGCAGGGTCACGGCCTGACAGGGAGAGCGGAAGGCATCGGCCGAATCGCCCCATCTGGATCAAACAGGAGCACATCACTAATGAGATCTTGGGACCATTCTTTTACCTTAGCTGGCTTGCGAGCAGGGCTTTGCTGGCTCTTGCTCGTCTTCGCTGGGGAGGGGTGGGCCGCGGATCCAGGGGTGCCCTATCCGGCTGACAAGGCTGCCTCGGATCAAAAAGCGGGATCGGTGTTGATCTATAACCTCTATACTTCAGATGTGACGAGTCCGATGAGCCACAACACCCGCATCTCGATCACCAACACGTCCCCGATGCTTCCCGTTGCCGTCCATCTGTTCTTTGTCGACGGGGTTAGCCGTTCGATTGCCAACTTCACCATCTGTCTGACTCCCAATCAGACGATCAGCTATGAGACTGCTGAACTCGATCCGAGTACGGAGGGGTATATTCTCGCCGTTGCCGTTGATCTCAATGGACTGCCCATTCTCCACAATTTTCTGATCGGGGATGCCTTCGTCAAGTACGGGTCAGGTCATATGGCAGGACTGGCGGCGTTGGGTGTGTCGGCCCACGCGTTGCCACAGATGTCGAGTCTCTCTGTCGCGGTCGATCTTGTCTTTGATGATCAGCAGTATGATCAATTGCCGGCCGTGCTAGCCGTTGACAATATTTCGAGCCGAATCAACAACAACGACACGGTGGTTGTGATCAACCGCATCGGCGGGGATATGGCGTTGGCAGCGAGTGGGCTTGGACCCATCTTCGGTCTGTTATACAACGATGTGGAGAGTTCCTTCAGTTACACCATCTCCAGTCCGCGCAGTCAATTGCGGTATCAGATGACCAATTTGATGCCGCGTACCACCCCCCGTTTCACGACCGTCATTCCCGACGGTCGCACTGGATGGTCAAAGTTCTATGCGGTTCCCACAGCGTCGATCACAGGTGTGGTGCTGAGCTACCATCCAGGCAGCTTGGGGGCCCCGAACGCCTTCACAGGAGGCCATAACCTCCATCAATTGACACGGACCAACACGACAATCAGTATTCCCGTCTATCCAGTCAGTTGTTTTGGCCGTTAAAGCGCCCGACCTGAATCCCCTCGAGAGCAGAAAAGCAAGATGGGAAGCCAACTCGCTCGCGGAGCAGAGGCTTCCCTTCTTGCTTTTGAGTAAGGGGGTCGAGTGGAGGGGGATCAGACACCCGCCGCCGCCACCGCCTGCGCCGCGGCATCCTTCATTCCATTGGCGACCAAGAAGCGGAGTCCAGAATCGCGCAGGACACGTTGGCCCTCTTCGACATTGGTTCCTTCCAGTCGAACGACGATGGGAAGAGAGACCCCTAGATTGCGTGCTGCCTCGACTACTCCACGGGCGACCATATCACATCGAACGATTCCACCGAAGATGTTGATCAAAACCGCCCGGACATTCTCGTCGGCGAGGAGGATCCGGAAGGCGTTCTCGACACGCTCCTGAGAGGCTCCCCCTCCGACATCGAGGAAGTTGGCGGGCTCGCCTCCAGCCAGCTTAATGATGTCCATGGTGGCCATGGCCAAGCCGGCACCATTGACCATGCAGGCAATGTTACCGTCCAACTTGATATAGTTGAGGTCGAATTTCGAGGCTTCAATTTCGAGAGGGGCCTCTTCGTTGAGATCGCGCAGCTCGTGAAACTCGGTGTGACGATAGAGGGCGTTGTCATCGAAGTTGATCTTGGCGTCGAGGGCGTAGAGGTTCCCGTCGCCAGTAAGCAGGAAGGGGTTGATCTCGATCAGGGAAGCGTCGAGGTCGACGAACGCGCGGTAGAGGGCCAGCATGAATCGCGTCGCCTGCCCGATGAGCGCGGGGGCGAGTCCGAGCCCGAAGGCGAGGTTGCGTGCTTGGAAGGGCAGCATGCCGACTGCAGGATCGATCGTTTCACGCAGGATCTTTTCTGGAGTGCGGGCGGCGACCTCTTCGATATCCATTCCACCAGCCGCCGAGGCCATGAAGACAATGCGCGAACTGGCCCGGTCGAGGAGCAGGCCCAAGTAGAACTCCCGATCGATTTGCAGCCCCTCTTCGACCAGCAAGGTCTGCACCAATCGGCCTTCTGGCCCGGTCTGATGGGTGACCAGAGTCATTCCGAGAATGTGGCTGGCGTGTTGACGCAATTCATCTTGGGTCCGCGCCAGTTTCACGCCCCCGCCTTTTCCTCGCCCCCCGGCGTGAATCTGGGCTTTGATGACCACGGGAAGCCCGAGCTGCTCCCCAGCAGCAATCGCTTCTTCGGTGGTCTTGGCGACGATGCCGCGAGGTACCTTGACATCGAACCGTTGTAAGAGTGCCTTGGCTTGGTATTCGTGAATCTTCATGTCAGCCTGTCCTGTCCAGATGATGAATTCAAGATTGAAGGAGCCTTCCGTTGCCCGTCCTGCTTTTCGCGGAAGATATGGGAGATAGGAAGTGGGGTCTGTTGTTGTTCAGTGCTGGTCGTTACGGCCATCAAATTTGAGATAGTACCTGCCGGATTTCCGAAAGGCAAGCGGGTCTATTTCCCAAGAGAAAATCGCAGTGTGGCCCGTCAACAGCTCGCCGGCGTGCCAGGTAGGTCAGTCCGACATCGTCCAACCGGCGGAGGAGGGAAGGGGGGGAGCGTGCCACTTGGCCTGATCAAGCAGATTGGCCTTGGGCCTAGGCGATGACTTGGTCGATGACGTGGCCATGGACATCGGTCAGGCGGCGGTTCATCCCATTGTGGTACCAAGTGAGCCGTTCGTGATCGATGCCGAGGAGGTGGAGAACGGTCGCGTAGAAGTCATAGACCGAAGCGACATTCTCGATCGCACGGCGACCGAACTCATCAGTGGCCCCATAACTGGTCCCGCCACGCACTCCGGCCCCCATCATCCAGAGCGTGAACCCATCCGGGTTGTGATCACGGCCGGTAGTCCCCTCCTGATGGGTTGGCATCCGCCCAAACTCGGTCACCCAGAGGACGAGCGTGTCCTTGAGCAGTCCACGCTGGCGCAGATCGGTGAGGAGGGCCGCCGTCGGTTGATCGAAGATCGGACAATGGCGCTCATAGTCGGTCTTGAGGGTCCGGTGGGCGTCCCAGTTGAGGAGCCCATCGACGCCGCTTGCCCGGGAGGCGCAGTAGAGGCTGACATAGCGCACTCCCTGCTCGAGCAGCCGGCGGGAGAGGAGGCAGTTCCGGGCGTAGGCCGCCTTGAGCGGATTGGGGTCATCCGTGCCATAGAGTCGATGGGTCGCCGCCGTCTCGCGGCGGAGATCGGCGACTTCAGGGGCCGCCAGTTGCATGCGGGCGGCCATCTCATACGAGGCCGTCCGCGCGACCAAGTCGCTCTCGCCCGGGTGGCGCCGGCTGTTCTCCAGATTGAGCTGGTGGAGGAAATCCCGGGTCGCCGCATCCTCGGAGGCATCGATTCCATCGGGCCGGCCGAGGTTGCGGAGGGGCTGATGGGCGGCGAGCATGACTGCCTGATGCTGCGCAGGCAGGAAGCCACTCCCCCAGTTGGCCTTGCCGTTGGGCGGCTCCCCGCGGACATCGGTAATGGCAATATAGGTTGGCAGATTGTCGTTGAGGCTGCCGAGCGCGTACCCCGCCCAGGCGCCGGCGGCGGGGAATCCCTCCCGGACCGATCCGGTATTCATGAAGACACTCGCTGGGCCGTGGGTGTTCGATCGTGACGTCATCGAATGCAGGAAGGCCATCTCGTCGACGTGCGAGGCGAGGTGGGGCAGCAGCGAAGAGATCCGTTTGCCGCTCTTCCCGGCTGGCACGAAGGGCCAGGGCGACTTCATCAGATTGCCATTCTTGCCCTGAAACGTCACCTCCTTCTCCCCGCCCGGCAGCGGCGTCCCGTGGTATTTTTCGAGCGCCGGTTTGTAGTCCCACAGATCGAGGTGCGAGGCGGCGCCGGGGCAGAAGATCTGGAGCACCTGCTTGGCCCGCGGGGCGTGGTGACGAATCTGCCCCGCCGCCAGCAGATCCTGCCGGAGCAGGCTGGTCAGGGCCAATCCGGTCATGCCTCGGCTCGCGTCGGTCAGAAAGCGGCGACGGGCCAAATCGAGGGCAGATGTTTTCGGGTCGATCATGATCACCTCAAAAAGAAGAGTTCATTGGCGTTGAGCAGCGCGCGGGTCAACGCCCGCCAGCCTTGGCTTTGGATCAATTGACGGGCTGCGACCAGCTCACTAGCGGTGGGCGGGCGCTGAAAAGCGAGCTCAAAGGCGCGTCTGACGCGCTCTTCCTCCTTGGGGCCGGCCTCCCGCGCGAGCCGCTCGGTGAATCGTCTCGCCAGTTCGAGCGTCAACGGATGGTTGAACTGGGTCAAGGACTGTAAGGGAGAGATGGTCTGGACGCGGGTCGGAGCGGCCGAGGCATTGTCTGGCAGGTCGAAGTCGGTCAGGCCGTCGACGAGCGAGGCGCGTGCATTCTGGTGGTAAACAGCCCGGCGCCACGTCTCTGGTTCGTGACGGTCGAGCGGGACATAGGTCGCGACGTTGTCTTCGAGATACCGATAGAGCCTGAACCCAGGGCCTCCAGCCCGCCGGTCGAGCTGGCCGGTAACCTCGAGCAGGGTGTCGCGAATCTCTTCCGCATCGAGCCGGCGTGGCGGAAAGCGCCAGAGAAGGCGGCTGCTCCCGTCGACCCGGGCCGCCTCGTCTCGATGATCGCTTGCCTGTTGCCAAGTCTGCGAGAGAAGGATCTCCCGGTGGAGTGGCTTGAGCCGCCACCCATGCTCCCGCAATCGATTGGCCAGCCAGTCGAGCAGTTCGGGGTGGGTTGGCCGCCCGCCGAGGAAGCCAAAGTCGCTGGGCGTGTCGACGATGCCCGTCCCGAAGTGGTAGTGCCACAGTCGATTGGCCATGACCCTCGCCGTCAGCGGATTCCGCTCATCGACGATCCAGCGGGCGAGCGCCAACCGTCGCTCTGCCTCCGGTGCTGTCGCCGAGAGCGCATAGCCGGGCAGGGCCTCTGCGAGGATCGCCAGACTTGCTGGGGCCACCTCGCTCCCGCGCCGCTGCGGATCTCCGCCGCGGTGGACATAGGTCGGCTCTTTCGGCTCGACAAACTTTCCTGCCCAGTGGAGTGGCAGAGGCGGAATCGACTTGATCTCGTGCTCGATCTCCCTCCTGGCGGCGCGCAGGGCCTCGAGGCGGGTCGCTTCCTCGGTCGTCGTCACCCGCGAGAGGAACCGTTCGATCTTCTGGGCTTCGTTGAACGGCTCGCGGGCCCTTGAATCGGCGACGTGCTGCCAGCTCTGCCCATCCTCCGAGATCTCGACCTCGTACTCGGTGACGAAAGAGCCGAGGTGGCTCGCCTCCACCCCGGGCTCGAGTGTCCGATCCTGGGAGAAGACGATCCGGTCGATCATCTCCGGGCGTGGGAAATGGAGCGTCAGCGCGGCCGGGGATCCCACGAACCAGCGCTCGCCGAACCGGCCATCTGTCACCAGCTCGACCCCGTAGGTGTTGGCACCGACGACATCCTCCGCCCGCCGGGTCGTCGCACCGCTGACCGTTGTGCCCGTCGCCGCCAGCGCGATGTTGCGCGTCGCCTCTCCGGCGGTCCAGACCTCGAACTCATCGAGCCGTGCGTTCTCCCCGGACCTCGGTCGATCCGAGGTGGCACGGATCAGAAAACGCAGGTGGGTCGCCCGCACTGGTCCAAATCGGTGCTCGTTGAAATGGCGTGTCGCCCGCGGGAGGCTCGACTGCCCCTCGCGGTTGGCCAGCTCGAGCGCCCGCGAAGAGACGGCTTTTTCCAGCGACTCGAGCTCAGTGACGAGGCTCTTCCTCCGCACCTCGAGCGGTTCGAGGCGTGCCGCGTGGGCTGCCTTCGCCTCCGGGGTGGCCACCACCCGCTCGGCATGGGTCACGCCATCGAAGGTGGCCCGCAAGCGGTAGTAGTCCTCCGTCGGGATCGGGTCGAATTTGTGATGATGACACCGGGCGCAATTGACGGTCAGCCCGAGAAACGCATTGCTCGTCGCGGTGATCAGATCGTCGACTGTGTTGGCCCGTATCACCTTCTGCTGAACCTCATCCTGGTTCCCGACGCTGTCGTACGGGCCACAGACCAGAAAGCCCGTGGCGATCTCGACCTCCGGCTGCCCGGCCCCGATGGCATCTCCGGCGAGCTGCTCGATGACGAATCGGTCGTAGGGCTTGTCCTCGTTGAACGAGCGGATCACGTAGTCACGGTAGCCCCAGAGATTGTTGATGATGTGGTTCTGCTCAAAGCCCTTGCTCTCCCCAAATCGCGCGACGTCCAGCCAGTGGCGGCCCCACTGTTCGCCATAGTGCAGGCTGGCGAGCAATCGGTCGACCTGCCGTTCCCAGGCCCGTGGATCCCGGTCGGCAACAAAGGCCCGGACCTCCTCCGGCGTGGGCGGCAGACCGGTCAGGTCGTAGGAAAGACGGCGAAGGAGCGTCCGGCGATCGGCGGGCGGCGACGGCTGAAGCCCCTTCGCCGCCAGTCCGGCATAGACAAAACGGTCGATTGGGGACTTGGCCCAGGCCGCTGGGATGCCGGCCGGAGTTGGCGGGATCACCGCACGCGTTGGCTGAAGCGACCACCAGGTCGATTTCTCCGCCCGTCGTGGCTCATTGGCTGATGCCCCGCTGACCGGCTCGGCCGGCCACTTCGCCCCTGCGTCGATCCAGTTCCGCAGCAGGGCCAGCTCCCGCTCGCTCAACCGCTCTCCCGTCGGCGGCATCTGTTCCCCAGGCTCCCGGCTCGACACCCGTCGAATCAACTCGCTCGCGGCACTCTTTCCCGGAATGATCACCGGGCCGTTCCCCCCGCCCCGGAAGGCCCCCTCCCGTTGATCGAGCCGCAACTGCCCCTTTGACCGCTCTGCCCCGTGACAGCTCGAACAACGCGCCAGCAGGAGCGGACGGATATCGCGTTCGAAATCGACCTGTCCCTGCGCTTCCGCTCCGGATCGCCACCCACTCGTCAGGAATCCCCCCATCGAGAGGGCGATCCCCAGGATCAGCGCCAATCCGTGCCCGCCTCCGTTCCGCGCTCTTCTCATCGACCAGCCTCCCTGCGTCAGCCTCGCCTGACCGGCATCCCGGGCCGGCCTCGTTCTCTGTTCGGATGAATCTTATGGATGTCGTGTGGGTGACATCGTCGTCACTTGCGCACGATTAGTCAATAGATCCGATCCGAAAACTGGTCCTGAAGTGCACGCCAATGAATGAATCTGCTCTCTCAACTGGCCCAGCCACTCTTTATGTAATCTGGTTACCGGAAGCGTTATGTGAGCGATGCCGGTATTGACTTGCGTCACGTTACGCGTTACGTTGTGGCGTGATCAAGACTTTCGCTGACAGGCAGACTGAGGAGTTATTTCGCACCGGCAAGGCCAAGAAGTTGCCCGCCGCCGTCGCCCGCCGCGCTCTGCGGAAACTCGAAGCCATCCATGCGGCGCACCAGGTTTCGGATCTCAAAGTCCCGCCCGGCAACCGCTTGCACACACTCAAAGGCGATCGCGCTGGCCAGCACTCCATCTCTGTCAACGACCAGTGGCGCATCTGTTTTCGGTTTGCCGACGGAGACGCCGATGATGTCGAGATCTGTGATTACCATCAGGAGAAACTGCGCATGACCATCCTCAATACCAAGCCGCTCGAGCGGCGCCCGATTCATCCGGGTGAGATCCTGCGTGAGGATTTCGTTCCGGAGTATCCGCTCTCGGTCACGGCGCTGGCCGAAGCACTGGGCGTCTCGCGGCAGTCCGTCAACGAGCTCCTGCGCGAGCGGCGCGCCGTGAGCCCCGAGATGGCGCTGCGCCTCGGCAAACTGTTTGGCACCTCGCCGGAGTTCTGGCTCAACCTCCAGCGAAATGTCGATTTGTGGGACGCTGCCCGTGGGCTCAAGCATGAGATCGAGCATATTCATCCTCTGCAAGTCTCCTGAGGCAGCATCCTGCCGGCGAGCGCTAGTACGGTAGCGGTTGCAGAGACGTGGTCCCTCAACCTCATAATGATCGCTGAAACGATGAAATTGTATGGGTTTGAGAGTATTCGATGGAAATGGAAGAGACCGAAGTTGGTCATTCAAAGTGTCTGACAAGTGGCGTCCCGTCGATGGATTTTGCTAGAGTGTCGCAATGAGATTCAGGAGCAGGCTTTTGACGTCGACAAGCGCAACGCACGGCAAGATCTCTGGGGGAGAGGTCAGCCGATGGGCATGGCTGGCCGCCTTGCTGCTCACCCTCTCCTCCCCGGTCGTTTCAGCACAAGTGGCCTCCAAGTACGAGGGGCAAGTGATCTGCTGTGAGGAGTGCTGGGTGAGAGCCGATCGCAGGACAACCCCGTTTGGAACCCCCGCTGATCTGGTCAAGGCGGCAGAGTGTGTCGGGAATGGGGACCCCACGCTGCTGGCCATCACCGGGCAGGATGGAGCCACCCAGTTCTTTCAGTTGGAGGAGGGCAGATTCAAGAAGCCCGGCAAGACTTGGCTGGAGCTGATCGGGAGTCGAGTGGAGATCACCGGTGTGCTGCGGACACGAAAGCAGCGAAGTGTCCTCAAGGTCGATGAGCTGCGGATTCTGGCGACCCCCGCCGAGTTGGCCCCTCCCTCGGCCGTCATTGGGCAGGAGGTCGAGCTGGTCTTGAGTGACCTCACCGGCACGGAGCAGCGGCTCAGTTCGTTGCGCGGTCGACTGGTCGTCCTCAATTTCTGGGCGACGTGGTGTGGACCGTGTGTCAAGGAGATGCCCGACCTCGCGGCGATCCAGAATCAGTATGCCGCGCTGGGCGTCCAGGTGATCGGAGCCTCGGCCAACACGCTGGCAGAAAAGAAGATGGTGCTGGAGTTCATTGCCAGAACGAAGATCAACTTTCCCGTCTGGCTGGGCGCGACGACCGGAGAGATGGCCAAGTTCGGTCTTGGTCCGGCGCTGCCGGGAACGGCCGTGATTGGCCGGGACGGAAAGGTTGTCGCCATCTATCCGGGCGTCATCAGCGAAGCCGAGCTGAGACCCCTCCTCGATCGACTGATCGCCCAATCGCAGGGAGAGTCCAAGGCCAGAATGGCCCAGATCGCCAAGGGGCAGGCGACGCCGACTTCCAGCGTCCCCAGTTGACCGCTCTGACCGGGCGAGGGCCGCGCCGTGAGCGGGGCTGCGAATACAGACAGCGAGCGGTGGACATTCGGGATGCGCTACATTCCGGGCGTCATCCCGCGCGCGAACTGGCGAACGACACTGACCTACCGACTGCATCCCCGGGTGACCGCCGGCATCGAAATTAACCCGCGCGCCGATGTGATTGGCGGACGGGTCGGCCCGCTCTTCAACTGGTTGGCCCTTACCGAGACGGAGAAGCGCCCGGCGCTGGTGATTGGAACCAGCTCGGACCGCATCGGGACGCCGACGGGGCAGTCGTTCTATGCCACGCTCAGCAAGAATCTGCAACGCGAGTCCGGGCTGCCCGTCGCCCCCTATGTCGGTGTCGCCTACAGTACCTATGAAAAACGCTGGCTGCCGTTGGCCGGTCTCAACCTGCGCTTCTCGCGCCACCTCACCTCCACCATCAGTTTTGACGGTGTCCGGGTCCATCCGCTGCTGAGCTACACGCAGGGCCGGCACGTCTTCTCCTTCGTCCTCGCCTTTGCCAACCGCCCAGGCGTCAGCTACAGCCTCACCTTTTAGCTCGACGCGGGACGGTGCTGGCGTCAGAGGGATGACCGGCCAACCAGATTCTCGCCTCGGTTCTGAGAGGGAGCGGCCGATGCGTTCGGGAGAGAGGCGGGTTGACTCGCCATTGGGCAGTACAGACGATGCCCAATGCGGTCAAATCCCCGCGGATTTGGTTTGCGGAAAGATCGAAGCGGTGTACTCTTCTCCTCGATGCTGCCCCCTGGCTGATCGATCGGAGATCCAATCTTGTTCTCCTCATCTGGTGGTCAGACAAGAGGAGCAGACTCCGAGGTCTCTCGGGAAGAGGCAGTCGAAACCCGCGGCTGTGCGCCAGCCCCGAACCAGAATTGACGGAGATGATGGAGCGGAGCGACTGGGCCTCTCTGGGGGCATCTCCGGGGCCAGCGACCTCACCAGAGACAGTGCAGGACCATACGCCTCAAGAAGATCAAGGGAGAGAGCTGATCATGAGCCAGAAGATCTATGATGCCATCGTTGTCGGATCCGGCGCGGCCGGGGGCATGGCCGCCTACCAGTTGACCAAAGCCGGGATGGAGGTGCTGGTCCTCGAAGCTGGCCCCAAGTTCGACCTCTACCAGGACTTCAAGACGCACGCATGGCCCTACGAGGAGAAGTATCGCGGGCGGATCTCACCGCAGGACGCGCACAACTACAAGTACGGATTTGCCGACGGGTATACGACGCACCTCTACGCCCGCCTCGACGAGAATCCCTACTCGACACCGCAAGGCAAGCCGTTCGACTGGGTGCGGGCGCGCGCGGTCGGGGGGCGGACGCTGGTCTGGGGGCGCGTCGCCTTGCGGATGAGCGAGTTCGACTTCAAGGCTGCGAGCCACGATGGGTACGGGGACGACTGGCCAATCACCTACGACGACCTCAAGCCGTACTACGACGAGGTCGACCGCTTGATCGGCGTCATGGGGACGAATGAGGGGTTGCGCCAGTTGCCGGACGGGATCTTCCAGCCGCCACAGCCGATGCTCTGCGGCGAGAAGGTCTTGCAGCGAGGGGTCGAGAAGACGGGGCGGCGGCTGATTCCGACGCGGGCCGGCGTGATCAGCCGCAAGCTGGCCCACAACTCCTACCGCTCCCCCTGCCACTACTGCGGGGCGTGTGGGCGCGGCTGCGACGTCGGGGCGATGTTCAACTCACCGACGGGCCTCCTCGCCCCAGCGAGCCAGACGGGCCGATTGACGCTGCGATCCGACGCCGTCGTCCGGGAGGTCGTCCTCGATCCGCGGACGGGCAAGGCCCGGGGCGTCAACTTCGTCGATCGGCGGACCAAACAGGACTATACCGTTCTCGGCAAGGTGGTCGTCCTCGGTGCCTCGACGCTCGAATCGACCCGGATCCTGCTCAACTCCACCTCGCGCGACTATCCGCACGGGCTGGCCAATACGAGCGGGGTGCTCGGCCACTACCTCCACGACCACACCTGGGGCGTCAGTTTCACCGGGCTCATCAAGGATTTCAAGGGCCGCGAGATCCTCAACGAGGACGGGCGGCCGCAAGGCACCTACATTCCCCCCTTCCGGAATTTGGACAAGGCCTCGCGCCAGGCAAAGTATGTGCGCCGGTTTGGGTACCAGTGCGGCAGCGGGGCCGGGATCTTTCCGGGGCACGCCCGCAATACGCCCGGATTTGGCACGGGGTTCAAGTCGGAGGTGCGGGCGCTGCAGCCGGCCTTCGTGCGGATGAGCGCCTTCGGTGAGGTGCTGGCGCGCCGGGAGAACCACGTGCGGATCGACCCAGAGCTGCGGGACGCCTGGGGGATCCCGTCGTTGCGCATCGACATCGAGTATGGCGACAACGAGCGCCACCTGACGAGCGATGCGATCGAGTGCGCGCATGAGATGTTTGCCGCGGCCGGGGTCGAGCTGGTCGGCGAGAACCTCAAGATGTACCCCCCCGGCCACAGCATCCACGAAGTCGGGACGGCACGCATGGGCAACGATCCCAAGCGGTCCGTCCTCAATCGTTTCAACCAGGCCCACGACGTCAAGAACCTCTTCGTGGTCGATGGGAGCTGCTTTGTCTCGAGTGGCTGCGTCAATCCGACGCTGACGATCCTCGCCTTGGCGATGCGGTCGAGCGACTATCTCGTCGAGCAGATGAAGCGAGGTGCGGTCTGAAGCCAGATGGCCGTCAGCCGCCGAGGAAGGCGCTCCAGAAGGCGGCCGGGGGATCGGTGAGGCTGCCGTAGAAGCGCAGGCAGAGGAGGAGTGGGGAGAGCCACGGCCATTCGAGCGGCTCGGAGAGCCGGACCCAGAGCAAGACGACGAAGAGGCCAGCGGAATGCAGCGGAGATCGCGGACGAATCGACATGGTGCCCTCCACGGTCAGGGGAGCCGACGGGTGGCCACACTCTCCTTCCCGGGAGCGTGGGCCCCTCCGTCTCTTGCCCTGACCCGATGTGCGCGCGCGACCGAGCGGGAGTGAGACCCCGCTCGGTGGGCGGATGGGTCGTTGCCAGTGAATGTGTCGTCGATTGTGTGTGTGTCGGTTTGTGCCGCTTGAAAGGTTGCTTCCGATCCCGCCAGGTTCGTCAATCCGCTTGATCTCTCCCGTCTGTTCTGCTGGTCCTCCCTCGGGTAGATCTGACTCCCGCGATGGGGAAGGTTTCCGAGTGGTGGCCAAGTCGTCACTGGTTATTGGAACGGACTGACGAACCGCTTCTCACGGGCGAGAGAGGAGGATCTTCCCCTTTCCCGCGCCGTTGGACCCTGACAGCCAACCCTCACCGGTATAGACGAATCTGACATTCCGATTTTGTCGTCGAGTCAAAAAAAGTGAGGTGCGCCGGGCGTGGTCCGTTGGGCAGCAGTTGCCGGGTCTGTCTTTTGACACAGGCCGGGGGAGTTGTACCATCGGCCGACCGTCAGGCGGCGAGGTGTGGGAGGTCGGGGGGAGTCGACGTTGGCCGCGAGGGCAGGCGAGAGGGGCATCAGATCGTGACGCGGAGCACAGTTGTCAACACGGATTCGCAGGATCAGGAGATCGTCCGCGCGTGGGTCGGGAAGATGCGGGGGAGGTTGCTCAGGTGGAGCAGTCTGCAACGGGTCCAGTTCGACTCTCGTTCATCCCGGCAGCCGGCGCGGCCCTCCCTGCGATTGGGGCCGATCGATCCGGATCTGGTGGAGCGGCTCCTGCGAGCAGGGGCTCCGGTTGGATTTATCCCCGACGGAGGGATAGCCAGGGCCACGGGCGAGAGGGAGCGTCCCGCCCTTCCGACACTCCATTCCGGGGAGGAGCTGCGCGGTCTCTTGCAGGAGCTGGCTTGGCGCACGACTGCGCTCGGAGAGGAGATGGGGGTCCACACGCTCCACCTTGCCTTCGGCCTTCTCGAATGGCAAGGGGCCCATCGCGGCTTGGAGGCGGTGGAGGGGGAGGAGCGCTTCCTCGCGCCCGTCTGGCTGCAGCCGGTCCGTCTCCTCCCGGACGATCCGAGGGGAGAGAACTGGCGGCTGGTCCGCGAAGGTCCAATCGAGATCAACCCGACGGTGCGCCAAGTCCTGCGGGAGCGGGACGGGGTCGAGCTGCCTGAATGGATCCCTGGGAAGTCGATGGCGACGGTCTTGGAGCAGATCGGGGGAGATCTGGCGGGTGCCGCGACCCGTGGTGGCTGGAAGATCCACCCGCAGTGGGTCCTCACCCACCTCTCTCTCCATTGGCAGTCGATGTGGGCCGACCTCGATCCGCGACACTGGCCGCAGGATGGCCTGCTGCGCCACCCCTTGGTACGAAATTTCGCACTCGATCGCCCCCTCGGTCAGCCGGCCCCCGACCCCACAGGGGTGGCAGGGGTGGCAGGGGTGGCAGGGGCGGCAAGCCCAACGACTCCAGTCGGACTGGAAGGCCCGCTTGGCGAGGGGCTCGACACGCTGGAGTTGCAGGGGCAGCTCCCGCGACTGATCGCGCTGGCGGACAGCACACAGCACGCCGCCCTGCTCGAGGCGCTGCGGGGGCGGAGCATCGTCATCGAGGCGGCTCCTGGCACGGGGAGTTCAGGCACGATCGCCAACCTGGTGGCGGCGGCTCTCGGGGCTGGGAAGACGGTTCTGCTGGTCGCCACGGTGGCGGAGGCCCTCGCGGCGGTGCGCCGGAAGTTGGCTGAGGCGGGCTTGGGCGACTTCTGCCTCCTGTTGGGGGACGCCTCTGGACGGGAACGGGGAGAGGATCGGGGGATCGTGCGCACCCCAGAGGAGTTGGGCCGCCGGATTCGGGAGCGCTTGGCTAAGCGGGGTTCTTGGCATCCCCCGGCAGACCTGCCGGTGCTGCGCTCCCGCCGCGACGGGTTTCAGCGGCAATTGATGGAGCTGCGCCGTGTCCTCGCCCAGCCCTGCGGGGCCGCCGGGCTGACCATGGCCGAGCTGATCGGCGAGCGGGAGCGGCTGGCCCAGGAGGGCACCCTCCCGTTCGAGCTGTCGGGCACGATCCAACTGCCAGAGGCCGCACGGTTGACACCGGAAGAGGTGGAGGCGATCGCCGAGGCAGCGGATCTCTATGGGCACTATCTGGCCGAGATGGCGGAGCGCTCCCACCCCGGTGCCCATCCCTGGCAAGGGGTTGAAAACCAGGGCTTGACGTTGGAGGCGGAGCAACAGCTCCGGCAGTCCCTCGCCGCCATTGCCACCGCGACGCTGCGGATCGAGAGCGAGATCGATCTCTTTCGGGTGATTCACCGTGTCGCCTTCGAGGCGACCGAGGAGCAGATCGCCCACTTGCTCAGCCTGGACGGGCAGATCCCCGACGTGGCCCCGACGGTCGATCGGTCCCTTCTGCCGAACCTCCTCGCACCGGGCCGGCGCGCGACACTCGCCCGGCTCGAGGCCCGCTGTCGTGACCACCAGCAGCGGGCCAGAGCCCTCCGCCCCTTCCTCGAGCAGGCTCCCGATCTCGGAGGCCGCCAGCTCCAGCACCTCATCGACGATTGTCGCCAGATCCGACGGATGGATCTGGATGAGAAGACGATCGGGGAGCTGCAGGCCTCCGCTGGCTGGCTGCGCAGCTTGGCCGAGGACCTGGACCGCGCGGTGCGACTTTTCCACGACTTTGCTCAGCACTTCGGCCAGCCCTTCTCCTTCGATCTGGCGACGGCACAAGTCGTCCTGCGCGGTCTGCTCCTCTGCGCCCGCATCCCCCTTGCGTCGTTGCATCTGCGCGGTCCCCGGCTGGAAGATCCTGGCTTCAGCGCAACGTTGTCGCGGGCCTGCGACGAGGCCCACACCCTGCGGGCGATGGCGGCCGAACTCGGAGAACGGCTCGATCTGACGCTGGCACCCTCCCTCGACGAGATCGAGCGACATGCACGCAGTTGCGCCGAGTTGGAGCTGTTCGGATTTACCTCGCGTGGCTACCGGCGGGCCCGGCACGATTGGCGGGTCATGACCCGATCGCCACGGCGGGCAACGCGACAGCGCTTGGCACGGGACTATCGACAGCTTCTCCACTACCACGACTCACTGGTCAACTTCGTGGAGAATCGGGAGTACCACGAGACCTTCGGTGGGCACTTCGTGGGGATGGAGACCCCGTTGGAGGAGCTGCTCTCCCTGGTTGAATGGTGGGAAGAGGCCCGTGCATCCTTGGGGGTTGGCAGCACCGCTGCGGTCCAGATCGCGGCAGCGCTCCTCCGCCTGCCTGCCCCACAGTTGCGCGCGCTCCAACGGATGGGGGCCGGGGAGGAGGCGGTCCAGTTCCAGCGCCATCTCGAACGCCTCGTCGACGCGCTGCCGCGCCTGCCCTTGGCGCTCCAGCAGGAGTCGACCTCCGACCTGACCTACCTGGCCCAACAGATGCGCGAGTCGGCCTTTCAGATCCAGGGGGTGGTGGATGATCTGGAGGAGGCGGGCTATGGCCACTTCGCCGAACCGATCGGGTCGTTGCTCGGATCGTTCCAGGATTGGCGGGGGCTGCTCGAACTGGAGGGGGCGATCGCCACCGACCTGCGCGCACTCGGGCTGCCTGGGGAGGGGCCCCCGCCGGTCACCGCCGAGCTGCTCCGCTGGCGCGCGGCCGCCGACCTCGTCAGCCAAGTCACCGAGCAGTCGGCCATTCCCATCCCGTTGCAGGAATGGCTCTTGACGCCGGCGATCGACGACCGGCGGCGCGCTCTGCGCGCGTTGATCTCGACGATCCGGACCGACTTCATCCACTATCGCGAGGCCAAGGCCCGCTTCATCGACCTGGCCCAGTTGGAGGAGGGGAGCTGGTTTCCGCGTGAGGGGACGACCGGCAGCCCGCTCGATCTACGGCGCATCCGCAAGCGCGCGGAGCGAGCGCTTGCTGCCTGGGACCAGCTCTCGCTCTGGCTGGGAGGGCGCCGTGCCCGCCAGACCCTGCTCGACCTCGGCTTGGGTCCGCTCGTCGCCTCGATCGAGGCCGGCGAGATCTCCCCCCGGCACATCCCCACCGTGGTCCGGGCCATCTACCTCGAGAGCCTCCTCCGCGAGGCCTATCGCCAACATCCCCTCCTCGAACGGTTCCACGGGTTGGAGTATGACGAAGCCCGCCGTCAGTATGTTGCGCTCGATCAACGGGTCGAGGAGCAGACCCGCGGGGAGATTGCCTGGCAGGTCGACCGGCGCCCTGTGCCAGCGGGAGTTGCCCAGGGGCCGCTCCGGTTGCGCACGGAACTGGGCCTGCTGGAGGGGCTCGCCGCAACTGACGACTCCCCAGGGTTGCCGATTCGTCAAGTCTTTGAGCGGGCGGGACGCGCCTTGACAGCGCTCATGCCGTGCGTCTTGACCAGCCCCTACCTCGTCGCCTCCAACCTGCCGCCCTCGCTGGGCCGCTTCGATCTGGTCATTCTCGACGAGGCTTCGCGCTTGCGCCCCGAGGAGGCGCTCGGCGCAGTCGTCCGCGGAGAGCAGCTCGTCGTCGTCGGCGACCCGATGCAACTGCCCCCCTCCTCCTTTCTGACGGCGAGCGTGGAAGAGAGCGGGGAGGGCGAGAGCCTGCTCGATCTGCCGTCCATTCGCGCCTCCACCCCCCACCGTCTGCGCTGGCACTCGCAATCCCGCCACGAGAGCCTCATCGCCTTCTCCAATTGCCAGTGGTACGGGGACCGTCTGGTGGTTCTTCCCTCGACGAAGCGCGAAGGTAGCGCCGATGGGGCCTTCTACCGCCCCGTCAGGGAGGGGCTTTACGAAGCGGGGACCAACCCACGCGAAGCCGCAGCACTGGTCGAGGCGGCGCTGCACCACCTGCTCGCCACTCCAGAGGAGTCGCTCGGACTGGTCGCCCTCACCGAACGCCAGCGCGACTGGATCGAGGCGCGCCTCGCCGAACGGCTCGCCGAGAGTCCGGCCGCCACTGCCTGCGTCACGGCGTGGCATGACCGCGGACGCCCCGTCTTCATCAAGACCGTTGAGACGATTCAGGGCGAGGTGCGCGATGCCGTGCTCGTCTCGCTGACGGCCGGGCGTGACTCCCTTGGCCGCCTCCGCCCAGACTCGTTCGGCGTCCTCCACCATCCTCGTCACGGCCATCGCTACCTCAATGTGCTGATCACCCGAGCCCGCCGCCGTCTGCTCCTCTTTGGCTCCCTCCTTCCCGAAGAGATCCCGGCGGGCCTCGAGGCCCTGCGGGACTATCTGGTCGTGCTCGGCGAGGGCGATCGACACCGCCGAGGAGCCGATTGGGCCAGCTCCCCCCCGCTCGTCGCCTCCCTCACCCGGCTTCTCCAAGCCCACGGCTACCAGGT
>JBMOHS010000028.1:0-29204 GCA_049317725.1 Blastocatellia bacterium
GCGGAGAGGGGCGGAAAGGCCCGTCCGAGGACGGAGAAGGCCAGGACACGCCGTGGCGAGGGGAGTGGTGCGTCTGGGCCTGTCCGTCCCCCGATCGAGGTCTGATGGAGTCTGGCAATCGCCTCCCCGGCACGCTCCATCGCCGTCACGAGCCGCTCATCGGTCAGTGCCAGTCGATCGAGTTCGATCCCCTCGACCTCGCCCAGCCAGAGACTTCCCGATTCGTCAGGCGGAACGAGTGGAGCCGCGATCACCAGCCGGCCTTCCTGCCGTGCCGTCGACTCCCAGAGGGCCCGTTGTGTCTCCCACGCCGCCGCTGCGCCCTCATCCGCGTAGAACTTCCCGAAGAGCCTTCCCGGAAAGCCGTCCAGATCGGCCCGGACGCTACACGAGCGCTCCGCGGCGTAGTGGGTGACCTCCAGTCGCCCACTCTGCGACGGTTGTCCGAGTGAACGGGCCAGCCGCGAGATCAGCGCTTTCGGCTCCTCGAGGATCGTCAAGCCCGCCAATTTGCGGTCCGCCGGGAAGCACCAGAGGAGGCTCTCCCACTCTGGGAGGTGGAGAACCGAGGGCGATGAGCCACTCCTTCCCGCCATCGCTTCATCGAAGGCCGGCCGGCTCTCACCGGCGCGACAGAGCGTCAAATAGAGCAGTTGCCGGCGTGGCGTTCCTCTCTCCTCGGGCCTGCTCCCGATCACCCCATCGAGGGACCAGGTAACCAAGCAGTTCTTCCCAGGCCGGTACTTGGTCCGGAGGTGGCGGTAGACCGTCCCCGGCGCCAAGCGGAAGGGAAGGCGACCGGCCGTCAGTGATGCGAGGATCTGCGCGATGACTCCCGCGTCGAGAAGTGACGGCAGTTGGGGCAGTTCCGGGATCGCTGGGACTCTGGGTCGGAGATCACTCATCGTTGGGTCCCGTGATCTTCGAGGAGCCGTTGCAGGGCCCGCACGTTGCGTGAGGCGTCGAAGAGGTCATCGACACGCTCGCGCCCCGCCTCGGCCAACCGGTGCCGCTCGGCTGGGTTCTGGAGGAGATCCTCTATCGCCTGCGCGAGGGATGCCGGGTCCCCCGGCGCGACGAGCCGTCCCGTGACGCCGTCCTCGATCAGCTCCGGAATGCCCGAGATGCGCGTCGAGAGGACGGGAATGCCCAAGGCCAAAGCCTCGACCAGCACGTTCGGGATGCCGTCGCGGTCGCCGTCGTCGGTGATGACGCACGGGAGGACGAAGAGGCTCGCCCGTTCGTAGATCGTCCGCAGCTCCTCCTGCGGAACGGCGTGCTGCAAGGTGACGATCTCATCAAGCCCGGCTGCCTCGATCTGCGCCCGTACCACTTCGGCGTGCGGTGTCAGGCCCCCCACGATCAGCGCCCGACAATCGACGCCCGCTTCCCGCAGGAGCTGCATCGCCTCGACCAGGTCCGGGAAGCCTTTCTTCTCGACGAATCGTCCGACAGAGAGCACGAGTGGCGGTGCCTCCTCGCGTGTTACCCCGGGGCCTTGGTCTGTCTCCGCCGGGCTCTCCCGGAAGAGGGTCAGGTCAACCCCGTGGTAGATCCGGTGGATCTTGGCCGGGTCGCCGCCCAAGCCGATCAGGTGGGATCGGTTGGTCTCGGTGCAGGTGACGGTGAAGCGGGCCGCCGCCATCTTGCGAAGCAGCAGATCACCGGGATTCATGTCGACCCGGTAGATGTCCTTGGCGTGCGCGGTGAAGCTGAAGGGCAGCCCGGTCAGGCTCGCCGCGTGCATGGCGACCGTCGTCGCGGTGTGGGCAAAATGGGCGTGCAGGTGGCGAATCGGCCCATCCTCCCCTCGGTCCAGAATAGCCTCGACGATGGCGCAGGCTTGCAGGAACTCCTTGAGGCTGGTCTGCATCGCCGCACGGCCCTCGCCCCGCTGCAGTCCGCTCAGGCCCAGCCGGAGCGCCGCGAGGAGCGTCTGGACATAGCGCCACGGGTGGCGTCGAAAGACGGTGCGCCGAATGGCGGCGAAGCCGGGCCCGTTGGCCCGCCACCAAGCGACCAGTCCGCCTCCCCCTTCCCGCGAGGGCGTGATCACCTCTGGCAGGTAGGTCACCTCGGCCCGGATCCGTTGGTGGACACCGTGAGCGGCTTGTCCCTCCAACCGCAGAAACGAGAAGACGTGGAGCTGGACGCCGGCCTCTTCGAGCAAGGCCATCTCCGTCGAGATGAAGGTCTCCGAGGTCCGGCCAAACCCCTTGAGCAGATATCCGATGGTGCGGTTTCGATCCATTATCCGGCGACACTCCCCGCTTCCCGTTCACTGACGCCCCGCTCCTCCCCGTCTCCGAGCAGCGCCTCGACCTCACCTGCGAGCGCCGGCAGACCGTTGAGGTCGAGCTGATCCCAATCGGGCGGCGCCGTCTGAGCCTTGGCGAGGAGGTCGACCAGTCGCGTCGCCAACTCTGCCGGGTCGAGCCGGTCCGGGTGGATGACCTCGAAGAGTCCGAGCGGACCCAGCCGCTCCGCGCGCAACAACTGCTCCTCGGTCGGCTCTGTCCGCGGGACGACGATCGCGGGCTTCCGCTGCGAGATGATCTCGCAGATCGTGTTGTACCCACCCATCGAGACGACGACGTCGGCCGCTGCTACCAGCTCGATCATCTCGCCGCTGAAGCTCTCGAAGTGGAGCCCCGGAAGGTCCTCGGCCATCCGCCGGAGCCGCTCGCGGGCCTCAGGTCGCATCTCCGGCCCGCTGATGACGATCGCCCGCCAAGGACGGCTCGACTCTTGATCCTGGCGTGCAAGCAGTTGTCGGAAGGCGAGGAGCGCCGTCTCGACCAGCCGTTCCCCGTCCTCCCCTCCGCCCGGGGTCACCAGCAGCAGCGGCACTTGGGGCGGGATTCCCCGCGCGCGACGAACCGCTTCCCGGGCCCCGGCGGCTGCCTCTTTTCGCAGGTAGCCGCAGTAGACAGTCCGCGCGCGGGCGGCGGCCGTCAATCGATACTCGGCCCCAAGATCGAAGAGCTCCCGCTGGCCAAGTACCAGGATGCGGTCGTAGAGCGGCAGGGCCGCCGCGTGTCCGTTCCGCTCCCAGTTGTCGATGATCGTCTCCGGGCGGTCGAGGATGTCGCGCAGGACGAGGACGCAGCGGGCCGTCGGTCGGCGGGCGCTCAGGTCGAGGAGGGTCGGCTCAAGTTCGCGGCGAATCCCGAGGGGCTTCTTGTCGACGAGCAGCAGGTCTGGCGCAAAGTGGCGGGCGGTGACGCGGAGCAGCTCCGTGCGCAGCGCAAGGATCGTCTCCATCTCGACCTCCAGTCGGCGCGGCCGATACTGGCCCCGATCGACGCGTGTCAGGCACGGCAGCTTGATGTAGTCGAGCCGATCCGGCAAGCCAAGTCGATCGATCACCGGCGAGCCACTCACCAGGAGGATCGAGAGATCAGGGTGCGTCCGCAGCAGATGCTCACTGATCGCCAGCATCCGCCGGATGTTGCCCAGACCGTAGGTGTCGTGTGAATAGACGAGAACTCTCTTCGATGGCATCTTCAATCGTGGCCCTTCTCCTGGGCTGATTCCTCCCCTCCCCGCGCTGCCGAGGGGGATTCGTGGTTGATCAGGCCCGCTCCAAGCCAAAGAGGATCCCCAGGACCAGACCGAGCAGCAGGGTAAAGGCGGTCAACGTCAGCGAGAGACCGTGGAGGCGCTCATCACCCACGGTTTCGTCGCCCTCCCGCTTCTTGGCGAGGCGCGGGGCGACGGACCAGCCGTGGTAGAGGGTCAGCGCCAACATCACTCCGGCGATGAGATACCGTGTCACCTCATCCCCATAGAGCGTGGGTGCGGGCCGCCCAGCGTAGCGAAGTACCGCTCCGAGCAGAATGGCCGCACCGCAGGCCACGCCAAGCCGGTCGAGCCGCCATCGAATCGAGCGGAAGGTCTCACCGGCAAGCTCCCGTGTCGGGATCGTCTGGAAGATGGCCGGTGCTGCCAGCAGGACCAGCGAGGTCAGCCCTCCCACCCAGACGATGATGGCCAGCACCTCGATCACCGCCGCGGCGGTTGCCAGATTTCCCACGTCTCTCCTCCCCTCCCCACTTTGACTGGCCACTTTCGCGCGACCGTTTCAATTTTGCGATGGCGCCCGCCTATAATGCCATCATCCGAAGGGAGACCGAAAGGCGGTTCCCTCCCCGGGTCCCTGCCGAATCGCGGAGATCTGCCGGCAGGGGGCAAGTCGAACAGTCGATCGAGAAGGAGGCGGGATGTTCTTGTCCGCAATCAGTCGCTCTGTCAAGCGTGTGTCGAAGGTCGGGAGAGGTCACCTGCTGGTCGTTCCGCTCCTCTTGGGGAGCTTGCTGCTGATCCAGCCTCACCCCGTCTCGCGCGTCTCCGCGCAGGAGCCCCAATCTCCCGCCAGTTCTTCGCCCAAGAGGTCTGAACCCGTGAACCGAAATCCCTTTCTGGAAGGTGAAGTGAATGCCCCGGACTTTCCTGCCGGGATGGAGTGGCTCAATACGGAGCGCCCCCTCAGCCTGCGCCAACTGCGCGGCAAGGTCGTCCTCCTCGACTTCTGGACCTACTGCTGCATCAACTGCATGCACATCCTGCCGGACCTCCGCAAACTCGAACAGAAGTACGCCAACCAGCTGGTCGTGATCGGGGTCCATTCGGCGAAGTTCACCACCGAGAAGGGGACTGACAACATCCGCCAAGCGATCCTGCGCTACGAGATCGAGCACCCGGTGATCAACGACAAGGACTTCGAGGTCTGGCAATCCTATGCGGCACGGGCGTGGCCGACGCTCGTCCTGATCAATCCGAAGGGCAAGGTGATCGGCTCCCACTCGGGCGAGGGGATCTACGACCTTTTCGATCGGGTCATCGGCCAGACGATCGACTACTTCCGTCCGCAGGGCATTCTCGATGAGACCCCGCTCCGCTTCCGGCTCGAACGGGAGTCGGCCCCGCCGAGCCTGCTCAGCTTTCCCGGGAAGGTCCTCGCGGACGAAAAGGGGGGACGTCTCTTCATCTCCGATTCGAACCACAACCGGATCCTCGTCACGCGGCTCGACGGCACGATCCTCGATGTCATCGGCGACGGGATCGTCGGGACCCGCGACGGCGCTTTTGGCGAGGCCGAGTTCAACCATCCACAGGGGATGGCCCTCGATGGCGAGCAGCTCTACATCTGCGACACCGAGAACCACACGATCCGCCGCGCCGATCTCAAAGCCCGCACCGTCGAGACCCTCGTCGGGACGGGCAGCCAAGCCCGGGAGTTCAATGTCGAGGGCACCGGCACGAGCGTCGCGCTCAACTCCCCCTGGGACGCCCTCGTCGTGGGCGATCAGCTCTACATCGCCATGGCCGGCCCCCACCAGCTCTGGGTGGTTGACCTCAAGACACGCGAGGCTCGCCCCTATGCCGGAAGCGGTCGCGAGAACCACGTCGATGGCTCGCTCGAAGACTCGGCGCTCGCCCAGCCGAGCGGGCTGGCGACCGATGGCAAGTCGATCTTCTTCGCTGACAGCGAGATCAGCTCGATCCGGGCGGCCTCCCTTCCGCCAGGCCGGACGGTCAGCACGATCGTTGGGCAGGGGCTCTTCGATTTTGGCGATATCGATGGGGTGGGAGACAAGGTCCGGCTGCAGCATCCGCTCGGTGTCGCCTATCTCAATGGCAAGCTCTACGTCGCCGACACCTACAACCACAAGATCAAGGAGATCGAGATCCGCCAGCGGGAGAGCCGCACCTACGCTGGGACCCGCCAAGTGGGCACCAAGGACGGCGACCGCAAGCAGGCCCAGTTCAATGAGCCAGGGGGGATCAGCGCAACCTCACGCGAGCTCTTCGTCGCCGACACCAACAACCACCTCATTCGCCGGATCGAGCTGGCGACAGGCCGTGTCTCGACCCTCAAGTTGAGCGGCTTGGAGAAGCTCTCCGCGACAAGCGGTCGCCGCTTCCGGGGGCGCGTCGTCGAAGCCGCCCCGCTGGCGCTCGCGCCGGGCGCGGCGAATGTTACGCTCGCCTTCACCCTCCCCGCGGGGTACAAGTACAACCAGGGAGCGCCCTTCTTCGTTGCCACCCGCAGCGGGAACGAACAGTCGGTCCGCTTGAAAGAGGAGCAGGGCGCCCGCAACTTCACCGACTCTCCCTTCCCGCTGACGATCCCACTCGAGATCAAGGCTCCGACCTCGCCCGCGACGCCGTCGAACGTCACCATCGATGCCATCATCTACTTCTGCAACGATGCGGAAGAGCAGGTCTGTCTGGTCGACAGCATCCGCGTCGAGGTGCCGATCGAGGTCAAGGAGGGCGCCCCGACCACGGGGCGCGTCGAGGTTGCGGCCAAGGCCAAGGGGATCAGCGGTGGCGAGGGGGGCCCGGTCAGTGGATCCTTGCCCTCCCCGCCGCTGGGTCCGCCGCGCTAGCGGGGGTCGCTCTACCACTCACCGGTGCGATCCCAGGCAAACTGCTTGAGCCGCCATTTGAGGTCGGCCGAGAGCCGTCGACCGTCCGCCCAGGAGAGGTTCGAGGTCACGTGGCGCGTCGAGCGCATCCCCGGGATGACCGTGCTGACCGCCTCGTGGCTAAGGACGTAGCGCAGGGCCAGCTCCGGCAGGCTCATCGCCTCGTGGTTGAGGAGGAGCTTCAGCCGCTCGACACGATCGAAGACCTTCTGCTTGCGATCCCCCCGGAAGAAGAAGGCCCGGAAGTCCGATTCCGGGAAGTCGGTTTCGGGCCGGATCGCCCCGGTCAAGCCGCCCTCGTCGAACGGGACGCGGGCGAGAACCCCGATGTTCAGCTCTTCGCAGAGGGGGTAGAGGGCGTCTTCGGGCGCCTGCTCGAAGATGTTGTAGATGACCTGGACGGCATCGATCACCCCCAGCCGCAGCGCCGCGAGCGAGTTCGATGGCTGGTAGTCGTTGAGGGAGAGCCCGATGAAGCGGATCTTGCCCGCCTCGCGCAGCCTTGTCAGGGCCTCCAGCCACTCGGTCTCTTGGGCCCAGTGATCGGTCCAGACGTGGAGCTGCTGCAGGTCGATCGTCTCGACGCCGAGGTTGCGCAGGCTCTCCTCGGTCGAGCGGATGATGTGGTCCGCGGGAAAGACTTCGTGGAGCGGCACGTCGCGGGCTGGCCACTCGCGGTTGAGCGGCGGAATCTTGGTCGCGATGGCGATCTTCTCCGAGCGGGAGCGGACGACCTGCCCGACCAGCCGCTCGCTGTGGCCGCCACCGTAGGCGAGGGCGGTATCGATCAGGTTGAGCCCCCCGTCGATCGAGAGGTGGAGCGCCCGGATCGCCTCCTCGTCATCGCCTCCCGTCCATTGAACTCCCCCAATCCCCCAGGCACCATAGCCAACTTCGGAGACCTCTAGTCCCGTTCGACCCAGCGTGCGATATCTCATCCGATTCCTCTCCTCGATTCCCCTTCTTCCAACTCGTCAACCCCGCGAGGGTCGACTACAATGCGCGGCGGCGCGATTTACGCATTCTCGTGCGGGCATTGTCAACCAAAGGGAGGAGGGCAGCGTGGAGGATCTCTTCAAACTGGCGGGGATTGGCGTGGTGGTCGTCGGGATGGTCCGGCGCTGGCGACCGACGGTCGTCGTCGTCTTTGCTGCGCTGCTGACGGGGATTGCGGCGGGGATCCCGCTCCTTCCCGACGAGCCCTTCGTCCACCGGCTGTTCGGTGCTACAGGGGGGATCCCCGGCCTCTGGCAGCCCGGAGCGGTCGGACTGCTCAGCCTGCTCGGCAAGGCCTTTGCCGAGAACCGGCTGATGACCCTCTTCCTTCTGACCTTGCCCGCGATCGGACTCGCCGAGCGCTACGGCCTGCGCGAAGAGTCTGCCGCCCTGATTCGTCGCCTGCGAGGGGCGACCGTCGGCCGCATCCACCTCGTCTACCAGCTCTTCCGGATCCTCCACGGGGCGCTCGGCATCCGCCTCAATGGCCATCCGTCCTTTGTGCGCCCCCTCATCGCACCGATGGCGACCGGGGCCGCCGAGGTGGCGACGACCCAGGGGCTGCCCCCAGATTCCTCGGCACAGGATCGGATCAAGGCGGCTGGTGCCGCTGCCGAGAACTACGGCAACTTCTACGGGCAGAACCTCTCCCCCGTCCAGGCGGGCGTGCTGCTCGTCTTCGGGGTCATGCAGGGCCTGGGCGTCCCGGTGGCCATCTGGGATCTCGTCCGGGCCACCGTTCCAGTGGTGATCGTCTCGGTCGTCCTCGCCATCCTCCAGTTCTGGTGGCTCGACCGCTGGTTGCGGCGACAGTCCCGCAAGGAGGCGCGATGACCCGCCTCCTCTCGCTCGATGCCGTCTATGCGCTCTGTGGCCTGCTGCTCCTCCTCTTTGCGGCGGGCACCCTTGGCGATCGTCAACACCCAAGACGCTACGGGAGCGCCCTCTTCTGGGCCCTGCTCGGGCTGATCTTCCTTGGGGGCGGGCTCTGGCCTCACTGGCTGACGGGGCTGCTCGTCCTTGTCCTGGTGGCGATCGATGGGATGGGGCGCGTCACGCGCGGCAGCCAAGCCGCCTCTCCCGACGGGCCCGTCAGCGGGAAGAGCCCCGGTCCCCGGATCTTCTGGCCCGTTCTGGCGATCCCGGCCATGACCTTCCTGCTCGCTCTCCTCTTCCGCTGGGGCGGACTGGACGCCAATCGCGGCGCGATCGTTGGGCTCGGCTTCGGCGGAGTCGTTGCCATGGCCATCGCTCTGCGGGTCACCAAGGGTACCGTCGGTGCCCTCCTCGCCGAGGGGCGGCGACTCAACGAGGCCATGGGCGCCGTGACGATCATGCCGCAGCTCCTCGCCTCGCTCGGCGTCATCTTCACCGCCGCCCGTGTTGGGGATCTCATCGCAGCAGGGGTGCGGCACGTCGTGCCCGGTGACCACCTCTTCCTGCTCGTCCTCGTCAACTGTCTCGGCATGGCCTTGCTGACGATCCTCATGGGCAACTCCTTCGCCGCCTTCCCGGTGATCGCCAGCGGCGTCCTCATCCCCCTGCTGGTCGTCCCCTTCGGCGTCGATCCGGCCACCGCCGCCATCCTCACCCTCACCGCCGGATCGAGCGGCACCCTCATGACCCCGATGGCCGCCAACTTCAACACCGTCCCGGCGGCCTTGCTCGATCTGCGCGATCCCTACGGCGTCATCCGCTTTCAACTGCCCGTCGCCGGCGCTCTCTGGGCCTTCCACGTCCTCTGGATGTGGCTTGTCCTCTGATGGGGGATCCGGTCAACGGTGGGAACCCTTGTTTCACTTCGGCTCTTTGAAACGAAACCGATTTCACTGATAATCCTTGTGCCAGTTTTGTCAAAATGGCAAAGTCTCAGCAAAGAGGCTCATGTGAATTTCAAGTTCCACTCACTCTGGCTTCATTCAAGCCGAATTGCATGCCTCGCCGGGGAAGACGGTATGATATGCGGAGGTCGCCTCAGATCGATTCGGATGACGTGACTACTCCCTTGATTTCCATAAAACTAGATAGTGCCCGATGGACTTTGAAATTATCAGTGAAATCATAGAAGTTGAGGTAATTGCGACAGGAAGAGGAATTCGCGATCGCAAAAGGCTGCAAAAAGAATATGGAAAAGGTAATTGGCGTAAGCTCAAGGGCATAGCTCAGGTTCGACTTGTCGATGAGACAATAAGATTTGCAGAGATTCACTGGTACGAAGCCCATGGAGTTGGAAAAAAAGAGTTCAAACTTAAACTCCCATTTCTGGATTGATGATGAAAAAGAGAGAGACAAAAATACGACAATTTGCAGTTTGCCTTGATAACACAGGATACAAATCCTCACTTGAGATAGGAAAACTGTACCAAGTAGTCCCTGACGAGGATGCAGAGTCGCACGGATATTTAAGGGTCATTGACGAGAGTGGAGAAGATTACGCCTTCAACTCGGATCGATTCTATGTCGTCAACTTGCCCGTTGTTGTCACCAAGGCACTGCTATCCGCTGGCCGCTCCTGAGCAGATCACCTGATAAATGTGAAGCTTCCGACTTTCAGGTGGGTAGTAGTGAAAAAATGGGGGATGAATGAGATCCTCCGGTCAGGCAAGACAAAGAACTTTACGAGAAGCTGCTTGGCCTGAGCGCTCCCTGGAGCTTCCAGGAGGTGGATCTTCAGATGAAAGAGATGAAGGTCACTTTGAGACTGACTCATCCGCCATCGTGGGGTTCAACTGTCCAGAATCTGACGTGCGGCATCCCACCCAAGCTCTCGGCCAGCGAAAGTGGAGACACCTCGGCACCTGTGGGTATGTCATGTTGATCGAAGCCGGTCTCCCCTGGGTTGACTGCCCGAAACACGGAGTTCGCCAAGCCCACGTCCCGTGGGCGGAACCAAGCGGACGGTTCACCTCCCTGTTTGAGGCGATGACGATCTCGTGGCTCAAAGTCGCGACGATCAAAGCTGTCTCTGAACAGATGAAGATCGCTTGGGACACGGCCACGGGAATCGCTCTGGAGTCTTTGGAGAATGCAGTCAAGTGGGGGCTAGCCCGACGAGAGAACCGAACCATTGAGGAGCTAGCGGTCGAAGAGACGTCGTTTCAAACTGTGAAGTCGCGGAAAAGAACTAGAAGTCTCTGCTGGGCTGGATATCGCGTTGCCGGTTGGAGCCGATGATAAAGGTTCGGAGAATGGTCCAAGGGCATCTGTGGGGGATCCTGAATGTGACCCAAATGGAGGCGGCCAAGTCCATCGCTGAATCGGTCAATGAGATGATTCAGAAAATCAAGGAGAGAGGCTGTGGGTACCGAGATCGGGCAAGATCCCGTATGGCAATTGTCTTCCACAACGGGGGGGGGGCCTTATTGCCAGCAGAGGTCTCTGAAGGGTAACTCACACAAAACCCGAAAGCCCCTCTGAAAAATATGATCTTGATTGCAAAAATCCGCGCCAAGTTCGCCGAAGATGAGTTTGAATTTTCACGACACGCCACAGATCAGGCATTGCTGCGCGAGATCACCGTTCGAGAGATACGTGAAGCGATCAGTGTCGGCGAGATGATTGAAGATTATCCCAATGACAAATATGGCCCCAGTTGTCTGATCCTTGGGTACAGTCAAGAGAACAGGCCGCTCCACATACAATGTAGCTATCCTTCACGGCAGATAATCAAAGTGATCACAGTGTATGAGCCCAACACAACAGACTGGATCAATCACCGGGTAAGGAGATAAGACAATGTCAGAGCAACCCGTACTAGAGGAAAAACTCAGCGAACAGAAAGTGACCTACACTCTACTCAAAGCAGGCAAGTTCTACATCATCGAGAATGTCCCGGCCCGGGTAAACCTTGAGACGGGGGAGCAGTATTTTTCACCGCTAACCGTTGAACATCTGCAGCAGATTATCTCCGGGAAGAGTCAGCCCAAGTGCCTGATTGAGACGCCCGTTTATGAATTTGCTTAGGCGAACGTCGTCCGAGCCGACGTGGACTGTTCACCGGTCGAAGAGGCTGCCATCGTTCATCGACCTCCCGATGATGGAGATTCGGCCTTGAGGGGAGATCCCGCCGGGTGCAGCCTTCTTCTGCCGAGGAGTGTCGATCGACTCCCTGCGCCAGGGTCTCCACGCGCGATCGTTGAGGCCGAGTTGTCCGGAGACAGAGCGGCCCGCTTTCTCCTCCTCGTCGACACGTGATACCTTCCCCAAGGCAATCAGTCCGAAAGAGGCGTGCCAGTGGTCGGAGGATCAGGAAGGAGAACTGGATGAGGAAGAAGGGGTACCGGTGGGCAGGGGAGCTTGGCGTGGTGCTGTTCGTGACCCTCGCCGTGGGATGGAGCGTGCTGCAGGTGGCCAGCTCGGCCAGTGCCAGCGGGGCAAATAGCGAGGCGTGGCGATTGGCGCCCCCACCGCCGCAGATAGCGGAGCGGGATCGAATCGCCGAGTTGCGGTGGCGCCGGCAGGAGGTCCTCAAACGGGTTGGGGAGAAGGGCCTCCTCGTGCTTCTCAGCGCGGAGCAGCGGGTCTACACCAACGATGTCGACTACCACTACCGCCAGGAGAACAACCTCTACTACCTGACAGGCATCCGCCAGCAGGGAGCGGTGCTGGTGCTGGTGCCAGGGGCGAAGCGGCAGCGCGAGATCCTCTTCATGCCGCCGCGCGACGCGCGCTATGAGATCTGGAACGGGCGGATGCTCAGCCAGGAGGAGGCGCGGACGCAGAGCGGCGTCGAGGAGGTCCGCGACGCGCGTGAGCTGGCCGCGTTTCTCACGCAACTGCTGCCAGAGGCTGGGTCGGCGCTCCCTTCCCGTGGAGCCCGGACTACTCCCGACAAGGCGACGCTGGCCCTCTGGCAAGAGGATTTTGCCAACGTCCGCGAGACGTTTGCCAAGGGCGAAGGGGCCCTCCATCTCTTGCTGCCACCGGGCGCGGACCAGCGCGAGTACCGGCAGGAGGCGGAGCTGGCGCAGCAGCTCAAGCGGGCGATGGGATCGCTGCGCATCGTCCCGGCCCACCCCATCTTTGCCGAGCTGCGCTTGATCAAATCGCCGATCGAGCAGGCCCTCTTGCAGCACGCCGTCGACATCACCTCCGAGGCCTTTCACCGGGTCTTCGCCATGGTCGGGCAGGCACGGTACGAGTACGAGGTCCAGGCCGAGTTCGAGTACACCTTCCGCCGGCGCAACGCCGACTTCTGGGGCTATCCGTGCATTGTCGGGGCTGGGGCCAATGCGACGACCCTCCACTACATCACCAGCCAGGATCGGCTCGACGATGAGAGCCTGCTGCTGATGGACTGCGCGGCGGAGTTCGATCACTACACCGCCGACATCACCCGGACGATCCCGGTCGATGGGCGCTTCAGCAAGGAGCAGGCGGAGATCTACCAGATCGTCTACGACGCCCAGCAGGCCTCGATTGCGCGCGTCCGCCCGGGGAACCTTGTTGGATCGGTCATGGATGCGCCGTCGGAGAAGCGCTCGGTCCAGGGAGTGACGGCGGAGATCATTAAGGACGGGCTCCTCCGGCTTGGCCTGATCACCTCCAAAGAGAACAACGAGTTCCGCATCTGGTACATGCACGGGTCGAGCCATTGGATCGGGATGAACGTCCACGATGTTGGCAGTTACCAGACCCCGCTGGCGCCGGGCATGGTCCTGACCGTCGAGCCGGGAATCTACATCCGGCCCGACGCGCTCGACCAGTTGCCGCAGACGCCTGAAAATCGCCAGTTCATCGCCGCCGTCCGGCCCGCCTTCGAGAAGTACAAGGGGATCGGGGTTCGCATCGAGGACGACATCCTGGTGACGGAGGGGGCACCGCGCGTCATGTCGTCGCGCATCCCCTCGCGGCTCGACGAGGTCGAGGCGGTCATCGCCCGCCTGAGCGGCGAGCTGCGACGATCTGGCTGGCCACAGGCCGCCCCCCGGAAGAGGCCATGAGTGTCGATGCAGTCGGCCTCTCGGTCCTTGAAGAAGGCTACGTGGTCGTCGGGCTTCCCCGCGAGGCGAACCTCGCCGGTCTTCTCTCCGGCAGCAGAGGGGCGGAGGCCCTCCTCTCGGTGACGTGGGATCCGGTTGAGGTGACACTGATTGTCGAGGAGGCTTGCTGGAGCTCGCTCGCCGCCCAGTTTCCCGAGGCGCGAGTCGCCACGGGTTGGCGGGCAATCCGCTTCGAGGCGACCTTCGACTTCTCGGTCGTCGGCTTTCTGGCCGGAGTCTCGCGGGTGCTCGCCGAGGCCGGGATCCCCCTCCTTTGCCTCTCGACCTTCTCGACAGACCTCCTGCTCGTCCGCGAGGAGCAGCTCCCCCAAGCCGTCGACCTGCTGCGCCAATTTTTGACAACCACGGCCCCACCGCACTGACGGCCAGGGGCCCCCCTGGATCTCGAAGATCTGGAGAGGAGAGACCGTGAAGAGTGATGAGCGATCGATGACGGGAATGCAGACACGGGCCGTCCATGCCTCGCGCGAGGCCAACCCGAGCGAGGCGATCAGCCCCCCGATCTACCAGACGACCACCTTCAGCGCCGAGACGGCGGAGGCCTTTGCCGAGCTGGCGCTCGCCACCCGTCCGACCGAGTTCTACACCCGCTACGGCAACCCGAACCACGAGATGGTCGAGGTGACCCTCGCCTCCCTCGAAGGGGGCGAATCGGCCCTCGTCACCTCCTCTGGGATGGCAGCAATCTTCGCCGTCATCGCCGGGACCCTCACCCAGGGCGATCACGTCGTCGCGCAACGCAACCACTACGCCGGGACGATGGCCCTGCTGCGCGATCTCCTCCCGCGCTGGGGGATCGAGGTCACCCTCGTCGAACAGACCGACCCAGCCGCCTTCGCCGCGGCGATCCGTCCCACGACCCGGCTCCTCTACGTCGAGACGCCCGTCAACCCGCTCATGGAGATCACTGACCTCCGCGCCATCGTCGCGCTCGGCCAAGCCCACGGCGTGACGACCGTCTGCGACAACACCTTTGCCACGCCGATCAACCAGCGTCCACTCGCCCTCGGGATCGACGCCGTCGTCCACAGTGCGACCAAGTACATTGGTGGCCACCACGACGCGACCGCCGGCGCCGTCGTCGGCTCACGCGCCTTCATCGAACGCGTCTGGAAATTCGCGCTCATCGCTGGCAGCACGCTCAGCCCCTTCGACGCTTGGCTCCTCCTGCGTGGTCTGCGCACCCTCGGCCTGCGCGTCGAGCGCCACAACCGCAACGCGCTGGCCCTGGCCACAGCACTCGCCACCCATCCGGCCGTCGAACGGGTCCACTACCCGGGCCTCCCCTCCCATCCCCAGCACGCCCTCGCCAGCTCCCAGATGGATGGCTTCACCGGCATGCTCAGCGTCGAGCTGCATGGCGGCGCTCCCGCCGCGGAACGCCTCATCGCCTCCCTTCGCCTGGCGACCCGCGCCGCCAGCCTCGGTGGCTTCGAGACTCTCGTCGTTCACCCGGCGTCGATGTGGAGCCTGCAACTCTCTCCCGAAGTCCGCGCCGCCTCCGGCATCCACGATGGCCTCGTCCGCATCTCTGTCGGCCTTGAGGACGAAGCCGACCTCCTTGCCGACTTTGCCCAGGCCCTCGCGTAAGAGCGGGGAGGAGGCTCACGCGAAGGCGCGAAGACGCGAAGGGGGGAGAGGGAAGAGGGGAGAAGAGGGTTGAGGGGATTGAAAGAGGGGGGCTGGTTTTTTCTTCTGCCTGAAAACCTTAGCGGCTTCGCGCCTTCGCGTGAGAAAAAACAACCGGGCCCACAAGGAAGAGCGACGAGGGGCGAGGGAGGAGGCTCACGCGAAGGCGCGAAGCCGCGAAAGGGCAGGGGAAGAGTGGGAGGATTGGGTCCTCAATCTCTCCGTGGATGGATTGGGGTGAGAAAAGGGGAGTGGCGATGTTGAAGCGCCTCCGAATCCAGAACTTCAAAGGGTGGAAGGATACCGGTGACATTCGGTTGGCTCCCATCTCCCTCTTCTTCGGAGCCAACAGTTCCGGCAAGTCGAGCATTGGGCAGTTCCTGATGATGCTCAAACAGACGGTCGAGTCCCCCGATCGGAAAGCGGTCTTTTACCCGGGAGGAAATACCTCGGCGGTTCAGCTTGGCTCCTATCGAGAGATGGTCTTCGATCGCGACCCGCACAATCGAATCGTCTTCGATTACCGATGGTCGTTGATGGAAGACCTCCAGTTCCAAGACCCCCTGACAGGGAAGATCTTCTCTGGCGATGAGCTCGATTTTCATGCCGCAGTCGAATGGAGCGACACGACGAAGACTCTGCCGCAAGTCGCCGCCTTCCGGTATCGTCTCTTCGATCAGGATACGCCGTCGCTCTCCATCGCCCTTTCGCGGAATCCAGACAGTCGGGAATATGTTGCCTCGGCCGAAGGATACTCGCTGGTCAGCAAGCAGATGCGCACGCGGGCACTCAAGGATGTCCTTCGGTTTTATGGGTTCCCTGATGAGCTGGCTGCCTGTTATCAAAATGCCGAATTCGTGCAGGACTTGACGCTGGCGCACGAACAGCTGTTCCACTCGATCTTCTATCTCGGCCCGCTCAGAACAAAGCCGGAACGACTCTACCCCTGGGGCGGCCTGACGCCCGAGAGCGTCGGCTTTGCTGGAGAGAATACGGTCGCGGCGATTCTGGCGGCGAGAGATCGAAGAATCAGTCTTGGCCCCCGGAAAGAGGCAAAACCGATCGAGGAGATCATTGCCCTCAAACTGCAAGAGATGGGCTTGATCGAGGAGTTCAAGGTCAACCCGATCTCGCCGCAGCGGCAAGAGTATGAAGTCAAGATCCGCACCAAAGGGACCCGCGACGGAGTCGATCTTCCAGATGTCGGCTTTGGCATCTCCCAAGTCCTCCCGGTCCTCGTGCAGTGTTTCTGTGCGCCGCCCGGGTCGATCCTCCTCTTGGAGCAACCGGAGATCCACCTGCATCCGCATGCGCAGGCCGTCTTGGCCGACGTCATGATCGACGTGATCCACTCGAGAGAGCACGGAGTGGATCGCAACATTCAGTTGATCATTGAGACCCATTCTGAATACTTCCTCCGTCGTTTGCAGCGGAGAATTGCCGAAGATACCGTGCCGCAGCGCCTGGTCTCCGCCTATTTCGCCAATGTCTCCCAGACTCCGGCGACCCTCGACCCTCTTCAAATCGACATCTATGGCCATATCCAGAACTGGCCGGAACACTTCTTTGGGGATGAGATTGGGGATATCACTGGGCAGGCCAAGGCGGCCTTGAGAAAACGGATGCGGCAGGCGGCTGAAAAGTCGGAGGTGCCCAAGTGAGCCTGCCGAAGAAGTGTCTCGTCGACACCAATGTGCCGGTCAACGCCAACCTGGCCAGCGACCCGGCAACCATCCCTGACGACCTGGTCGCTTGCGTCCAACACTGTGTCGAGGCGATCGAGCACGTCATGAAAACGGGGGGATTCGTCATCGATTCCGGGGATGAGATCTATCACGAGTACTTGCGTCACCTCTCCCTGAGCGGCCAGAAGGGAATTGGCAATGCCTTCATGAAGTGGGTTCACGATCATCGATGGAGCCTGCCTGATGCCGATCGGGTCGCGATCTCGGTCAACGGGGACTCCTATCACGAATTCCCCTCCCATGAAGGGCTGATCGACTTTGATCAGTCGGATCGCAAGTTCGTCGCTGTCGCCAACGCTCACCCAGCCAAGCCGCCGATTTTGCAATCGACAGACAGCAAATGGTGGGGCTGGAAAGAGGCGTTGCAAGAGGTGGGCATTACCGTCCATTTCCTGTGCCCGGAATATGTCAAGACCTTGTATGGGGAGAAGATCGAGGCGTGAAAGACGATTTCTTCAAATTTCCATCGACGCCACATCTTGCGACATTGCCCGGCGTCGACATCCGGGGCGATAAAGTCTTGACGGAAGCGGAGCGGGATCAGTTCCTCCAGCACGTTCTCCTGGTGGAGGAGAAGATCGATGGCGCCAATCTGGGGCTCTCTTTCGATTCCGAAGGAGATGTCCACGCGCAGAATCGAGCGGCGCGCTTGCATCTGCCTGGGTCAGGCCAATGGAAGAAGCTGGGTGATTGGTTGACGCCGCGGTTGGAGACGCTCTTTGAGTGCCTTTCTGACGAGCTGATCCTGTTTGGCGAATGGTGCTATGCCCAGCACTCTGTCTATTACGATCGCTTGCCTGACTGGTTCTTGGGGTTCGATCTCTACGACAAACGCGCCGGGCGCTTTCTCTCCTCGGCGCGGCGGGATGCCCTCTTCGGAAGAATGGGGATCGAACCGGTTCCGGTGCTCGCGCGCGGCCACTTCACCTTTCTGGAAATCCAGAAGTTGATCTCGACTTCGCAATTTGCCGATCAGCCCGCGGAGGGGCTCTACCTGCGCTTCGACGAGGACGACTGGTTGGCGCAACGTGCCAAGCTGGTCCGTGCGGCCTTTATCCAAGGCATTCACGAGCACTGGTCACGCTCGGCGATCAAGCCCAATCGATTACAGATCGAAAGCCATTGGTCCAATCGCCCCGGTTAGGGCTGCATCGATCAGCGCGGTGAGGACTGAAGAGGTGATTGCACCACCGAGGCATAGCGCTCACCGAGAAGAAGATCGGGTCCCTTGAAGTTCATCGATGCCGTGAGTAGTTACGTTTAAGAAAATCCTCGGCGGCAGCCAGAACGTTGTTGAAGGAATCGATGCATTGCGCAACCGCCACAGCGATGCAAACGGTAAAGGGGCGACTGGCACGAAGCCCGCGCTGTGGTACGCCGAACTTGCTGTCAACCCGTCAGGAACGATGGCAATGTTCCTGTTGCAAACGTTGGAGGCACGAAAACAATGAGTGCCTTTAAACTTCAATACCTGCATTCTACAAGCTCCCAACAGCCGTGTTTCCTTTCCGGCCAGATCAATGTGGAGGCGATATCGTCATGAGATCTCATCCCTATATTCCTGCCGCTTTGCCGCTCAGCAACTTGGACTACCGACTGCTGCTTCCGCTGGTCGGTCAGGCTAATGCAGCGTTGGCTCGCTATGACGGTTTATTGCAAAGCATTCCGAATCCGGCCGTCATGCTGTCTCCGCTGACTACTCAGGAAGCGGTGTTGTCCTCAAGGATCGAGGGTACGCAGGCAACCGTCGATGAAGTGCTGGAGCAGGAAGCGGGATTGCTGAAAGAAGGCGAGAAGTTTCAAGACATCAAGGAGATTTCTAATTACCGCCAAGCCTTGTATGCGGCGCAGGAGTATTTGAAAGACTATCCCATTCGTCTCGGTTTTGTGCTTGAGCTGCATCGTATTCTGATGAACAGCGTGCGCGGCCAAGACAAAACACCGGGTGAGTTTCGCAAAGACCAGAATTGGATCGGAGCGTACGGCTGTTCGATTGAGCAAGCGACATTTGTGCCGCCCAACCCGTTGCAACTGCCTGACTATTTACATGCTTGGGAAAAATACTTGGACAGCGACGACATCGATTTCCTGCTTCAAACTGCCGTCGTCCATGCCCAGTTTGAACTCTTGCATCCGTTCAAGGATGGTAATGGCCGTATCGGACGCATTTTGATCCCTCTATTCCTGTTTCAAAAGCGTGCTTTGTCGCAGCCAATGTTCTATCTCTCCGGGTACTTAGAGAGCCATCGCGAGGAATATTACCAACGACTCAAGGCCGTTTCGGCGGAGGATGATTGGAACGGCTGGATTGCTTTTTTCCTGCGGGCCGTTGCCACCCAAGCCGTGCAGAACAGCGTCCGAGTTACGGCGATTCAAACTCTTTACGAAGAGATGAAGCGGGCCATCCAAGAAGCTACCCGCTCTCAGTACACGGTTCATATTCTGGATGCGATCTTCAGCAAACCGGTTTTTCGTTCCTCTGATTTGGCGCAGCAACTGAATCGGAATTACGGGATTCACGAGAAAACTACACCGGGCTTGCTTCGACAGATACGGGACGCGGGGATTCTCCGCGAACTACAATCTGGCAGTGGCCGACGGCCCGCGACGCTGTGCTTCCCCAGACTGATCAATTTAGCCGAAGGTCGGGAGGTACTCTGACATGGTTGAGGAGTCTGCAATAGCAATAAAGTGCCTTGTGGAGTCTGGTTTGCGTTTCAGGCTTTACAATTCCGCTTGTGAAGTTGATAGACTCAGCAGCTAGAAGACCAATGAGCGACCACGCCTACACTGAAGACCAGCTTGTCGAGCAGCCCGCCATCGGGCTCTTCGCAGCGCTCGGTTGGCAGACGGTCTCGGCGACGGACGATACCTTCGGTGTGGGCGGCACGCTCGGGCGCGAGACGAAGGCCGAGGTGGTGCTGACGGAGCGCCTGCGGGCGGCGCTCACCACTCTCAACCCGGGCCTGCCGGCCGAGGCGATCGAGACGGCCATCGACGAGCTGACCCGTGATCGCTCGGCAATGAGCCTGGAGGCGGCCAACCGCGAGATCTACCGCGGAAGAGGGGCGAGACGGCCGCGGTGCGTACTTACAAAAAGAGGGCCGGATCCGCCATCTCGGCAGACCCGGCCCCCCTTTCCCGATAGGTGAATCGTCCCCTCTTCGAGAGGGGGCGAAGTTAGAAGTTGAGTTTCAACCCCATGACGATCCGGCGCGCATTGGCGGCGGCGGTGTAGGAGCCGAAGAGGGCGTTGACCTGATTGCCATTGCCGTCAAAGCGGGCCGTCGTGTCGACGCCAGTAAACTGGGTGTGGTTGAAGGCATTGTACATCTCCAGACGGTACTGGATTCGCACGCCACCATCCCTCGTCAACTGGAAAGTCTTGAAGAGGGAGATGTCCCAGTTGTTGGTCCCGGGCAGACGGAAGACATCCTTCGGCGCGTTGCCACGCCCGAAATCCCCGGCCGCCGTTGGCGCAGCAAAGGCGTTGACATTGAGGTGGCATCCACCGACGGCGGTAGTTCGCGACGCCGTGGCGGTCGCGGCAAAGGCATGGTTGCAGAGCGAGTTGCGCTGGTCTTTTGGCAGGATCGGGTTGGCGATCATGACCACGCGGCTGTCGACCCCCGCACCGCCGCCCCCAACGAGATCGCGCGCCTGGACGAGCGAATACCCAACCCCCGACGGCGAGCCGCTGATGAAGGAGGTGACGCCGGAGAGTTCCCACCCATCGAAGACCTGCCGGGTGACGCCGTTGTTGATGAACCGGCTCAGGCTCGGTACGCGGTAGACGTAGTTGAGGACGAAGTTGTGCGTCCGGTCAAAGTTGCCGCGGCCGTAGTTGCGGACTTGGCGATCGATGAACGGGTTGATGGCATCGTTGTTGCCGTTGACCAGGTTCATCAACTTCGACCAGGTGTAGCTCGCCCCAAAGGAGAGGCTGCTCGACATCCGCCGGTTGAGCTGGACTTGCATGGCGTGGTAGTTGGAGTTGCCTCCCGTCTCGATCAACTGGATGTCGCCATAGCCCTTGATCGGACGGAGGAAGTTGTCGGGCAGCGGTGTCGTCCCGCCGGCCACGGTTGGGTCGATGCTCGACGGCAGGAATCGCGCACCATAGGGAACGGCGTTGAGGCTCAGCCGCTGCAGCAGGTGGCGTCCGAGTGATCCCGTGTAGGCAACATCGAGGACCGTGTTGAGGCCGATGTCGCGCTGGATGCCGAGGCTGTAGTTGTAGACGGCTGTCGGCGAGAAGGTCGGATCGACCGCATTGACGCTCGGGGGACTGATGCTGAGCGGGGTCGCGAGCAGGTCCCGGATGGTCGTGAAGTTGGCCGTGTAGGTGATGACGTTGGGCGGCTGCTCGCGCTGTTGCAGCACCTGGTCATCGTTGAAGCGGTCGTAGAAGACGCCGATGCCGCCGCGCAGCGCGGTCTTGCCATCGCCGAAGATGTCGTACGAGAAGCCGAGACGCGGGGCGACCTGGATCGGTGGCGACTTGAAGACTCGCTCCTCGACCCGACGCATCCCCTGGAACGGTGTGCCGGTTCCATCGGCGAAGGTGTTGATCTTGACCGACGCCTGCGTCGCCCCGGTGATCGGATTGCGCGCGACGCGGTTGGCTCCGGAGCAGGGGTTGCTGGTGACGCAGAACGGTGTCATGAGGGCTGGCTGCTTCGAGGGGTCGTAGAGGGACCGGTCAAAAAAGACCAGCGGGTCGTTCTCGCTGTAGGTCGGCTCGATGTAGTAGAAGCGGACACCGGCGTCGATCGCGAACCTCCGCTTGACCTTCCAGTTGTCCTGCACGAACCACTCGATGTTGCGGTAACGGGCATGGCCGTCCAGCTTGTTGTTCGATTCCGTGTAGGCGTTGACCGAACCGATCAGCGCGTTGGCGAAGGGATGGTTGGTGTCGAGCGGATTGTTGATGTTCCGATCGAAGTTGAACGTGCCGTTGAAGGCGGCGGCGCGCGCCGCATTCCGCGTCGTGTACTCGAAATAGAAACCGGTCTTGATGTTGTGGCTGCCACGGATCATCGTCAGGTTGTCCGACCAGTTCCAGATGTTGTTGGTGCCGAAGAAGGGGAACCGCTGCTCGATGTTGAGCTGCGGGGCGTTCGAGATGCCCCCGAAGGTCACGTTCGGGACCAAGCGGAGCGGGTTGGCGCCCGGGAAGAACTGCGGGAGCGTCATCCCCAGCTTGACCCGGTCATTGCGGTCGATCCCTTCCTGGTTGAGCGGGTTGACCGTCTGCAGCGCCCGGTTGACCCCAAAGGTGAACTCGTTGGTGATCGTTGGCGAGAAGGTGTGGATCAGCGTGCTGACGATCCCGCGGCTGTCGATCTGGTACTTGATCGGGAACTGCGGCCAGATGTTCGACGCCAGGACGAAGTTGAAGTCGCCCTTGAAGGCCTCGTAGTTCTGGATGCCACGCGCGTAGAAGGTCGTCTTGTCCGAGATGTTCCAGTCGACGCGCAGGATCTCTTCCCGGCGCGGCTGGTCGACGAGGCTCTGGAAGACGTTGTTGAAGGTGTTGGCCGAGTTGTTGAAGTTCGGCTGCGGGAAGATATTGAGCAGCTTCTGCCCGTTCGGATCGATCCGGTTCGCCGGAATGATGTTGCCCGGGAAGGGCTGGCCCGTCACTGGATCCCGCACCACGATCAACCGGTTGTTGGTGTCGACGCTCTGCGAGAAGTCGCCGGCCCGTTCACGTGCCGTCGGATAGGTGATCGTTCCCTGGCGCGTCGGGTAGAGGCGCGGCAGATACTCCTGTGACCAGAAGAAGAAGAGCTTGTCGCGGTTCTTGTTGAACTTGGTCCCGGGAATGATCACCGGTCCCCCAATCGTCCCTCCCCAATAGTTGAAGCGGTAGCGTTGCTTCGGAATATTCCGGAGGTTGTTGAAGAACTCGTTGGCGTTGAACTGCTCGTGACGCTTGAAGTAGAAGCCGCTGCCGTGAAAATCCCGGGTCCCATTCTTGATGACGACGTTGATGGTACCGCCACTGCTGCGGCCGTATTCGGCCTGATAGTTGGTCAACAGCACCTTGACCTCGCCGATCGCATCGAGACCGGGCGCGAGGTACGGGCCGAGCTGCGAGCCCGTGTCGAGGGACGAGATCCCGTCGAGCGTCAGATTGACCGTCCCCGGCCGGCTCCCGTTGATGCTGATACCGACGAGGTTGTTCCACCCCGGCGCTTCCCGATTGGCGGTATCGACCACCCCCGGCAGCAGCTTGACGAGTCCCATGTAGTCGCGACCTTTGAGCGCAATGCTCTGGATCTGCTGCTCGTCGATCAGGCCGGCCCGCTCGGCACTCTCCGTCTTGACGAAGGTCTGCTCGGCCGTGATCGTCACCGTCTGGCTGACATCTCCTACCTCCAGCGTCAGACGCCCGACCGGGACGCGCTCATTGGCCGTCACCGGGATCCCACTGCGCTCAAACTTCTTGAAGCCGCCGGCCGTCACGGTGATCGTGTAGACTCCGGGCAGCAGTTGTGGCGCGATGAAATTGCCCTGGTCATCCGTCGTCAGGGTGACGACACGAGCCGTCTCGACGTTGGTGACCTCGACCGTGGCGTTTGGTACCGAGGCTCCCTGGGCGTCGAAGACCGAGCCCGAGATCTGCCCGGTGAGACCTTGGGCAAAGGTGGCGCGGGGAGGCCCACCCGTCAGGAACAGGAGCAGGGCCAAGGCTGGCAAGGCTCCAATCAAAATCTTTTTGAGAATCATCGGACTCCTCCAAGTTGAATTCGCGCTTCATCCATCAAACAACGCCTTCAGGAACGCCCCTCGGAAAGGGATCCACGCCGGTTGAGGGATTTGACCAGAGATCACGGTCGACCACGACCTCGTTCCACGACATCCTGATCGACGTCTGGACGCAGAGCCTCTCCAAATCCGGTGGCTGCCGGATTCAGGCCCCTACATCGGCAACCTTCCTTATGCCAGATGCTTCCTGGAGGTGATCGAACAACGAATAAAATGAATTGCGGTGGATCAACGACTAAAAGACGCGCGGAGTGTACAAACAGGACCAGAACCTTGCAAGGGCTTTTGTTCAATTGTCCCCACTCCTGCTATTTTCGATTGAGCGCCAGCCGCAACAATCGATCCGGCCTTTGAATCTGAGAGGATTCGACCGATCGAAGACACACCGTTCTCCACGCACAGAGGAGCGCGCACAGTCCGATGACTAGTGAAAAATAAGGAGAGGCAGAACCCCTCTCCTTCAAGGCTAGCTTTGCTGGGATGAAAACTTGGAAGACAATGATGCAGGAAACGTCCCTGCACACCTGCCATCCGGCAAGAAGCGTGCCACGCTCTTCGAAGGGGGGCGCTGGCGGGTCAGGAGCGGAAAAGTCCCCTGTCAAAGACAGACTTACCTCGATTTCACCCTGCCAGGAGACTCTCGCGGAGGCGAGGCGGGGGCTTGATTCATCCATTATTTCGGAAAATGGCTTCAATTTTTCGGAAAGCAGGGGAGCAGAGAAGGAGCCCATCGATGCGCATCTACTATTCTGATCGGTACGCAATCCCCTTGCCCCCTGGGCACGCCTTTCCAATGGAGAAGTACCGGTTGACCCGCGACCAGTTGCTCGCCGAGGGCACGATCACCCACTGGCACCTGACAGAGCCGGCACTCGCCAAGGACGAGGACATCCTGCTGGTCCATGAGCCAGCCTACTGGAGCCGTTGCATTCGTGGAGAGCTGACGCGGCACGAGGTGCGACGGATCGGCTTTCCCTGGTCGGAGGGGTTGGTGCGCCGTTCGCGGGCCTCTGTCCAGGGGACAATCCTCGCCGCCGAGAGTGCGCTCCGCGACGGGGTCTCCTCGAACCTCGCCGGTGGGACCCACCACGCCTATGCTGACCACGGCGAGGGCTACTGCGTTCTCAACGACATTGCCATCGCCATCCGGGTCCTCCAGCGCGACCGCCGCATCCGCCGCGCGACGATCATCGACTGCGATGTGCACCAGGGCAACGGGACCGCCGCCATCTTTCAGGGCGATCCAGACGTCTTCACCTTCTCGATGCACGGCGAGAAGAACTTTCCCGCCCACAAGGAGCAGAGCCACCTCGACCTCGCCCTCCCGAACGGCCTCGGGGATGAGACCTATCTCGCCCTCCTTGAGACACATCTCCCGCTCCTCCTCGACCAATTTCGACCCGAGATCGTCTTCTACCAGGCGGGCGTCGATCCGCACGAGCGGGACCGTCTCGGCAAGCTTCAATTGACACTCGATGGGTTATACCGCCGTGATCGGTTGGTCCTCGAGGCGTGCCGCGCGCGTCGACTCCCGGTCGTCACCACCATGGGTGGCGGCTATGGCAAACGGATCGAAGAGACCGTCGAAGCCCACTGCAACACGGTTCGAGCCGCGCTCCGCCACCACCAGACCACCCCACCTCCAGCAAAGGAAGAAGAAAAAAATCTGGGGAAGCCGCACAAGGCACTTGACAGGGGGAGGAGACATGAATAGAGTCATGAACTTTGCGGAGCTAGGTCTTCGTTAAAGAGGGGGCGCCAGCGGGCGCAAATGTGGAGACGCCCCCGGATTTGGCTTTCAAGCCGAGTCTTCGTGTCATTATTGTGGCGTTGCGGTTCTCGTGAAACAGGCCGTCAAACGGCATACCTGGATCGGGATGACTGAACTTTCAGCACTCCCGGCAGTCTCAGGATTGTCGGCTTCGACGGTCGGAACCCACCGGAGCGTTGCCTCAGGCAACATCTTCACTCAAGATCACGCCACAGAAAAACCAGGCGACCAGGGACGCCAGATCCACAGACTCTCTCGCTGATCTCCCCGGACAACAAAAGGTTTCCGTGACGATTCCCTTGTGGAAACGTCTCACAATCTGTTGAGTGGGGGTACGTCCCTGCTCAGTGGGGTTTCCCGGAAGGTACCCCACAAGCCCTGCCATCTCCGGGTTTCTCCCGATGGATCTTACTGATTCGAGAGAGACGGAGATGCACCCCAACATCTCTCAGCATCGAGGGACGTTCGCTGGCAGGTCGTTAAGACTGGGCGCGAGGACAGGGGTGAGGGATGGAGTAAGTTGTTGATAGTTTGGTAAGTGTTCTGGGTAGGACGGGATCGGCTCCCTGTCCAAGCCCCTCGGGTCGGATCTTCGGATTGTTCCCGGAATGGTCTGACGGTGGAATGAGAGCCGCAATGGATTTGTGAGAGTATGCCGACAATCAATCAACTGGTTCGCAAGGGACGCAAGCAAGTCAAGTACAAGACCTCGAGTCCAGCACTGCAATCCTGCCCACAACGGCGCGGGGTTTGTGTGCAGGTCAAGACGCAGACTCCGAAGAAGCCCAACTCCGCGCTGCGGAAAATTGCGCGCGTCCGGTTGACCAACGGGATCGAGGTGACCTCCTACATCCCCGGTATTGGCCACAACCTGCAGGAGCACTCGATCGTGCTGGTCCGGGGGGGACGCGTCAAGGATCTGCCGGGAGTTCGCTACCACATCGTCCGCGGTACGCTCGATTCGGTTGGGGTTGCCAACCGCAAACAGGGGCGCTCCAAGTACGGAGCGAAGCGTCCGAAGGCGGGTGCCGCGGCCGCGCCGGCCGCCAAGGGTGGCAAGAAGCGCTAACCGGTACCATTGAGCGGCTGGCTCAGCGGTCGGCCAGCAACGGGAAGAGCCAAGGAACCAGGAACGAGATATGCCGAGAAGAAGAGAGATTCCGAAGCGAGAGATTCTGCCAGATCCGGTCTACAACAGCACGCTGGTCGCCAAATTCATCAATGCGATGATGTGGGATGGCAAGCGATCGGTTGCGGAGGGGATCCTCTACAAGTCGCTGAGCAAGATTCAGGACCGGACGGGGGAGGACGCCCTCAAGGTCTTCAAGAAGGCGATCGAGAATCTCCAGCCGAAGGTCGAGGTCAAATCGAAGCGGGTCGGCGGCGCCAACTACCAAGTTCCGGTCGAAGTCACCACTTCACGGCGAACGGCCCTCGCCATGCGATGGCTCGTCGGCTATGCCCGCGGCCGCGGAGAGAAGACGATGATCGACCGGCTCGCCGCCGAGATCCTCGACGCCGCCTCGGGCAAGGGGAACGCGATCAAGAAGCGTGAGGATGTACACCGGATGGCGGAGGCCAATAAGGCTTTTGCCCACTATCGCTGGTAGGAGTTATGGCAAGACAAGCACCGCTCAACAGATTCCGCAATATTGGGATCATGGCCCACATCGACGCCGGCAAGACGACGACGTCAGAGCGTATTCTCTTCTACACCGGAGTCTCCTACAAGATCGGCGAAGTGCACGAAGGCACGGCGACGATGGACTGGATGGAGCAGGAGCAGGAGCGGGGGATCACCATCACCTCGGCTGCGACGACCTGCTTCTGGAAGAGGAACGGCGAAGAGTACCGGATCAACATCATCGATACACCGGGACACGTCGACTTCACGATTGAGGTTGAGCGTAGCCTGCGCGTCCTGGATGGTGCTGTCGCCGTGTTTGACGCGGTCGCCGGGGTGCAGCCCCAATCGGAGACGGTCTGGCGGCAAGCCGATAAGTACAATGTTCCGCGCATCGCCTTCATCAACAAGATGGATCGCCCCGGTGCTGATTTCGACCACGCCGTCGACACGATCCGGACGCGGCTCTCGGCCAACCCGGTCTGCATCCAGATGCCCATCGGTGCGGAAGACCAGTTCAAGGGAGTGGTCGACCTGATCACGATGAAATCGCTCCTCTGGAAGGACGAGACCAAGGGAGCCGAATACGTCGTTGAAGAGATCCCGGCCAACCTCAAAGAGGCGGCCGAGGCGGCTCGCGAAAAGATGATCGAGGCAATCGCCAACGCAGATGACGACATTGCCACCAAGTACCTCGAGGGCGAGGCCGTGACAGAAGCGGAGATTCGCTCCGCCCTGCGACGCAACTGCATCGGTATCAAGCTGGTCCCAGTCGTCTGCGGAACTGCCTTCAAGAACAAGGGGGTCCAGACGTTGCTCGATGCAGTCATTGACTACCTTCCCTCGCCCCTCGACATTCCGGCTGTTCAGGGAACAGACAAGGCTGGCGAGACCGTGGAGCGGCCTGCCGACGACAAGACTCCCTTCTCGGCGCTCGTCTTCAAGATCATGGCCGACAAGCACGTTGGTCAGCTCTCTTTCACCCGCATCTATTCCGGGACGCTCAAGTCCGGTTCCTACGTCTACAATTCGACGAAGGATGCCAAGGAGCGCGTTGGCCGTATTATGAAGATGCACGCCAACAAGCGGGAGGACCTCGAAGAGGCTTATGCTGGTGAGATCGTCGCCATCGCTGGACTCAAGAACGTCACGACTGGCGACACCATCTGTATCGACTCACACCCGGTGATCCTCGAGGCGATGGAGTTTCCAACGCCAGTCATCTCCCTCGCCATCGAGCCCAAGACCCGTCAGGATCAGGAGAAGCTCGGAATTGGCTTGGGCAAGTTGGCGCAGGAGGATCCCTCCTTCCGCGTGACGACCGATCAAGAGACCAACCAGACGATCATCTCTGGGATGGGTGAACTCCACCTTGAGATCATCGTCGATCGCCTCAAGCGAGAGTACGGAGTCGAGGCCAACGTCGGGAAGCCTCAGGTCGCCTACCGCGAGACGATCCGCAAGCCGGCGAAGGGCGAAGAGAAGTACGCACGTCAGACCGGTGGACGCGGACAGTACGGCCACGTCGTCCTCGAGATCGAACCGAACGAGCCTGGGGCAGGTTTCGAGTTCAACAACAAGATTGTTGGGGGTGTCATTCCTCGCGAGTACATTCCCGCCGTTGAGAAGGGGGTGGTCCAAGCCCTCGAAGGGGGAATCCTCGCCGGCTATGAGATGGTCGATGTCAAGGTCAACCTTGTCTTCGGCAGCTACCACGAGGTCGACTCCTCCGAAATGGCCTTCAAGATTGCCGGTTCGATCGCCTTCAAGACCGCAGCAAAGGCCGCGAGCCCAGTTCTGTTGGAGCCGGTGATGAAGGTCGAGGTGGTGACACCGGAAGATTATATGGGATCGGTCACGGGAGATCTCAGCTCACGTCGTGGCCGGATTGAGGGGATGGGATCCCGTACCGGGACCCAGATCATCACGGCGATGGTGCCCCTCGCGGAGATGTTTGGCTACGAAACCGATCTCCGGTCGATGACCCAGGGACGCGCTGCCTCGTCGATGCACTTTGCCCGCTACGAAGAGGCACCCAAGAGCATCAGTGAAGAGGTGATCGCGAAGGTACAGGGCGCAAACCGATAGACCTCCGTCGGAAGACCGACCCGTGAGGGGACGTTCGATACCGATATTGAACTCAAGCATTCGAGGAGCGAGAACACATTATGGGGAAAGAGAAATTTGACCGCAGCAAGCCGCACGTCAACGTTGGGACGATCGGCCACG
>JBMOHS010000029.1:0-28511 GCA_049317725.1 Blastocatellia bacterium
CCATTCTCCATTTACCCCATTCTCCATTTACTCCATCCGGTCTTCATCAGAAGGAGAAGCGGAGACCGAGGAAGACCTGCCGACCGGCTTCATCGATCCCGGAGCCGTGAAACCGGTAATTTCGATCGAGAAGGTTGCGCAGGGCCAGGGTCAGGGCCCATCGCTCCCCGAACCGGTAGCCGGTCGTCGCGTGAAAGACGACAAACCCTTTCGTCTCCGTCCAGAGCGGAACCCGCGTGTTGTCATCGGCCACCAGCACCCCTTGGCGGACCGAGCCGAGGGGGAGGACCCGATCGCGGATCGCCGCGACGGTCTCACCGGTCGGCTCAAAGAGGTCATCGGCCGTTCCAAACCGCCCGTCAGCCCCAGCGACAAGGTAGGGGCGAACCAGTGCTCCCTGGAAGAAGTCGGTGATGTCCCGGCGGCGTCGCGCGGCTCCGATCCGCTCGTCGGTCAGATCACCGCCGCTGAGCCGTTCCTGCCGTCCATTCCACTGCCCACTCATCTCGACCCACCACCTGCCAGCCGGCTGGAACCGAAGGCTGAGACTTCCCTGCTGGGGTGGCAACCGGCGAATGAACCGGTTAGGGTCGAGTTCCCGTCCGACGAGGAAGGAGTAGCCGCTCTCGAGTGAGACCGCCCGCGTCAGGACAAGGCGAAGGGACGACTCGATTCCGGCGTAGCGTGCCCGCCCGTCGTTGAGAAAGGCCTTGACAGCTCGCGGATCGAAGGAGGTCGCGACACTGACCACCTGCTGGGCCCGTTGCACAGCGGTCGGGGAGATCGGAGTCACTGGCAATCCGGCCAACGTCGTTGGCACGGAGTTGGCGGGAAAGAGCAGCGTACGCCGAACGATCGGATCCTCGAGGGTCGCCTGGAAGACTTGGATCCGCGCCGTCAGGCGCGAGAAGCGCCAAGCAGTTCCGACCTCGTAGTTGTAGAGCCGCTCTGGGCGAAGGGCGCTGACCGCCCGCCCATTGCTGCCCACTCCCTCCCCATCGCTGGCACCAATCAAACCTCCGAGGCCAACCGCACTTGCGGCGGGGATCTCGTACCCAAGATCGTTTAGCCCAAGGGCCCCAAGGTCATTGAGATTCGGGGCACGAAAGCCACGCCCTGTTAAAACGTGGACGCCCCAGGAGGGCCGAATCTGCCAAGCGAGGCTCGCCTGGTAGGTCAGGTCGTCAAAGCGGAGCGAGGAGTCGATCACCCCAAGATTGGACCCGTCTGCCCCGCGATTCCGGTCGGCGAAGGTCCGGAACCCGATTCCGGTGTAGCGCAGCCCAAAGGTGGCACGAAGAGGCGTGGAGTTGGCCCGCTGGACCAGGTCCAAAGTGTGATGGGTGAAGAGACCGCTGGTCGTGTAGCGCGATCCGTTCGGGTAGAGCGCTCGACGCTCGACCGTCCGCCCGAGGAGCGGGTCCCTCTCGTCTCGTCGCGCCACGACGCGCTCGTCGTAGATCTCACCGCCAAAGACCACGACCTGTCGGCTGCCGAGGTGGGTTGTCGCCTGCACGACGTACCCAAAAGCGTCGACCCGATTCTCATCGCGAATGACGCGATCTGTCACGCGCTGCCCTTGGCGCAACGAGCCATCCTGCTGGGAGTTGAGCGAGAAGGTGGCGGTCAGCGAGTCGAGCCAACCCAGCCCCAGCTTCTCATAGCGACCATACAGGAAATGGAGGGCTTGTGGCTCGAAGCGGGACTGCAATCGCCCGAGCCCTCCCCAGAGATCCTTGTAGGCACGGACGTCCCCGAGGCGGCTGTGTTGATACCGAACCGTCAGAAACTGGTCCTGGGCAAGACGGGCGGCCAGTTTGGTGTGACCTCCCACGGAGTCAAACCCAGTGTCCTGCAGTCGATTGCCCGTCAAGCTTCGGACCTGTTGTGCCGAGAGGCCAAAGAGCCGTCGGAAGACGTGCCGGGAGTCGATTCCTTGCCCAGGGCGCAGATCCTGATGTCGGCGACCGTCAAGCCCCCCTAACCAGGCAATCCGGTCGGTGCCTGCTGTCACCTTGACATTGCCTCCTCCCGAGAGGTCTGCCGAAGCCCCAAAGAGCCCCACCTCCCCCCGCCAGACTGCCTCGCCTCGCCGCCGAAACTGCGGAGAGTCGGTCAAGAGCTGGATCGCTCCCCCCATCGCGTCACTGCCATACTGCGCGCTGGCCGGTCCGAGCATCGCCTCGAGGCGTTGGACCTGGGATGGTTCGAGGTAGGCGAGGTATTGGTTGGGTCCCGAGCGGAAGGTCGAATTGTTGAAGCGCAATCCATCGACCAAGTTGAGGACTTGATACCCAGTCAGCCCCCGCAGGAAAGGAGAGATCTGTCCATAGGTCGTCTGTTGCAAGAGGATCCCGGGGCTGGCTTCGAGAGCGTGGCCAATCGTCGGTAGCGGCAAGCTGCTGAGCCGCTCCTCTTCACGAGCCACCACCAGAGCCGGAGATCGGTCGGTCTCCAGGATCGAACCACGCTCGGCCGTCACCGTCACCTCTCCCCGCAGCGGTTCAAGGCGCAGCCGAATCTCCAGCGGAGTGCCCGTACCACCTGCCTGCACCGTTACCGGGACGGTTCGCGTCAGAAAGCCGGCCCGTTCGACCGTTACCGCATAGGTACCGGCGGGCAGATCTCCCAAATCAAAACGCCCCTGTCCATCGGTCTCCCGACGCTCGACCTCCACCCCAGAGGAGCTGCGGATCACCAGACGCGCACCAGCCACCGACTGCCCTCCCTCGCCGAGTACTTGCCCGGAACGATTGGGCGTCTGCGCCATAGCGGAGACCACTCCGACCACCAACAGCAGCAGAACTCCCTTGGCGAGGAACCACCACCTCTTCCCTTCCACTCCGTGCCATCCGACGCCGCAGCGCATCCGTTGCCTCCCCATCTCTCTCATCCTAACCGTTCTCTGTTTGAACTTCTTTCGGAGCTATTGCACTTTGAATCACCCAAACGATGTGGCTTCGATGTTGATTTCAAATAAAGAAATGGATCATTTTTCGCCGTCGATGAAATTTTGTAACTACTCACGGAACGGAAGAGCTGATCGCACCATCGAGACACGGTGAAGAAACGGAAGATGAAGATTTCTCCAATCCATAACCTTAGTGGCTCTGTGTCTTCGTGTGAGAAAAAACAACTGGGCCCACGCTGGGGGCAGGGGTGGGGGAAGAGGCTCACACGGATGCGAGGAGAACACCAAGAGGGAAGTTGGGAATTGAACAGCGTCAACAAGCGACCAATGTCTGAACGGAAGACATCCTTGCCTGACAAAGAGATCACCGAGAAGAAGACAGACCCCCTTGAACTTCATAACCGCCGTGAGTAGTTACGAAATTTTCATCTTGTACAAAAAGGCAAGCAGAGGATGGCGGGTCTCAACCCTCTTGATCTGGCACCTCGTAGAGATAGCGGATGCTCTCTTTCCGCAGAAAGAGTTTCGGTCCACCATCGGCCGGGCCCAGACTGAAGACATCACGGTCGTAGTAGCGAATCGATCCCTGCAAGGTCTCACCGCTCTGCATGACCAGCGCGACGAGCTGCTCCCGTCGGACCAAGTCGTCAAGATAGGCGACCTCATAACCAGTCTTCTCGATGTTGGCTGTCGGAGATTTCTCGGCCTTCTTGCGAGCGGGCTTCTTTGCCGTTGGAGGCTTCCCTTTTGGGGCCGATTTGAAACCTGAGGAGGGCCCCTGCGGCCTTCCCGGTCGACGGTTTTTCGGATAGGACATGACCATACCTCCAGTTGTTTCATCGATCCAGGCCGGCAGGCCCTCGGAAGAACCTTCGGGAACTGGGCTGCTTCCTGTTAGATATGCAAAGGGGAGGTCAAGAACGAACCTCCCGCAGGCCTACCTCACCGGAAGACGTCGGGGAACGAGGGAGCTTCCCCGACCCATCGTCTCTGGATTCTCCGGCGCATTCAGTCGTTGGCGCTGGCGCTCGCGCATCTCGGCCATTCGCCGCTGCAGTTGCTCCTTCTCCCGAGTCCCCACCGCCGGATCGACATCGATCTTCTGAAGAAACGCGAGCGCATCGTCAAACCGCAGAACCCGTTCATAACAATCGACCATCCCCAGCTGGGCAATCCGCTTGATCGCGGGGTCCTGGGATCGATCGAGCACCTCTCCAAAGGACTGCATCGCCGCCTCCAAGTCGTCCCGCAGATAGGCGACTTGTGCCAAACGCAACGCCGCCTGCAATTGCAGATCGTCCCATTCCTGGCCCGTGGCCACCTTCTGGTACTCCACGACCGCTTGGCGCAGGTCATTCTTCTCGTAATAGAGCTCGGCAATCTGGAGCCGCAGCCTTCGCTTCTCCCGCAGGTCAGAGAGCAGCGGGAGTAGATTCTCGTATTCGGTAATCGCCTCGTTCCGTTTCTCGACTGCGGCATAACATTCGGCAAGCCGCAGCCGCGCGTTCAAAAGGTCAGGTGAGTCTGGATGATCTTCCAACAGGCGGATGAAGTGGGCGATGGCCCGCTCATACTCGTGCAGGTCGCGGGCACAGATCGTCGCCGCTCGGAAGCGAATCTCGGCGGCCTGCTCGCTCTCGGGATTCTCTCGCAGAAAGGTCTCGTAGTGGTTGACGGCAGCGGCAAAGTCCTCCGCATCCCAAGCCTGCTGAGCCTGTTCCAGAAGGGCACGCCGCTTGCACCCCTCGCCCATCAGCAACAGTCCTGCTCCGAGAAAGAGGACCCGAAGGGTAGGCCACCAGCCTCCGGCAAGCGTCAACGAGGCGTTATCGATTGCCACTCGCCCTCCACTCAAGCCAATTCCGTCGACACTCCAGTGACATCGACCGGCTCTGACTGCTGCTCGACCAGCGAGGCACTCGCCACCAGGTCATCTCCCGCCGTCCCGATCAACTTGACCCCCTGTGCGCTGCGGCCTGTCGCCCGGATCTGCTCCGCTTCGAGCCGAATCAGCTTGCCTTGGGAGGTGATGATCATCAACTGGCTCTCTTTGGAGACAGGAACGACCGCGACGACCTTCCCGTTGCGATCGGTCGTCCTGATGTTGATGACCCCCTTGCCCCCACGTGACTGGACACGATACTGAGACAGTTTGGTCTGTTTGCCGTAGCCGAGACTCGTGACAGTGAGCATCTGTTCGACTCCCGTCACGGCGACAACACTGACGACATAGTCGCTCTGGCGGAGCGAGATGCCCCGCACCCCCCGTGCCTGCCGCCCCATGTCCCGCACCTCCTCCTCGGGAAAACAGATCGCCATCCCTTCGTGGGTCGCCAGGAAGATCATCTTCTGCCCGTCGGTGATCTCGACAGAGATCAGATCATCCCCTTCGTCGACCCCAATCGCGATGATGCCATTCGAGCGGATATTGGCAAATGCCGAAAGCTCTGTCTTCTTGATCACCCCTTGCCGCGTGACCATAACCGCAAATCGTCCCGCAGGAAATGCCCGAACGGGAATCACCGCAGCAATCTTCTCCGTCGCGGGCAGGTTGATCAGATTGACAATCGCCTTGCCACGCCCTGCCGCAGAAGCATCCGGGATCTCGTGCACCTTCAGCTTGTAGACCATCCCGGCTGTGGTGAAGGCCATGAGGTAGCTGTGGGTCGAGGCGATGAAGATATGGGAGACGACATCCTCCGTCCGGGTGCTCATCCCCTTTCGTCCTGTGCCGCCGCGCCGCTGGGCACGGTAGGTACTGGCGGCCGTGCGCTTGACATAGCCGGAATGGGTCAGCGTGATCACGACATCTTCGTCAGCGATCAGATCCTCGAGGGTCAGCTCCACTCCACTCTCGACAATCTGGGTCCGCCGCTCGTCGCTATACTCTTTCTGAACCGCCCGCAACTCTCGAACGATCACTTGGCGAAGGACCTTCTCGTTGGCCAGAATCTCTTCGAGTTCGGCAATCAGTTTGATCACTTCCTGATACTCATCGATGATCTTCTGGCGCTCGAGGGCGGCCAAGCGCCGCAACTGCATGTCGAGAATTGCCTGTGCCTGAATCTCGGAGAACGCGAACTGCTGGACCAACCCCGCCTTGGCCTCCTCTGTCGACCGGGATCCTCGAATCAACTTGATGATCTCGTCGATGATATCGATCGCCTTGATCAGACCTTCGAGGATATGGGCCCGGGCACGCGCCTTGCGGAGGTCATAGAGCGTTCGATTCCGGACCACCTCACGCCGAAAAGAGACAAATTCCTGCAGCGTTCCGAGCAGCGTCAGGACCTTTGGTTGTCCATTGACGATCGACAGATTGATGACCCCGAACGAGACCTGCATCTGGGTCATCTTGTAGAGCTTATTGAGAATGATCTGGGGAACTGCATCCCGCTTCAGCTCGATGACAATCCGGACCTTCTTCTGGGCAGTGCTCTCCCGATCGGTCTCGTCGCGAATCTCGGAGATCCCCTCGACCTTCTTCTCGTTGACCAGATCGGCAATCTGCTCGATCAACTTCGACTTGTTGACTTGGAAAGGGATCTCGGTAATGACGATGGCGTCCCGCTCTTGCGCCCCGCGACCCACCTTGTCGATTGCTGCCCGTGCCCGGACCTGCATCACGCCGCGGCCTGTCTCGTAGGCTTGGCGAATTCCTTCCCTTCCGTAAATGAACCCGCCGGTGGGGAAGTCTGGCCCGGGGACAAACTTCATCAGATCTGCAGTCGTCGCCCGCGGGTGCTGGAGCAGATGGATCGTCGCTTCGATGATCTCCGTCAGATTGTGAGGGGGAATCTTCGTCGCCATCCCCACCGCAATCCCATCCGACCCGTTGATCAAGAGATTGGGGATCCGGGCCGGAAGGACCGTCGGCTCCTGCCTCGACTCGTCGTAGTTCGGGATGAAGCGAACCGTCTCCTTCTCGATGTCGGCGAGCATCTCGGTGGCAATGCGGGTCAACCGGGCTTCCGTGTAGCGGTAGGCCGCCGCGGAGTCCCCATCGATGCTCCCCCAATTCCCCTGACCGTCGATCAGCGGATACCGCATCGAGAAGTCCTGGGCCATCCTCACCATCGAGTCATAGACCGCCGTGTCCCCGTGCGGGTGGTAGGCGCCCAAGACATCCCCCACCACGTTGGCCGACTTCTTGTACGGCTTTCCAGGAGTCAGCCCCTTCTCATTCATCGAATAGAGAATGCGGCGATGAACCGGCTTGAGACCATCCCGGACGTCGGGCAGCGCCCGTCCGATGATGACTGACATCGCATAATCGAGATAACTCCGCCTCATCTCGTCTTCGATATTGATGGTGCTTCGGGATTGATTGTCCATAATCAGCTTGCTGCTTTTTTCACCTGTCTATTTCATGCGACCAGTAGAGGAGCCAGCGGAAGAGGGGGCAATCTCGCCCCCCGTCGCTCACGACCATTCCACGGTTACTTTGGCATCAAGTCGCCCCGCTTGAAGAGGAGTTTCACCTCTCCGTTCGGATCTCGCCAGAAGACTCCGACATCAATCCCCGTCTTCGGTGTCCGCCATTGGGCGTAGAAGACTACATCCCCTCGCGAGTTGAAAGATGGTTGGGTGAAGTGGTTGTAGAGATCCTCACGCGTACCACCAGGAATGGGCTGATTGACCAGTGCAATCGGCACGATTCCCTTCGCCGTCTTGAGGAAGATCCCCCGGCTACGTCCGCCATAGCTCGCCACAAAGAGAATGTCCCCCTGGTCATTGATGCCGACCGAAGTGAAGTCCGTGAAATTGTAGGTGGTTCCCGCAACCGGCTGTCCACTGCGCAGCACCATCCGGAGAGGACCAACGGCTGGCTTGACGAAAAGGGCCCGCCCTGCCTCTGGTCCATCAAAGAACCCGACGAAGACAATCTCTCCCTTACTGTTAATTCCTGGAGTTCGATTCCCAAAGCCGATGAATTTCGCCCCTTTGACCGGCGAAAGACGGCCACTCATCGCCACGATCTCCACTCCCTTTGGGCTCGCGAGGAAGATGCCACTCTTCTCCCCCGTCCTGCCCAGAAAGGCCACCTCGTCCCGTTCGTTGATATCGGACGGATAGTAGTGCTCCGAGAAGGTGCTCGTCTCATTCACACCAATCTTCTGTCCACTCCGCACGATGATGCTCAACTTGTCGTTGGCATGGTAAAAAAGCCCTCGTCCATCCGGCTCCACATAAGTGCCAATGAAAGCCGTGGTTCCCTTCTCATTTGAGGAGAGATTACTGAGACCCATCAGGGTCGAGGGCATATTCGGAACTTCTACTCCCATCAGAAGGAGGGTGCGAATCCCTTCGGCTGTCTTGCGGAAAATGCCAAGATTGGGAACGGCAGGCCGGTAGTAAGCGGGGTCATTCTGATCAATTGCCGGGGTTTCCTTCTCATCATTCTCTTTCTTAGGGCTGAATTGGGAGATGAACGTCGCCTCTTTCCGGCTGGTGATCGAAGGCTTGGTCAGCTCAATCAGTTTCAGATGCGTGTCGAGCGTCTCCTCTCCCCGCCTGAGGAGTGGTTGCCAGTTTCCATCCAGCGTGCGGAGGTAAAGACGCTGCCCCGATCCATTGACCTCACTCGGCTGCGTGTGGAGCCCGAAGACGGCGATCTCACCACTCGCATTCACAATTGGGGTGCGAAAATTGGCGAACTGATCGGGTGTCACCTCCACTGACTGAACGGTTGGCGCTGGTTTACTGCGCTCGGTTAGTGCAACCGGCTCCTCCTCCTCCTGGGGTTTCGGCTGGGCAGGCTTTGTCGGATCCTGAGTCGTTGCAAAGATGATCCCCGTGAGGAGACCTGAAACCAACAACAGAGACCATAGCCCACCACGCGATTGGATCATCACCTTCTTCATGAATTCAAAACCTCCTACGCGATCACGACTGTAACAAGAAGAGCAGTTTACCACCATTCAGAAGACCAAGATCTTGAGCCATCAGGCCTCTGCTGGGTCCCTCTCCTCTTCCCGGTGATCGTCATACACAAGCATCAGACTGGCACTCAAATCGCTCAAGAAGAGATCAAGCGGGGAAGAGGTCAGGAGTGGTCAATCGCATACTGGAGGGCACCCTCCGCCCACTGGCGAAAGTCCCGGCGAAACCCTTTCAGGTGGTCAATCAATCTCCCCTGCCGATCAAAAATAAAGGTTTGCGGAATCGGACCCCGTGGGTCTTGGACATTGAAGAGACGAAACATCTCCTCAGGCAAGAACCCGATCCGGTAGTTGATCGAGAACTGGCGGGTAAAGGACTCGACCCGGGCACGATCGACCGCCGGATCCTCGAGCGTCAGGCCAATGACGTCGACCCCTTTGTTCCGCATCTCGCGTTGAAGAGCGACCAGCTCGGGAATTTCACGGCGACACGGCGCACACCATGTGGCCCAAAAGTTGAGCAGCACCACGCGATCACGACCGAGCAGATCTTCCACCCGCGCACTCCCGCCCTCGAGGAGAGTCGCCGTCGAGGCCAGTGCTCGGGAATCGATGGGCGGAAGCGCTTTTGACGAAGAAGGTGGGCGATAATTCGCTGCTGAATTCAAGGAGGAAGAGGGGGTTGACGTCTTTCCCGTCTCCTTTCCTGGCTTGCAACCTGCGTTCAACAGCAGCGCCAAAGCCACGAGGATGAGGCCCCCTTGCCGCAGAACAACTCGAAGGTTGGTGTTTCCTCCGACACACCCTCTCCCCCACCCCTTGACTTCTTGCACGCGCCCTTCCTCTCTTCTCTTTTGGCCCTTGCTGCTCTCCCTCTTCTTTGGTGGCCGCCTTGGTCGGGTAAGGCGTTGTCAGTTCTGCCACTTGCAGCAAAAATCCACTTCAATCCACCCGAAGGCCCGAAGGCCCGAAGGCCCGAAGGGACGATATCATAGCCTGTTTTAGCAGACCCTGTCCATCACCAAGTGGGAGCTGGATCGACGGAGGGGGGAGCCGTGTCAGGTGGGGGAAAGGGCAAGAATCGTGGCACGCTGGCGTTCCACCAGTTGGCGCTTCAATCGAGTGACGGTGGCGATCCGGTAGGGCTGGACGATCGTCTCAGTCAGGCGCAGCATCCGAAACCAGGACGATTCGAGATCTTCCACCAAGGAAGGAATCCGGGTGATATCGTAAGGGATCGCGACCGTCTCCAGTCGCAGGTGAGCGAAGAGGGAGAGGTAGCGGGCTGTCGGGAGATCAGGGCAGAGGAGGCGGCTCCGCCCGACCTGAAGCTCGATTCCAAGAAGCGTATGGAGGACCTCGATTCGGGCGGAATGACTTCCCTTGGGGAGATTGACTCGTCGGGTCCGCTGGGAACAGACCCGGTCCCGATAGATCACGGCTATCCCGTCCTCCCCCAAGGCGGACTCGACCTGTTCCACCAGCTGTTGCAGGGTCGCGGTCGCCCCCTCATCCCCCATTGCTCCGCCTCCCGAAAAAAGCCTCCCCCTCCACCGCCGGTAAGGCGTGTGGAGGGGGAGGTCTTGGCTGACACGGATGGTTCGGGCGAGCTAGAAGCTCACCCGCCCCCCCACCTGCAGCGCCCGTGGTCCACCCGACCCGAAGACCTGTGTGGCCCGCTGTGTCGGTTGCCCAAAGAGCGCATTGTTGACCGTGAAGTTGAAACCACTCAGATTGGCCGTATTGAAGACATTGAACATCTCGCCAAAGATCGACAACTTGTAGCGGTCCCGCCACGTGAACGTCTTGGTCAGCCGGATGTCCTGCGAACTGAAGCTGTCTCCGAATTCGTAGTTGGTCGGCAGGCTGAGCTGTGGGATGTTCTGTCCCCGGGCATCCTGCTTTCCGGCATAGGTCTGGTTCCACTGGGCCACCGCGGCGGCCAACTCACTCTTCCCGCATCCGCGATTGATGCAGTTGAAGGAGGGGAGCCCCTGAATGGGCTCGGTCGTGGTTCCATCCCCATCGAGGTCGACTCCCGCCACACTCGGCATGAGCGGCCCTCGGGTGGAACTCGCCGAGATGAACCCGATCTGGAACCCGAGGGGGAGATCGACGATCCCCGAGACGTTGAGGATATGGCGCGCTCCCTGCGGTCCCCAACTCGCGTTGAGCTGGTCGAGATTGACAACTCCGTTGTTCCCGCTCGAGAAGGTGAAGGCATAGGATGCCGTAAAGAGGAAGCGGTTCGAGAAGCGCTTGTCGAGCTTGACCAGTGCCGCATTGTAGACGTTCCGGCCCGCCGGAGTCCAGAAGGTGATCGACCCGGACGAGCAGATCGCGTTCGGGTCGTTGACCTGCGCGGCGTTGGCGCAGCGGGGAATGACCGGCGTCTGCACCCCGTTGATCCGTCGGTTGAAGCGATTGTAGTCGAGCTCGCCGAGAAGGGTATTCACAAAGACCCGGCGAACAAGATCGGCCGACAGCACCATGTTCCAGGGCAGTTCGCGCTGGATTCCCACGCTCATCTGGTAGCTGCGCTGCACGGGATAGTCTTGTGGGTAGAGCTGCGAGCCAGCCTTGAATCGCTGGATGTTGCGCACGGAGAGGTCATTGAGATTGGTCGGTGCGAGTGCGGCACTGACCGCCGGCCCCTGCTGATTGACCACTTGGATGAATTGCCCAAGTGTCATCGTCGTCAAAGTGTTGGCGGGGAGCGGTGCGCCGACCGCGACGGGACGCCCTCCCGCTGCCACATCAATGATCCCTTGGAAGGGATTGACAAACCCGGTGTGCGGGAACTGAATGCGTCCATTGCCCACCGGCCCGATGAAGGAGCGCTCCTGCAGACGGCGCCAGAGCAGCTCTGTCTCCCAGTAGACCCCACCGCCGGCGCGGATGACCGTCTTCTTGCTCTTGTCAACGTTCCAGGCCAAGCCGAGCGAGGGGGAGTAGTTGTTGTAATTGTTGCGGGTCGGGGAGAGGTCCGTCCCATAGAGTGGGGCCAGCAAGGCCGGTTTCGTGAGGTCGTTGTTGACCAGCGTGCTCTCAAAGTTCCAAGCCAAACCGTAATTGAGCGTGAAGTTGTTGGTCGCCTTCCAGGTATCCTGGACGAACCAGCGGGCCCGCCGGTTGATCTTGGCCTTGTCGAGGTTGTACGGAGGCGGCTGTGCGGGATTGCCGATTCCGACCACTCCTCCCGCAAAGGGCAGATTGAGCAGGTCGGCATTGGTCCGAATCACCGTTGGAAGATTGGGGAAGAGGGCGGCCACGAGGGGCGCCGGGACCACTTGGCGGACATACTCGGGGGAGAAGGCGACGTTACATCCCGGATCGCAGAACCCCCAGAATCCCGTCCCCGGGGCATGCTCGAGCTCCGTCCCGACCCGGATCCGGTGGGATCCCTTCTGCCAACTCAGCGTATTCCAGAAGGTGAACCGGCGCAGATCACGCCCTTGTGTGGCGTTCGACGTGTTCCCGATCGTGAAGTTGCTCGATCCGACCAGGGTCAACTGCGGGAAGCCCAACCCGAGACATCCCGGGCAGACGGTCTCGTCGGCAAAGAGGTTGCGGTTCTGCCAGTAGGTCGTGTTGAATCGAAAATCGTTGACCAAGTTGGGTGTCAGAACGGTTGTCAACCCAAGAACTCCCTGGTTCGAGTGGTTCCGGTTCTGCAGCCAGTTGGAAGGGAGCGGCGCCCCGCCGGAGGGCCCAAAGCCGCGGTTGCGATCATGTGACAATCGCACGAAGAGCGAATTCTTGTCCGAGAGCTTGAGGTCGAACCGGGTGCTGAAGAGATGCCCACTGTACGGGCTGCCAAAGTTGCCCGCCAACCCCCGTACCGAGGGAATGTCCGGCTGGACTGTGAAGACCTGCTCCTGTTTGGTGTACTCGTAATTGCTAAAGAAGAAGAGACGATCCTTGATGAGCGGCCCCCCGACCCAGAGACCTGGATTACGGCGCACGAAGAACGGATCCGGGTTGGCTGCGTTGCGCGCCAATCCAGGATAGGCCGCCATATTGTTGTCGCGGTAGAAGAAGTATCCCGAGCCGTGAAATTCGTTGCTGCCCGTGCGGGTGACGATGTTGACCGAACCGACGCTGGTGATGCCCGTCGAAAGGTCGAAATTGTTCGAGGAGAGCTGGAACTCCTGGACGACCTCCTGCGAGAAGTTCATCCCAGTCTGCCCTTCGATCGGGTTGCGAACATTGCCGCCATCGACCGTGATGTTGGTCTTGTCCGATGCCCCCCCGAGGACGGAGACGCTGAAGAGCGAGTTGTACTGCGACGTCGTTCCAGCGCCCACCGTCACGCCCGGCTCAAGGAAGGCGAGCTGGAGGAAACTGCGACCATTGAGCGGCAACTCCTGGATCTTCTGCCGCGTGATGACCCCATCGATGGTGTGGGACTCGTAGTTGATCTGGCCCGTGGCGCCTTCCACGGTGACGACCTCGGTCGTTTGGCCGACTTCGAGCGTCATATCGACCTTGACGACCGACCCGGTCGTCACATTGACCTCGCGGATCAAGGTGCGGAACCCCGTCACCTGGGTCACCACCTCGTAGTCCCCCGCCTGCAGCGCCGTCGCTGAGAAGAGGCCGTCCGCGGCGGTCGTAATCTTTCGCTCCAGTCCGGTGGCCTTGTTCCGAATCGTCACCGACGCATTCGGAATGACCGCTCCTGAGCCATCCTCCACCACCCCTGAGATGGTTCCTGTCGGAACCTGCCCGATCACAAGAGACGGGATCAAGAGTGCGGACAGCACGAGAACAACTCGCAGAACGTAGCTGGCGGAACGTTCCATATGCTTATCTCCTTCAACGAATAGTTGATTCGATCGATCTGGATCCTTGTCAGGATCCTATTGAAAAGAGTCAGAAACCAACTCTCCTCTGGCATCCCCCAACCAACTCCGCCCAACCATCCCCCAGCCTTCCAGTAGAGGTCAGACTCAGTTTATTGGGCAGGGGGTCGGGGGACTTTGGTCTATCTGGGCGGCATTTCAATCCCGAAACAGAGATTGCTTGGCCTGCAGTTGCGGCAGGTCCGCGGCAGTTCCCCTTAGCCACGATTCATTGTCGTGACCTTTGAACTATTCTTTAATGAATAGTCAATCTTTTCCATTGATCTGTTCGGTCCGTCACTTGGTCCGTCATCCCGACCGGAGGCCCCAGCCGAGCCGTCACTTCCGAGGTGTTGTTACACCAAAAAGCGTGATAACCAGACATTCCCATTCTTTCAGGAAGCAGACCAGCCCCCGACAGAAGCTAATTTCGGTTATCCGAGTGATTCAATTTTTGAGCAACTGGTATCGAAATGAGAATCGAACGAGACTCGAATGAGAATCGAATATGAATCAAGCGATCATCAAGATGAATATCAAGACGCGTGCATTATATCCAAAACCTCGCAACCAGCAAGCCTCTTGAAGAGCAGCTGGACAATTTTCTTTGGATAGGTCCCGCTCACACCGGAGGGACGTCCACCAATCGACTCCTTGCATTCGACTTGAAATTCGGGTAAGGTCCGCAATGGTTTGAGTTCTGGCCAATCACAGGCAGCTTGAAGATTGGGTCTTCACCAGCTTACTGTGCTGCTTTTCAACGCTGGCGGCGATACCTGGCTCGGGAATTGATCTTTGTGAAGGTTGTGGGTGAAGGTTGGGGGTGAAAGTTGGGGGTGAAGGTTGTGACGTGGTGCTTCCAATCCGCCTTTCGAGCCTCGATGGGTCCAAGAATTCCATCCGCGGCTTGATGCCAACGGAGACCGTGCCGTTCCAGTAAAGTCAGATCTCAGTTAAACCAGCCCAAGACCCTTGGATCCTGGGTGACGATCAACGATCGGGGAGAGAATCGCCGAGCCGACGGATCGAGATAGGCTTTTCTGGTAGAACTGCTTGATTGAGCCATCCTGATGCCTTCTCTGGCTGCCATCCCCGACAGACGATGCCCCTGACAATCGATCTTCCTCTTCTTCCGAACTGCCCCCTTGTTGAGCTGATCACTCGCTTGACCGAATCCGGTCAGCGAGGATCCAGCCTTGTTTCTGTCGTTGAGGTGTCTCTCGTGGGAAGACACCGCTCGCATCTCTCGGTTGACGCCGAGTCAACCGAGAGATCCTTTCTCCATTTTGGACAAGGGGTGCTATTCCCCGGGCAGAGAGGAGAGCGATGATTTCGAGGAGTCGACATAGACCATGCGATGGGAACCAAGCGTTCGGACACGTCACCTAGCCGTCCTGTTCTGTTTGATCATTCTGGTGACGGGGGTCCTGCTGCTCTTCAATACCGCCAGATCACTCCAGACGGAGCTGCGATCCAGAGGAAGTTTGATCGAGTCGCTCTTGCTCGATCAACTGTTCCAACTCTCGCAACGAGCGATCTTCAACCGTCCGCTTGAAGACCCAAAGGCGGCAATCGGATTGGATGAGACGGTTCGCTCACTGATCCAATCGAGTACCAACGGCAAATCAGAGGTCGTCTACAGTGCGATCGTGTTGCTCGATGGGGAGGTAATCGTCCAGTCCGACCCCCGGGGTCTCTTTCCTGCCGGACCACGGGTGGAGTCGCGTCGTCCAGTCTCAACGCCGGACGGTAGCTCGCAACCGGGAGTCCAGTCATACTCACGCTTGGTCGGGGCCTCCTGGACGACGCAACTTTGGCAGATCTTCCAGTCGGACGTGGTCTATGAGATAGGGATCCCCTTGTCCTTGGGAGGATCGCCTTTTGCACAAGTCGTGGCTGGTGTCTCGACAGAGTCGATTCGGCAACAGCTCTCTCCCACCCTGCAATTGAGCCTTCTCTTCAGCCTGATGATGATCATGCTCGCCCTCTTGGTGGCGATGCTCTCCTCCAACCTCGTCCTCTGGCCCCTGCGGGAGGTGATGCAGAGTATCGAAGAGCTCGAAGTGGCGAGTGCGATGCACGGGGGGAGCAAGGGGGAGGCGGGCGACATGCAGTCGCTGACCCAGCGTCTCCAGGAGCTCGGGCGCCGCTTTGCCGGCAACCGGTCAGAGGTGGAAACGATTCGCGACCAGATGCAACTGGTGGTCCGCAATCTGAGCGAGCGCATTCTGCTGCTCGATCGGGAGCAGCGGGTTCTGCTGGCGAGCCCAGAAGCGGAGCGGTTATTGGGGAAGGGGGCCGGGCAACTGCGCGGACGCCCCCTGGCCGAATCCTTCCCAGGGACGCATCCGATCGTCCGCTTGACCCGGGAAGCCTTTCATCGTGGCCAGTCGATCAAGCAGGTCGTCGCGCTGCCTCTGCCAGGAGAAGAGGGGCCCCAGCCGGTTCACATCTCCTGGCAGCTCTTCGAGGAGCGGGGAAAAGCAGCGGGAGCTCTTGTCACGCTGCGGGATTATGCCACGCTGCAGGAGCTCGAGACCCAACTGGACTTTGCGACCAAGCTGGGGGCACTCAATCGCATCACCGCCGGGATAGCACACGAGGTCAAAAACCCTCTGCACGCGATGGTGCTGCACTTGGAACTGCTCAAGGTCAAGCTGGAGACAGGCCAAGACGCCAGCACACACATCGAGATCTTGACGACGGAAGTGATGCGGCTGACCCGGGTCGTGCAGACCTTCCTCGACTTTACCCGTCCCGTCGAGTTGAAACCGGTCGAGTTGGACGCCAATGCGCTGGTGCGCGAGGTGGTGTTGTTAGCGGCCGATGCGCGGGCGCAGGGGATCGACATCATCGAGGAATATGGGGAAGGTCCGCTGCAGATCAAGGGCGATAGCGACCTGCTCAAACAGGCGCTGCTCAATATCGTCATCAATGGGTGCCAAGCGATGCCGGAAGGGGGGCGGCTGCGCGTCCGTACCGATCGGGAGAACGGCCACGTCCGCATCACCATCTCCGACCAAGGACCAGGGATCTCACCGGAAGCCCGCGAGAAGATCTTCAACCTCTACTACACCACCAAACCCAAAGGGAGCGGCATTGGATTGGCGCAGGTCTTCCGCGCAGTTCAGCTCCACAATGGCCAGATCCACGTCGACTCGAAGAACGGACAAGGGGCGAGCTTCCAGCTCTCCCTGCCGAAAGCCTGAGGGTGCCGTCGGGCAGGGAGAGCCAGTATTGCCTGTCAGGGGACCCATTTGGGAACCCGACCACTCGTCCAGGGAGCACCGACCGATTCGAGCCCGCGGCGGAGCCGCTCGAGATCGCCTTCGACCAACTGCTTCAACTGAGCAAGAACGGCCGAGAACTCCTCGGCGACGATCTCGTACTGCGCGCGCTGGGTCTGAGTGGGTGGGGCATTGGCCTGGCGGGTCGCCGCGGCGACGGTCCCGACTCGCGAGGTGATCGAGGGTGGCGCATTTTCATAGCGGGCAGCGAGCGCACGATCGCCACTGAGCGAGCGCAAGATGACCTGGAGCCGCTGATCGAGGGCGAGGACCTCCGCCTGGAGCCGTTCGGTCTGGGCCGGGGTTTCCTGGAGAGCACGCCGGGCGTTGGCGAGTTGCGCCTTCGTCTCGTTGGCAAGAGCCACCGCTCCGCTGACGGCCCGTTGCAGGGAGGCCGCCTTCTGCTGGAAGGCGAAGAGCTTCTCCCGCTCGGCCGCAGCGAGGGTGAGGGTCGCCTCGGTCTGAATTTCGAGCGGCTGGGGTGAGCCGATCGCTGTCCAGACCCCATCAACGCGACGGGCGAGGCTGACGGTGTAGCGGCCCGGCATCACCAGATGGCCGGAACGGGGTGGACCGTAGAGGTCATCGAGCACATCGTCACTGGGGGGCCGCGGTGGGGCCAGTTGTGGAGCAGGGTAGCGAAGATCCCAGGTGACACGTTGCAGGCCCGCCGTCGTCGCTCCCGGCAGGCGCCGCACGACTTGGCCGGTGGCATCCCGGATCGTCAGCTCCACCTGTGGGGGCTCCTCCTCCGCTTCAGCGGCCAGTGCTTCCGCCGAAGGGTAGCGGTAGGCCTTGCCTGCTGGATCCGTCTGGCGCAGCTTGCGCTCCTCTTCGAGTCGTCTCTCGCGGCGGGTCTGGAGCTTCTCTTTGAGGTAGTAGGTGAGGGTCGCGCCAAATGGCGGATTCTCCGCCGTGTAGAACGACTCGCCCTGAAAGGCCTTCCCACGCCCCCCATACGGAGTACTCTCGACGTGGAGCAGGGAGGGACGGGGAGAGAAGAGATGCCCCTCCCGATCGAGCAGGGCGCCATCGACCTCCCGCAGCGGCGCGTAGTTGTCGAGGATGTAGATGCCGCGACCGAAAGTGCCAACGACGAGGTCGTTCTCGCGCTTCTGGATGGCCAGATCACGCACGGCGATCGTCGGGAGCCCGCCCTTGAGTGCCGTCCACTTCCCTCCCCCATCGAGGGTCACAAAGAGCCCAAACTCCGTCCCGACGAAGAGGAGGTCGCGCCGGACGTGGTCTTCGGCAATCGCCCAGAGCGGGTGATGGCCGGGGAGGTTGGCGACAACCGACTGCCAGCTCCGCCCGGTGTCGGTCGTCTTCAACAGGTAGGGCGCGAAATCCCCATTCTTGTGGTTGTTGAGCACGGCGTAGGCCACGGCCGGGTCATGGGTCGAGGCGAGGATCCGGGCAACGTAGGTCCGCTCTGGAACGCCGGGGAGAGACTCCGTCTTGCGCCAAGTCCGACCGCCATCCTCTGTCACCTGAATCAGTCCGTCATCCGTTCCGACGTAGAGCAGCCCCTCGCGGCGCGGGGACTCGGCCAAGGCGACGATGTTGCCATAGAACGAGGTCGATTGGTGCTTGGCGATCGCCTCCGGCCCCCAGAGACGCCCCATCACCGGCAGGGAGTCCCGATCGATCTGACGGGTCAGGTCAGGAGAGATGGCCCGCCAAGTGTCGCCGCGATCATCGCTGCGGAAGAGGCGATTGGCCGCGAAGTAGAGACGCGCCGGGGCGTGCGGACTGATGAGGAGTGGCGAGTCCCAGTTCCAGCGAAGGGGCGGCTCCCCCTTCCCCTCCTTCGGTTGCAGTCCGATCCGCTCCCCCGTGCGACGGTCGAAGCGGACCAAGCCTCCATACTGCGAAGTGGCATAAACGATGCTCGGATCGACCGGATCAACCCGGGCGTGAAAGCCATCCCCGCCGTTGACCACATACCAGTCGGCGTTGGTGATCCCACTTTGACTGGTCGTGCGCGACGGTCCACACCACGTGTAGTTGTCCTGGGTCCCCCCACAGACCTGGTAGAACGGGGCGGACTGATCGACCGTCACGTCATAAAACTGGGCAATGGGCATGTTGGATTTGAAATGCCAGTTGGCCCCCCGGTCGAAGCTCTCGTAGATCCCGCCGTCGCTGCCGACAAGGTAGTAGTCGGGGTGGTGTGGATCGATCCAGATCGTGTGGTTGTCGACGTGCTTGTTCTTCTCTCCGAGTGGCTTGAGTGTCCGACCGGCATCGTCGGAGACTTGAAAGACGACATCGGGGAGGTAGATTCGATCAACATCCTTTGGGTCGCAGAGGATCTGCCCATAGTACATTGCCTGGGCAATCCGGGGATTCATCCGTTCCCAGGTCGCTCCCCGATCGAGCGAGCGGTAGATTCCACTGCCTGTCTCCGCCGCCTCGACCGTGGCATAGACGACTCGCGGATCGACCGGGGAGATGGCCAATCCGACACGTCCCAGCACTGCCGGCAATCCGCCGCGGAGCTTGGTCCAGTTCTGCCCGCCGTCCGTCGACTTGTAGACTGCCGATTCGGGCCCACCGTTGATCAGCGTCCAGACGTGACGCCGGCGCTGCCAGGCCGCGGCGTAGAGCGTGTCGGGATTCGACGGATCGAGCACCACCTCAGTGATGCCCGTATCATCGCTGATCCGCAGCACCTGGCTCCACGTCTTGCCCCCATCTGTCGTCTTGTAGAGCCCACGCTCCCCCCCCGCGCTCCAGAGCGGCCCCTGCGCGGCGACATAGACAACCTGGGAATTGCGGGGGTCGATGACGATCCGGGCGATATGCTCTGACTTCTCCAAGCCGACCCGCCGGAAGCTGCGCCCACCATCCTCTGACTTGTAGAGACCGTCCCCGTAGCCGACGCTCCGCTGACTGTTGAGCTCCCCTGTCCCCACCCAGAGGACCGCCGGATCGCGCGGATCGAGCGCCAATGCCCCGATCGAGTAGGACCCGTAGGAGTCGAAGACCGGCGTCCAGGTCGTCCCGGCGTTGACCGTCTTCCAGACGCCCCCCGAGGCGACGGCGACAAAATAGCGTGCCCGGTTGGTCGGATCGACCGCAAAGTCGACGATGCGCCCCCCCGTCACCGCCGGCCCAATCGAACGCAGCCGCAAGCCCTGGAACGTCGCCGCCTCCATCCCCTTTGCCCCACCCGGCGATGGGTCCTGCCGCTCCTGCCCCCTCACCGGGTGGATGGCCGCTCCCAAAAGCACCAATGCTACCCCCCACCCCCACACGCTCTCGATCGTTCGCTGCTGCATGGTTTTTCTCCTGGTCTTTCGCCTTGATTGTTCGCGGGCGCAGTTCCCCTGGCCCTCTCGATCCGGACTCGCTCCCCTCAGTGCCCTGTCAACACTGTTTTCTTCCTCTTCAGGTTTAGTCATCCTCGAACTCAAACTGATAGATGTCATCGATCTTCGCTCCGGGAGAGAGCATGAAGAGATCGTTGATGTATCCGGTGCGCAGGTCATAGACCCACCCGTGCAGGTAGGGACGATGCTCCCGCTTCCAGGCTTGCTGGACAAAAGTGGTCTCCGCCAGTTTCCAAACCTGCTCTTCGACATTCAGTTCGACCATGCGCCGTAGACGGGTATTGTTGTCATTGATCGCTTCCAGTTCGCGACGATGGATGCGATAGACATCTTTGACGTTGCGCAGCCACTTGTTGATCAGCCCGAGATTCTTGTGGGTCAACGCCGCCGTCACTCCACCACAACTGTAATGGCCGCAGACAATGATGTGCTTCACCTTGAGAACATCGACTGCATACTGCACGACGCTCAACATATTGAAATCGGTGTGGATCACCTGGTTGGCGATATTCCGGTGGACGAAGAGTTCGCCAGGCTCCATCCCGGTCAACTGTTCCGCCGGTACCCGACTGTCGGAACAGCCAATCCAGAGGTACTCCGGCTTTTGATCCTCCGCCATCCTCTCGAAGTAGTCCGGACGAACATCGGTCCGGTCTTTGACAAACGCCTTATTGGCGAGCAACAGCTTTTTGTAGTCTTCCATCGAGCCCTCCCCGTTTCCGGTAATTTTGTGCCTTGGAGTGAAAATGCTTCAGTTCGACCTGGATCTCCCGGAACTTGGCGTTCTCCTGAAAATCGACAATCACATCGTAAATGTCGCTGTCGATGAAGATGGACCGGGTTCCATCGATGATCAAGGTCGAATGGGAAGGAATCATCATCAACTTCTCCTTCAGTTCATTCTTGTTGACGAAGGAGACATCCTTGTTGAAGCGGAGCATGTAGTAGTTGTCCTGGCTGACCAGGGTGATCGATGAATGGTGATTGGTCCGGATCACAAAGAAGAAACCGACAATCAGGCCAATGACAATTCCAGTCAGTAGATCCGTAAAGACAATCGCCAGGACGGTCACCAGGAAGGGGAGAAACTGATCGACCCCCGACTTGTACATCTTCATATACAAGCCGACCTTGGTCAGTTTGTAGCCAATCACCAGGAGGATCGCCGCGAGGCAGGCGAGCGGAATCTTGTTGAGCCACTGCGGAATGAGCAGCGCACAGACGAAGAGCAGGACCCCATGCACGATCGCGGAGAGGCGCGTCCGGGCTCCGGCGTAGACATTGGCGGAGCTGCGCACGATGACCGAGGTGATCGGGAGCCCACCGAGCAGACCGGAGAGCAGATTCCCGACCCCTTGCGCCTTCAACTCGCGGTTGGTCGAGGAGATCCGACGAAACGGATCAAGCTTGTCCGACGCCTCGATCGAGAGAAGGGTCTCAATGCTCCCGATGACGGCGATCGTCATCGCTGTGACGTAGACTTGACGATTGTTCCACGCCGTCCAGTCTGGCGCTGTAAACTGGCCAAAGAACTCTCCCAGACTGGCCGCAACGGGAAGGCTGACCATATGGCCATCCTCGGCGATCAGGTAGTGGCTTCCCAACACGACCCGGCAGAATTCGTTGATCCCGATCCCCAAGAAGACGACCAAGAGGGGGGCGGGTACCAACTGGAACAGACGGAAGCGCTGCAACCACGGTCGCTCCCAAGCCAGGAGCAGGGCCAGGGAAAGCAGGCTGATCACCACCGCCGTCGCATCGGCGCTGTAGATCGCCTTGACAATGTCGAGGAGAGTGTTGCTCTCCCCTGACTTGGTCAGAAAATAGGCAAAATCACCGACATAATCGTCATCCCGGCCGAGCGCGTGCGGGATCTGTTTGAGGATGATGACGATGCCGATCGCCGCGAGCATGCCTTTGATCACCGAGTTGGGCACATAGTTCCCGAGGACACCGGCACGAAGAAATCCGATCAAGATCTGGATCAAGCCCGAGATCGCCACCGCCAGGAGGAAGATGCGAAAGGACCCGAGGTTCTCGATCGCCGTCGCGACGATCACGGCCAGCCCGGCGGCAGGCCCACTGACACTGATGTCCGATCCCGAGAACAGGGCAATCACTGTTCCCCCGATGATCCCGGCGATCAGCCCGGAGAAGAGCGGCGCCCCGGAGGCCAGCGCAATCCCCAGACAGAGCGGCAAGGCGACGAGAAAGACGACCAGCCCAGCTGGCAGGTCGTACTTGAGATTCGCTTTGAACCCCGGCTTTAATGATTCAGTCATCTGGATGGACCCTCCTTGGTGCGATACCTTGCACAAAGGGTTAGTGTACGTCAGTCAGTGCGTGAGGGCCTCCCCTCCCGCCGCGTGGGCGGAGAGGAGAGGCCACAGGTAAGAGTGGATGGATGAGGGTTGGGGAGCGTCCGTTGGAACAGATCAGGCTAGCCGACGAAGTTTGACGATCCGTCCAATCGCCATCCACTCCTCGACATAGAGGTTCCCGTCGCGATCCCAGCAGACCCCGTGGGGGGCGATGAACTGCCCATCGAGCCACTCGGTCTCCGGCAGTCGATTGGTCGCCCGCTTCTTGGGATCGAGGTTGTCCCCGAGATGGGTGATCAGCTCGTTCTTTCCATTGAGGATCGTCAATCGGCCAGCCAAGTCGCCAATCACCAAGTCACTGCCGCGCTGCGCGAGGGTCGCCGGCAGGCGCAGCAGATCATCCGAACTCCCGTCGAGGGTCTGGTGATGCTTCCCGTCGAGCGTAAACCACTGCAGACGATGATTCGCCCGGTCCGTCACCAGAACGAGCGGGCTCTTGCCCCGCGTGTCGACGAGAATGGCGTGGGGCGTATTGAACTTGCCGTCCTCTTTTCCCTTCCCCCCCCAGGAACGCACATACTCTCCGCCAGCCGTGTACTGATGGATGTAGTTCTTCCCGTACCCATCGGTGACGTAGAAGGCCCCGTCGGGTGCGAAGGCGATGCCGGTCGGCTTGAACTCGGTCGGGGCGGTATAGATCTCCGACGCGGTGGGATAGCCCTTGACCCACACGACACGGCCTTCGAGTGTCAGCTTGGCAAACTCACTCCGGGCCAGATTGGTCAGGTAGAGAAACTCCTCTTTCCCCTCCTGACGAATGACCATGCCGTGCGTCCCCCCCTTCCACTCTGCCCCCATGGCGCGGACAAATGTACCGTCCTCCTTGAAGACGAGGATGGCATTCTCCGTGTCAGTGTTGAAGTAGACGCGGTTCTGCGAATCGACCTGGACGGCGCCGTGCGTACTGCCAAGCGCCATCCCTTCCGGGAGCCGCCCCCAGCCTCGCAGCCATTCATAGCGATGGGACTTCTGTCCGACCACGAGTGCAGAGGTTCCCTCCTGTTGTGACCTCCCCGCGGCTTGTACGGATGAACCGCCCCGCAGGGCCAGGCCGCCGACCATTGCTCCCATCCCCGCCATCAAGAACGCGCGACGTGGGACTGTCGGCGTGGCCATCTGCCCTTGCTCTCTTCCTGTTTCTGTTCTCCAGACCATCCCTGCTCCTTTTTTCCAATGGAATTGCCCAATGGAATTGCCCAATGGAATTGAATAGTTTCTTTGCTCCTGTCCCTCCAGAGGAACCGGCACTGCCCAATCGGATGGGACCGAAGGGGGGACCGAATTCGTCTGAAGGAAGCGATGTGAATGGGTTGTCCCGAAAATCTGGCTGGTTGTATCTCAGATCCGGAAAATTGGCAAGACAGGAGGCGATCCGGACCGGAAATGGTCCTCCGGGTAGCACAACCTCCTCCCCGGAGGACATCCAAACACGCAGCGGGTCATACTGGAATCGCTGAGAGGAGAATCAATCCCCCGATTCGATCACCGAGGAAGGGACCTTCCCTCCCAGGTTGCCCCCGTCGAGTCCTCCGTCAAAGGAAGACCCGGCCTTCGACTTGGGAAAACGACGCTGGACCCAGATTCCCAGGTCATCGAAGATCGAGTAGGCGACCGGAGTCACCAGGAGGGTGAGCAGCAACGAGAGGGATTGTCCGCCAATGACGACGATCGCGATCGAATGGCGCTCCTCGGCGCCCGGTCCCGTCCCGAGTGCGAGCGGCAACATCCCGGCGACCAGTGCCAGCGTCGTCATGAGGATCGGGCGCAGCCGGTCCCGGTTAGCCTGAATGATCGCCTCGTACCGCGCCATCCCCTTCGCCCGCAACCCGTTCATGTGGTCGATCTGCAGAATCGAGTTCTTCTTGACCACCCCGAAGAGGACCAGGATCCCAAGTGCCGAGTAGAGATTGAGCGTCTCGTCCATCAGGTAGAGCGAAAGCAAGGCAAACGGGACCGCCAAGGGCAGGCTGAGCAGGATCGTCACCGGGTGGATGACACTCTCGAACTGCGACGCAAGGATCATGTACATGAAGGCGATCGAGAGGAGGAAGGCGAGGATGAACTCCCCGAAGGTCCGTTCCAGCTCGCGCGCCCGCCCGGCGACCGTCGTCGAATAGCCAGGAGGGAGATTGTAGCTGGCGATCTCGGCGCGAAGTGCCTCGACACGATCGGCGAGCGCATAGCCCGGGCCAACCCCAGCCCGCAATGAGACTTGGCGCTGCCGGTCGAGCCGGTCGATGCGCGAGGAGGCCTGGGAGGGATTGAGGGTGACCACATTATCGAGCTGGACGAGCCCCACCTTGGTCGAGGGCACGAAGAGGCGCGCGATCGTCGCCGAGTCGCTCCGGTCTCCTTTCTGGAGCCGGATCTGCACATCGTAGTCCTCGTTCATCTGCTCATCCCGGAAGCGCGAGACCCGCTCGTCTCCGCCGACCATCAGCCGCAGCGCCGTCGCGATGTCGGTCGAATCGACCCCGAGATCGGCCGCCCGGGGGCGGTTGATCTCGACGCGCAGCTCCGGCTTATCCAGTTTGAGCGTGATGTCGGCGTCGACCAGCCCCAACTCCGGGGCGCGCAGGCGCAAGCGTTCAGCGTACCTGACCAGTTGATTAAGGTCCGGGCCCCGCACCGCGAAGTCGATGTCGGAGAACCCGCTGCCGCTGCCGAGGTTGATCGTCTGCGGATTGCGGATCGTCGGTCGCAGGTGGGTGAACTTGCGCAGTCGCTGGCGGATCTTCTGCTGCACGTCGCGTGCACTGTAGTTCCCCTCGAAAACAGCAAGCGGCTCCCCACGCTTGAGCCCCTCCCAGAACTTCGTCAAATTGACGGTCCGCTCGACGTGGGGCGCAATGACGACAAAGGCGCGCGCACTGTTGACCGCGCCGGAGAAGAAGCTGCCGGCCGATCCGAGCAGCAAGCGGATCTCTGGCATCTGGCGCAACTCCTCCTCGACTGCCAGAAGAGCCTCGTCCATGGCAACGAGGCTCGTTCCCTCTGGACCATTGAGGAAGATGCTGAACTGCCCCTCGTCGACATTGCTCGGAATGAAGTCCTGCTTGACCAACCCATAGAGCGGGACGGCCGAGAAGATGACGACCAAGGTCACGACCGTCACGATCAGGCGATGACGCATCACGAAGTGGAGCATCGCGGTGTACGCCCGGTCGAGGAGCCCGTAAAATCCGCCGCGCGAGGTGGTCTCGTGAGATTCGCGAGCCTTGGCCGCGTCCCCGGCGAGCATGCGCGCACTCATCATCGGAGTCAGCGTGAAGGAGACGAGCAGGCTGACCAAGATCGCCACCGCCGCGGTAATTCCAAACTGGTAGAGGAATCGGCCCGAGATCGACGACATGAAGGAGACAGGCAGAAAGATGACGACCAACGAGAAGGTGGTCGCGGTCACCGCCAGACCGATCTCTTTGGTCGCCTCCCGGGCCGCGACCATCGGGGGCAGCTTCTTCTCTTCGATATATCGGAAGATGTTCTCGAGCACGACGATCGCGTCGTCGATGACGACCCCGACCATCAAGACCAGCGCCAACATCGTCACGCTGTTGAGGGTGAAGTCGAGTGCCCGCATCATCCCGAAGGTCGAGATGACCGATGCCGGAATGGCAATCCCGGCGATGATCATCGAGCGCCACGAGCGCATGAAGAGCAGCACCACCAGACAGGCAAGAATGCTCCCGAGGACGAGGTGGACATTGATCTCGCTGAGGGCATTCTTGATGTAGAGCGATTGATCGATGGTGATATCGAGGCTGACATCGGCTGGGATCTGCCGGCGGACCCGCTCGAGGTTGCGCTTGACATCGTCAATCACCGCGACCGTATTTGAGCCCGATTGGCGTATGATGTCGAGGGTCACCGCCGGACGGCCATTGAGACGCGAGAGCGTCCGCATCTCCTTGGTCCCATCCTCGGCATATCCGATATCTCGAATCCGGATCGGGGACCCCCCGGCATTGGCAATCACCAAGTCATCGAACCCGCGCGGGTCGACGACCCGACCCATCGTCCGCAGGACCAGTTCCCGCGCGCCCGCGTCGACATTCCCCCCTGGCACATCAGCGTTCTGTCGAACCAGCGCGTTGCGCACCTGGGTGATCGGGATGCGATAGGCCGCGAGGCGGTCGGCATCGACCCAAACATTGATCGCCCGCAACAGGCCGCCGCTGATCTGGACCTCTCCGACACCCACCGACCGCTCGATCCCCACCTTGATGACCTTGTCCGAGAGCTCGGTCAGCTCCCGGATCGAGCGATCCCCCGAGACGGCGATCGTCATGATCGGCTCCGAGTCGCTGTCCGCCTTCTGGACTACCGGCGGATCCGTCCCCGGCGGCAGAAGCCGCAAGACCGACTGGACCCGATCCCGCACATCCTGGGCGGCCGCCTCGATGTTCCGGTTGAGGTTGAAGGTCGCAATGATGAAGGATCGCCCCTGGCTCGAGACCGAGCGGAGCTGCTCGACCCCTTCGACCGTGTTGACGACCTCCTCGATCGGTTTGGCCAACTGCGACTCGGCCTCTTCCGGAGAAGCCCCCGGCAGCGTCATGCGGATCGTCACCGTCGGCAGATCGATCGTCGGAAAGCGGTCGACCCCCAGTTTCGAGTAGCTGGTCGCCCCGACCACCACCAGGGAGAGGATGATCATCGCGGCGAAGACAGGGCGTTGAATACAGATCTCAGCGAGCTTTTGCATAGAAACAACTGAATGATAAGGACTTACTCAGAACTTCCTGAACGGCCGAAGGCCGGACGGGATCGACGTTTCTTTCCGGCAAGGGCCAGACCCGTCGTGAAAAAGCCGGGGTGGTGGTCACCACCATCGTCGAGCAGACGTCGAACAAAAATCGTACGAACAGAATCTTGGACGGTCAACGCCCCTCCCCCGTTGCAGCTTTCTGACAAGCTGAGAGGGTGGCCTCCTCAACGAACGGCGACGAGGTGACGGTCGAGCCAGTCGCGGATCAGCTGACGCATCTCCGGCAGCTCCTCGTGGCCCGCCTCGAAGAGGTCGATCCGGCAGTCGGCCTCCTTCCCATACCGTCGGTAGAGAGGGAGCAGGTAGTCCCGGATCCGCTCGACTCCCGCCGGGGGAGTGAGGGAGTCCCGGCGCCCATTGAGGCTGAGATGGGGGCGCGGCACGATCAGCTCGTTGATTTGAGCGGTCGAAAAATGCTGAAGAAGCCGCGGAACATAGTAGTAGATGCCGTGCCCCCGCAGATTATCCGCGCGAATCAGCTCCTCGAAGTCGGTCATGCAGCAGAGGTCGAGGCAGAGACGGACGCGCGGGTCGAGCGCGGCCAGCCACCAGGCCTTGGTCGCCCCCATCGAGAGACCAAAGACGCCGAGGCGGTCCGGATCGACCTCGGGGCGTGCCAGCAGGTAGTCGATCGCCCGGAACTCATCAAAGAGCATCATCCCGAAGAGGACTTGGCCGTTCCAAAGCATCTTCTTGAAGGCATCCGACTCCCCTTGGGAGCCGTTCTCGGCGTGCTTGCGCTCCCCGAAGCACCAACTGTCGATCGCGAGGGTGACGATCCCCTTCTCGGCAACCATTGGGGCATAGGCCGGCAGGACCTTTCGCCCTGTCAGCAGCTCGTCCTTTCCCGTCGGGTAGGTGCCGCCGTGCCAGTGAATGTAGAGCAGGCAGGGGGCCTTGGCAGGTCGCTTGTCGGGGAGCAAGAGGATCGCCGGAACCGGCTCGATCCCGTTGAGGTCGAGGACGAGGTGCTCCAGCGTGTAGCCGGGCCCTTTCTCGGTGCGGAGAAGCCGGGCCGGCCCCGGTCGATGGCTCCACGGGAGGTCGCCGAGCAGCCCCCAGAGCTCCTGACGGCGGCTCGCCTGGTAGCGCGCGAACTCCTC
>JBMOHS010000030.1:0-28048 GCA_049317725.1 Blastocatellia bacterium
GGGGAGGCCAATCGGGAGATGGTGGCGACGCTGCCCGATCCGGACACCTACACCCATCTTCGCCATCCGGAGGAGCCCTTTCATTTTGCCTTTCCAGATCTGGCGGGACAGCTCGTCTCCTCGACCGACGCGCGATTCCAAGGTAAAGTAATTGTCCTCTCGATCACCGGCAGTTGGTGTCCCAACTGCCACGAGGAGTCCCCCCTGCTCCAGACCTACTACGATCGCTACCGGGAGCAGGGACTGGAGGTCGTCGCCCTTGCCTTCGAATACACCGGAGACCCGGTCCGGGACTCGGAGCAACTGCGCATCTTTGCGCGACGTCACCAGCTGACCTACCCGCTCTTGCTTGCCGGGACGACCGAGGAGGGCGAGATCGCGCGGAAATTGCCTCAACTGGTCAACTTTGGCGCCTATCCCACGACCATCTTTGTCGGGCGGGATGGCACGGTCAAGCGGATCCATACTGGGTTTGAAGGAAGGGCCACCGGAGAGCGCCACGTCCGATTGAAGGCCGAGTACGAGTCTTTCATCCAGCAGTTGCTGGCCGAGTCACCGTCTGCTGCCGGGTAGGAGTACCCAGAAGGTCGCAGCGCGGGGAGAGTGGAAGTTCCCACCACCCTGGCCTCGTCTGGCTTGTCGAAATCCTGAACGGATTCTTTTTTTGGGAGGAGAGCATCACCATGGCTGAGAAGATCAACCGAAGAGAGTTCATGCGTCAGAGTGCCGTCACCGGGGCGGTGATTGGGGCTGGGACGACGACGGGGCGGGCAAGTGTTCGCCAGGAGCAGCGACCGGGAAGCCCCAATGACCGGATCACGCTCGGCTTCATCGGAGTCGGTGCCCGGGCCCATGAGGTGATCGACGACGTGCTCGGAATGCCTGGATTCGAGGTTGTCGGACTCTGCGATGCCTATCAAGGGCGGATTCAACGCGCCGTCGAGCGGACAGGCAACCGGGCCAAGGTCTACCGGGATCACAACGAGCTGCTCGCCGCGCCTGACATTGACGCCGTCTACATTGGAACGCCCGACCATTGGCACAAGGATCACGCCATCGCGGCGCTCAAGGCGGGCAAGGACATCTATCTTGAGAAACCTCTTGCCTACACTGTCGCCGAGGGCTTGGAGATCATCGAGGCGGTCAAGAAGTACGGCCGTATTCTGCAGGTGGGCAGTCAGAACATCAGCTCCCCGCTCCAGGCGAAGGCACGGGAGATCATTGCCTCCGGGCGACTGGGGCAGGTCACCATGATTCGAGCCAGCGTCAATCGGAACTCCGCTGGCGGCGCGTGGGTCTATCCGATTCCCCCCGATGCTAACGAGCAGACGGTCAACTGGCCGATGTTTCTCGGCTCAGCACCCAAGCGGGCCTTCAGCCTCGAACGCTTCTTCCGCTGGCGCTGCTTTCAGGACTACTCGGGCGGGATGGCGACCGATCTCTTTGTTCACTTGATGACGACGATCCACTACATCATGAAGGCCCAGGCGCCAGAGATGGTCATGGCGTCCAGCTCGCTCTACCGCTGGAAAGATGGGCGCGACACGGGCGATACGATCAATGCAATTCTGCAGTACCCGGAAGGCTTTACCGTCAACCTCAGCGGAACGTTCAATAACCAGTCGGGTGGCGAGCAAGGATTCCAGATTCTCGGGACGGAAGGGGCGATGACGCTGGGCCGGCGGATGACGATCGTCTCGGAGGGCGGAGGAGATGACAATGGGTGGATTGTCGATTCCTGGCCGAGTGAACTGCGGAAGGCCTACTATCGGGACCCCAAAGTCATCGCCAAGGAGCGCCCGGGGCAGTGGGATCCGGAGGTGCAGGCGCAGGAGGAGATCTTGCGTTGGGTGGGGCGAGACACGACGGTGCTCCACTTCGAGCAGTTCGAGAAGGCGGTCCGCACGAGGCAGCAGCCGGTGGAAGATGCCTTGACGGGTCATCGAGCGGCGGCGGTCCCCCATATGATCAACTTGGCGGCGAGTCAGAATCGTCCTGTCTACTGGGATCGCACCCGTGAGGGGCTGCGCGCCTAGCCAAGCGGGGTGGGCTCGCATCCCACTCCACACCGGATGGTTCTCTTCTCGTGAGGCGCCATGAACAGGAATCGATCTCTGGTTGGCAGGGGCACCTTCCACGCTTTGGCGATCGTCGGATTGCTGGGCGTGATGGTCTGGGCCCTGACGGCTTGTCGGGAGGCCGGAGGAGGCGAAAGCCTCTCCGCCGGGGAGGGGGGGAAGCGAGAGGCCCATCCCCCCCCGATCCCCGATCTGCAACCCCTTCTCACCCGCTTGCAAACCTACGATGGGGCACAGGACCTGACGGCCGAGATGCGGTTGACCGCCATCCGCGAGGGGAAGCCGCCAGAGCAGATCGATCTGCGTCTGCAGCGTCGGCAGGATGCCATTGAGAAGCGGACGTTCCTGCAGGTTCTCGCACCGCTCGAGGATCGAAACAAGATCCTTTTGGCGACGGAACGGGCCGATGAGCCGACAGTGGCGCTCTCGTACCTCGCCGGCCTGCGGCGGCTCGCCCGATTGTCCTCCAACCGCCAGCTCACCTTTCGGGACGCGAAGGTAACTGTCCAGGAACTGCTGGGAATGGAACTCTCTGGCTACCAGCCGGGCGCCGCTGAGCGGGTAGTCGAGGACGGCGTCTCCCGTCTCCGCCTCCCCCTGACAGAGATTCCGGACCGCGGGCTCGCTTTTCCCCGGATCGATCTCCTCATTGAGGAGGCAAGCCTCCAACCGGTGCGGTTCGATCTCTTCGATGCCGTCGGGACGTTGCAGAAACGGATCTCGGTCGAGGAGATCCGGACGATCCAGTCCCGCCAGACCCTGACCAAGCTGTCGATTGAAGATCTGGGGCAACAGCTCCGGCTGAGGCTGGAGATCCGCCGGATCGAGTATGATCGGGGACTGCCGGAGAGCGCCTTCAGCGAAGATCGGCTCCGGCAAGCGACGACCGAGGCGGGGCGCCTGATTGATGCGCAAGGGAGAGCGCAATGAGCGGACAGTGGATCGACCGCCTGGTGCGGATGGTGGTCGGCTCACCCCGTGGGGTGGTCGTCATCGTCACCCTGATCAGCCTGCTCGCCGGTTTCGGGCTTTCGCGAGGGATCACCCTCGATGCCTCTCCGTTCAGTTTCATCGAGCGGGAAGGGCAGCCGATGATCGACTATCGGAGGACGCGCCAGCATTTTGGCTCCGACGATTTTCTGATCGCGGCCGTGGTCGCCGAGGAGATCTTTACGCCAGCCAACCTCGGGAAGCTCCGTCGCCTCCACCAACAGATTGCCGGGCTGCGCGGGGTCGAAGAGATTCTCAGCCTGGCCAATGTGCCGTACGCCCGCCGCATGGCCGACGGGGCGTCCCTGGAGACCCTCCTTCCGACGTCCCTGGTTGAAGGGGCCCGCTTGACGGAGGCGCGCGAGCAAGCGTTGAGCGATCGGCTCTACGTCGGGCAGATCGTCTCGCCCGATGGCCGGATGGCCGCCCTCAACATCCTTCTCGATTCGGACCTCTCGACGCCTGAGCGCCACGCCGTGACGGCGCGGATCTACGATCTGACCAAGTCCGCCGGTTTTTCGGAGAGCTACTTTGCCGGGGATCCATTCTCGCAATGGCGTGCCGTCGCGGCGATCCAGCAGGACCTCCGTCTCTTCCTTCCCTTGACTGTCCTGCTCCTGATTGTCCTGCTCTGGCGCAGCTTCCGTTCCGGCCTGGCGGTCCTGCTCCCCTTGGGCACGATCGGGATCGGGCTGCTCTGGTTGCTGGGGTTGATGGCGGCGCTCCAAGCCCGCTTCACCATTCTCGCGCTGATGTTGCCGACGGTGATGCTGGCGATCGGCTGCTCTTACATGATCCACGTCGTCAACCAGATCGGGTTGGTCGCCGCCGCGAAGCGGGAGACCGGATCCGCACGGGCAGCGATCATCGAGGAGGCGGTGCGCTTCATCGCCCTGCCGGTGATCGTCTCGGCACTGACCATCATCGCGGGCTTTCTCTCCCTCTCACTGACGACGATTCCCGCAATTCGCGAGACAGCCGTCTATGCCGCAATCGGCGCGGCGATCACCATGGTTCTCTCGCTGACCTTCCTTCCCGCAGGACTCCTGCTCCTCAAGCACTGGCCGATCACGTTCCGGATCGGCCTGGGTGGCCCCACGGTGGGGCTGCTCGAACGAATTGGCCACTGGGCGACCACGCACCAACTGCTGCTCTATGCGGTGACGGCCGCAGTCGTGTTGATCAGCTTGGTCGGGACTTGGCGGATCGTCATCGACATTGACTACTTCCACTTCTTCAAACAACGCTCCGAGACGACCATCGGGCTGGCAGAGATCAACCGGCGGCTCTCCGGTGCAGTCACATTCAACCTTGTCATCGAGGAGGTGGAGAAGGGGACGAGAAGATCGCCGGATGGCCTGACTTCTCCCGCTGATCTCCGTCGTCTCCAACAGTTGCAGCGGATTGCCGAGGCCTATCGCAACGAAGAGGGAAGGGGCATCGACCGGACCCTCTCAGTGGTCGACTTTCTGGCGCACGCCCATCGGGCCTTTGGGGATGGGGACCACCTCGAGAGAAGTGGGCAGGAGCAGCCATTGCCAGACGACCCGGCGATCATTCGCGAACTCCTCGCCGAGCAGTCGGTCGTCCGTGGTTTTGTCTCAGATGATCGCCGACTCGCCCGCATCCTCGTCCGCTCCAACCTCTCCGGTTCCCAGTCGATGGCGCGGGCGATCGAGACGTTGGAAGCCAAGGGGAAGGAGCTCTTCCCGGAGCGACGAGTCTATGCGACGGGAACGATGGTCCTCCTCAACCGGACTTCGGATCGGATTGCTGGCGAGCAGCGCCTGAGCATTGGGCTCGCGCTGGTCACCATCTTCGGAATGCTCTCGCTGCTCTTCCGGTCACTCCGAGTCGGGTTGACTGCCCTTGTCCCGAACCTCATCCCGATCCTCTTCTTTTTTGGATTCATGGGCTGGGCTGGAATTCCCCTCAACCTGACGACGAGCCTGGTCGCGAGTGTCGTGCTCGGCTTGGCTGTCGACAATGCCATCCAGTTCATCATCCGATTTCGGCGACTGCAGGGGCAGAAGGAGACGCTCACCGCGGCGATTATCGAGACCATGCGCCTCTCGGGGCGTCCGATCATCTACGCCAATATCGCACTGGCCGCCACCTTTGCCATCTTCGCGGTCTCGCAGTTCGAGCCGATTGGATCTTTCGGGCTCCTCTCGGCCGTCACCATCTTGGGCTGCCTTCTCGAAGACCTGATCCTCCTGCCGGCCCGCCTCACCTCGCCCGTCTTTCGGATTCAGTGAGCGGCTGTCATCTCCCAGGCGCTCTCGTCCCGCAGCAGGGTCGAGAGCAGCATCGTATGCAAGCCGTGGCCAGATCGGACCGCCCGGACAGCCCCCAACAACGGTAACCCGCAGAGCGCCAGATCCCCGATGATGTCAAGGATCTTGTGTCGCACAAACTCGTCTGGAAATCGCAATGGCTCGGGGTTGAGAATCCCCTCGGCTGTCAGCGCAATGGCGTTCTCGAGCGACCCTCCACGGGCAAGCCCATTGCGCTGCAACATCTCCAGTTCGTGGAGAAAGCCGAAGGTCCGGGCTGGCGCAATCTCCTGCCGGTAGCGATCTGCATTGAGGGCAAGGGTGTAGTGTTGGGTTCCAATCATCGGGTGGGGGAAGTCGATCTCGCACTCGATGCGAAACTCTTCGGCCGGTTCGATCGACATCGTCCGGTCCTTCTCCGCCACCTCGATCCGTTTGAGGACCCGGAGGTGGTTGCGTGGCGCAATCAGCTCGGCCGTGCCGGCTTCGGCGATCCGCTCGACCCACTCGCGGCTGCTCCCATCGAGGATCGGGACCTCCAGCGAATCGACATCGATCAGCGCGTTGTCGATCCCACACCCATAGAGGGCGGAGAGCAGATGCTCGATCGTCGAGATCATCACCCCCGACTTCATGATCGTCGTCGCATAGCTGACGTGAGTCACGCTCTGTGGTGTTGCCGGGATCTCGAAGAGGTTGAGGTCCGATCGGCGAAAGAGGTAGCCCGTGTACGCCGGTGCTGGGTGCACCACCACCCGCGCCATTTGGTTCGTGTGGAGTCCAATGCCTGCCGCCTCGAAGGCACGTGCGATCGTCGTCTGTTTGCTTCTCATCCGCTCCAGTTGGCCTCTCTCGTCCAGTCTGATCTCTGATCGATGTTTTGATTCATCCTCTGCTTAGGCAATTCGTGTTCCGATCTGATCAACGGACTCGTCAAGGGCCATTCACCGTCCATAAAAGTTGTATCTGGTAGATTTAGCGGAACGTCGCCGTCGATCGGGCACTCTTCCCAATCGTCAAGCAGCGGGGGGATGTCGCTCTTCCGCGACAACACAGCTCCCTCCGCGTCGCGGATCTGCCATTGACTGCGCTGAATCAGGGAAGTTGACACATCGATCAAAAAATGAAATTGCCCCACCTGACGATCAAACGTCAGGTGGGGCAATCGGGTCCAGAACTGGACAGATCGAACTCTCGACAGACAGTCTTCTACTCGACGACACGACGGAACTTCTTGCGGTTCCGCTTGCGCGCCAAGGCCGACTTGAGGCGAGCTTTCTCGCCTGGGGGAACGAAGAAGGCGTGCCGCTTCACTTCCCGAATGATGTCCTCTTGCTGGACTTTCCGCTTGAAGCGCCGGAGGGCGCTTTCGAGCGATTCATTATCTCCGAGTCGAATCTCTGCCAAAGAATTTCACCTGCCTTTCGCATGGTTCCACGAGGGAGACCAGTACTGCTCGTGTCCAATGTGGCTGGGAAGGGACCCCTTCTCCTACACCTGATCAACACGAATTGGGAATCATGCGCGCTCCCAGATTGAATGTCAAGGTCGGGCCCCGAGTGAATGGCCAGGAGAGCCTTCTCGCCTGGCCATTCCCGCCTTCTGTTGAGAAGGCACTCTACCGCAGCGTCGAGAGGTCGACGACACGTGAGCTCTTCGCGCCTGCGGCGATCCAGGCCGCCGCCGTCTCGGTGAGGGTTCCCCACTTGACGACCGCTTCCTTGCCGGTCGTCGCGGCCCAGGCCTCGATCTTGTCGATGCCATCGGATGTTCCAACGACAACGAGTGTATCAGGGTGGACCATGACGGTGGTGCTGTAGACAGGGGGCAGCCCGGTCAGCGACTTCAGCTTGTCGATGATCGAGGTGGCCCCGGTGAGGGTGCGCGGTCCGCCGCCGACCGAGATGAGATTTCCCGCCGGATCGTGAGTTGTATACTCGCTGCCACTCTTGGGTCTCCAGACGCCATAGCTGGTATCATCGGCCCCCTCTGAGTGTCCGGGACGCTGAGTCGTACCATAGAGGATCTCCGCTTGCCAAGTCGCTCCGTTGCTGCCTTTGACCGGGCTGCGCAGCGCGTCAATCTCGGTGACGATATTGCCCGAGGAGACCTTGTTCGGATGGCCACCCAGGCGGGTAATCTGCGCCGCACAGTTTGCCCGATCGGCAAAATTGTGGGCGTGGATGTCCATCTCGACACCCATTGCTTCGAGCTTGGCAATCACCTCTGCGGCTCGGGGCTCACCCGTCAGCCAGCCGATATCCGCGCCAACCGACCACTTCATCCCAGTCGTCTGTTGACCGACCTTGCCGGCCTTTGTCGCCCGCTCGAAGAAGGCAAGGAGCGCATCGACCTTCGGCCAGCGCAGCCGGTTCGACTCGATATGCATCGTTCCCGAGATGTGGACTTTGGAGCTGCTCGACACGACGGGGGCTGGAGTTGGCGTGATCGACGGATTGAGCATCTGCCAGACCCCGGGCAGCCCGACCGAAGTCAGCCGGGACCGCTGGGAGGCGACATAGCCCACCGTTGACTCATAGTGCTGCCAGACAGCTTGCTGCTCGGCATCGCTCAACAGCGCCGACTTCTTGGACGTATTGAAGGGAGGTCGGCGCGAGCTGTTGACGTAGACCGTCACCCAAGCCGAATCGACGGCGAAGAAATCGTTGTCGTGCATCTTGATGCCGACGAAGTAGGGAGCTTTCGCGCCCGCCGCCTGACGGGCCTGTGTGATGCCGTTCTCGACCACGGTCCGCACCTCCTGCCCGACCGTCTGGAAGAGGAGGAGGTCGTAGTGTTCTGGTCGCACATAGGTCCCGTCCTGCTTGTCTCCCAGGTTGGAGGCCGTTCCGTGAATGACCCGGAATCGTGCCCCGAGAGCCTTGAAGACCAGTGCTGCCTGCTGGGCCAGACCGCCATCCGCCTGCGCCGTTGCCGCCCACGGGGCAATGCCCAGCACCTCCTTCAGCTTCTGGTAGCCGCCACTGGCGGCGGTCGGGAGCCCGGTAACGAGATCGAGGCCGTGTGTCTCGTAGTTCATGATGGTGCTGTACTGCTCTGCTGTTGATTTCGTACCCAGTCCAGCCCAATCAAATTTGGTGTAGTACGGCTTGGGTGGGCGGACGTGGTAGGAGACCGACACCACCGGTGACGTCTTCAGTCGTTGCACCAGGGCAGGTGAGAGCTGTTCGAAGAGGTCGATCATCGTTGTCGTCAAGTAGAGATCGACTGGGATCGCGTGCTTCTCGTGGATGTCGAGAATCCGATTGACGGTCGCGATGCTCTTCTCCGGATAGGAGAAGTCCTGGACATTGATCGAGAAGATGCTGTAATCCGAGATCGTTGGCGAAACGGGTACCAGTCCTGACTGCGTCAGGCTGATGGTCAGTGCGGCCATCCCATTTCCGGTCAGGGTGATCGAGGCAGTCCGGCTCGATGACTGGCTGTTGGCCAGACAGGTGACCGTGATGGTTCCGTTGCCTGAACCCGACGCAGGGCTGAGGCTGACAAAGTCGGAGTTCTCACTGGCGTTCCAGGTTGTATTGGAGGTGATCGTCAGCGACTGTGCCCCACCGGTCGCACCAACCGTCAGGGTGGAGGTTGAGGCAGTGAGGGTCGGTACCAGCTTCCGCTGCGCGATACTGACCGTGCGGGTCAGGTTCCCACTGCTGATCGTGATCGAACCGCTGCGATCTTGCAGGCTCTGGCTGGCCGTAACCGTCACGGTGACCCCGTCGTTCCCGCTGCCAGCGCTTTTGCTCAGGCTCAGCCAGTCGAGGGACTCCTCGATGGTCCAGGCTCCATTGCTCTCAATGGTCAGCGGACTGCTGCCCGCCGCCGACTCGAACGAGAGGCTCGCCGGGCTGACCGTCAACGTTGGCAGACTTGCTGGGGCTTGACGCTGGGTGTAGTAGATCTTGTCGGACGATCCTCCCTCCACCGCCAGATTGTAGGTCGCGTGCAGGATGCCATTTCCCCCCACCTTGAAGTTGTGAAACGCAACCTCGCTGGTCAGATGATCGGTCACGAACTCCTCTGTGCCAATCGTTGGAGTGCCGGTATTCCGGATGTAGACGGCTTTGAGGTCCGCTTGGTTGGTTCCTTCGACCTTGCCGAAATCGGTCTCGTCCTTCCACGCGCACCAGACGTAGTTGTTGGTGTAGTCGTAGGCCGTCTTGACCAGATGGCTCCGGACGTTGTTGGTCGACAACTGGATAGGGGGCTTCCAAGTCGCGCCTCCATCGAGCGAGTGCTCGTAGACGATGTTGGCGTTGAGATCCGGGAAGGTGTTGTTGTGGTAGACGTGGTAGAAGACGTGGAAGACTCCGTTGCGATCGACGACCACATTCGGATCCCACTGATCGTCGTCGGCGTCATTGCGTCCACTTCCGCGCAGCGTGAAGACCGCCCCCCAGCTCGCACCGCCATCGCGGCTGATGCGCCCTTTGACATCCCAGTTCCAGCCGTTCGGTGAGCAGGCCGAAGGATTGGTCGAGGAGCAGCCATTGACGTTCTCGCGCCACGCAATCATCAAGTTCTCACCGGCTGTTCCGCCGAAGTCCGCCACTGGAAACGCCGCGTGTGAGCTGTTCCCGGTCGAGAGCTGCGTCGACCGGAACGTCAGGCCCCCATCGGTCGATCGCGCGTACCAGCAGGTCGCCTTGAGACCCGTGCTGTAACTCTGGTGGTCCCCCTGCTGCCACATCACGTGAATTCGGCCTTTCCGATCGACGGTCACTTGGGAGAAACCGATCCGGTCCGATTCGGTTCTCCCGAGCGTGTTGATCGTCGTCCCCGTCCACCGGCTTCCATTGAATTTCGCAAAACCGAGGGAGAATTGGCTCGATCTCCAGACGATGTAAAGGTTGTCGGACTGGTCGATGTCGGCCGAGATCGAGGATTGAGCCCCGCTGGCCGCCGCAGGGTAGAGCAGCCCGGGAGAACTCCAAGTCAGGCCATTGTTGGATGATTGGGCCCAGTTGTTGGCCGATCCTTGGCGGTAGAAGACGATCACCGTTCCATCTCTTTTGACCACCGTGTTGTTGGCGACGGCCCCCTGCAGGTTGCTCGACGTCGACGAGACCATCACCCGCGGGCTTGGGAGCCAATTGGGATCGATCCCGTGGGAGTCTGTGCTGGCGCTGACCAGACCGAGGTCCACCTCATCGGTCGTCGTCAAGGTCGGTGAAAGTGAGGGCTCGCTCTCCTCCTCGGACTCCCCCATCGCCGCGCGACTGGCCAATCGAGCCCGATCGGCCATTTCGTAGACCGCAGCGGCCCAGTAGGTGCTCTCGACGTTGTCAGGATAGGTGTAGGTCGCGCGGGCCGTCCAATCGGCGGGGCTCGTGTTGGGCGGATTGTCAGGCAGATCGCGACGCGTCGAGAGCTTCGAATCGACCTGGAGGGCTGTTTGGCGACCGGGATTGATTCGCACCCACGTCCCGAGGTTGCGCAGGTTCTCGAAGGCCAGGCGGACGTGCGCATTCTCGGTCATCGTCGTCTGGACGTGATCGGTGAAGCCGGTCAGGACCATCGCCTCCAGTTCGGGCACTTGGCTCACCGCCTGACCATAGAGCCGAACGGCTTCGCGCAAATCCCAGTAGGTGTTCGCCTCCTCCGTCGTCGCGATCGTCGCCGGCCAACTTCGGACCGAGCCGCTCCGCGCCAGGGCAGCCGTCGCTTGACGGGAGTAGTACTGCTTCCCGGTGGCACTGCCGTAGGCACCGAGGGCCCGATCCTCGACCGTCGAGATCTGACCATCTCCGTTGAGATCGGGCGTCTGACAGCCAGGTCGCGCTGGATCGGCCACCGTGGTGTACTGGCCATCCCCATTCCCATCGAAGAAGACCGGAACGGAGGGGTTGCTGGGGCTGTAGCGGATGCGGCTGTAGTCGATGGCCAATTCGGTCAGGCTGTTCCCCTCGGGCCGATACCACGGATTGCCGCTCGACAGGCTCTCCCGACGATTGTTGCTGCAGGAGAGGCGCGTCGGCCCCGCATCGACCGTCGCCACTTGGCTCAACACCGGCGACTCCCACTGGATGAGGTAGCGGACGTATGGGGCCAACTCCACCCCGTGACGCGCCAGGACGGCCACGACCATGTTGCCACCGTTTGACGAACCGAAGAGCCCGATGTTGCGGGTCTGCACCGGCACGGGCACCACCTCGCCGATCCGGCGCCCGTTGCGGTCGGCCAGCTGACCAGCCGCGTAGAGGATGACGTCGCGCATTGCGGCGATGCTGCTCTCCCCACGGTAGTCGTAACTGCCGGCACTTGCCCGTTGTGTCGCGGCGTCCCGCCCACCCGGGTAGAGGAACGAGATCCGGATCGCACCACTCGCCCGCGGAACCGGTGCCTCGAGTGAACCTGGGTTGTCTGCTCCCGGTGCGAGGATGACTACCGGCGCACCTTCGGAATGGCGCATCCCGGATCGGTTCGCTGGCGAAAAGATGCGCAGCGCCAATGTCCCTCCGCGGCTGCCGGTGCTCTCCGATGGCAGATCGATATCGACGCTGACGCTACTCTGCGGGGCCTGCGCTTGTACCCCACTCCCGGCCAGCCAGTTCAACCGATCCTTTCCCGCTTGCAAGAGCACCAGGAGCACTGCCGTCATTATTGCGCCAGTCCGCAGCCTCTTCCATATTCGTTCGATTCGGTGGTCTCTGTTCGAGGGTCGCATGTCTTCTCCCTATCCATTGGGTTTTTCGGTTGTGGTGTGACCATTCCGTGAGAGTCCGACCCTCCCACCGAGGGGCAGGCGGACCTTCACTGAGGAAAGTCAGATTGAGTTTGGGGTACTGCTTGGGTGTTGCGGTTGGTTACTCAGTAACGTGCACGAGCAACAGCCGCCAAGGCGTCAGTGGACAGAGGTCTCCCGACAACTCCGCGAGGAGTTCTTGAGAGAGTCTGGGAATGAGGGGAATCAAAGGTCCAACGCGGGAAGATCAGCCGTAGACCTTCTGTTCGCGTCCGCGGGCCGTCACGGTGGCCAGTTCAGAGAGATGGCCGTGTTGGACAAGCACCGCGTCATCGAAGTTGTTGACGGTGGGACAGACGTGCCGCGGCAGCAGGTAGAGCAGCTCACCGACGAGAGGTGCCGCACCCTCGGCGGGAACTTCGATCGGGAGGTGTTCTTCGCTTGGCTTGCGTGGTTGCCAATCGGGATGGCCCATGACGACACAGGTCGGCACGCCAGCATCGGCGGAGACGGCCTTGTGACCGGCGTCGCAAGTGTAGATCGTGGAGCTGGGGTGGCTGACAATCGTTGTCAGCACCAGTGCGGCCGGTTGGAAGCCGTAGGAGCGAGGAAGTTGAGCCAGGCTGGTGCAGTCGGAGTAGACGATCGTGCCCGGGGAGACACGATGGCGAAAGCTGGCCTCGCGAAATGCCCCATAGGAGAGCGCGCAGGGCAGTGAGGGGGTTCCGGCGGTGATGACCTCGGGCAGGGTAAAGCCCTCGCTCTCCAACCGCTCGACAATTCGCATCAACTGGTCATACCCGGCGTGGGCCACCGCCTCCCGCGCGGACAACTCAAGCCCACCGGTGTGGCCGTCATAGTAGTGCAGCCCTCCGAGGTTCAATCCCAGCTCGATGATCTGTTGGGCCAGCGAGACAATCTCGTCGATCAACGTCTGGTCAATCCCGGTCCGGTTCATGCCGGGATTGATATCGATGAAGAGGTCGATGTCACTGCCGCGCCAAGTTTCGACCTGCACTGGATTTTCGACGAGCACCGAGAAGTGGATCGCCGGATAATCCTGGATGATCTCGCGAACCCGTCGCGCATTGGGACCAATCACCGGATAGGCGACGAGAAGATCGGTGGCCCCTGCCTGACAGGCCGTGACCAGTTCGAGCGTCGTCGCGCACTTGAAGTGGGTGACCCCTCGCTCGACGAGACGCCGCATGACAAACTCCAGCTTCGTGGTCTTGATGTGTGGGCGCCAGCGCTCGACGTGCCCGTCCAGTACCCGGATCATCGCCTCAATGTTGGCCTCGACCCGCTCAGGATAGATCAACAGGGCCGGCGTCATCAGTTGGGTTGCCTCCGGAAAGCGGTAGTCGGCGTCGGAGGCGAAGAGGTCGTGTGTCTGTGTCAGGTCGATAGCCATGGCGTTTCTCTCGGGCAATTCTCTCGTGTCTTGGTTCAGCTCTGAACCCAATCTCCTCACGATCAGACAATCAAACAGAGGAGAGTGGTTCGGTACGCCGACATCCTACCGCTCTTTTCACGCTTTGAGTAGTCATCGGCCGTCAAGTCCAGATTCAGGTGGCCCGGTCAAGGGACTCTAGATACCCCAAAGACTCAGCGGATGGCAAGGTGGAGGGAGGTGGGGGCAGGTCCCCCCTCCGCCTCGCATGGTGCCCCGCAGGTTCAGCCTGAAGGGCAGGCCATTTCACCGTCGTCCACCCCCAGGGCCGCCCCCGACCCCTCCGCGAACGTCCTGCAAGCTGACAAGATGGAGGACGCGGTCGGTTCCGTACTTGGTGATCAGCGGGTCGTACTGGCCACCGCTCTTGAGGACTGCAATCGAACCGATGCTCAATTGGGCGGTCGCTTGCAGTCGGGCGTCGAGCAACTGCGCCCCACGTGTGGTGAGAATCGTGGCTTGGACTTGGGCGGCGGCGAGATCCCCCGCCAGAATCGCCGCGTCATACGCTTCCCGAGCGGCCTCGATCACCTCATCCGACTCCTCCGGGAGGGCTGTCTTGTAGGCGTTGATCAACGTCGTCAGGGCTGCTTCTTGGGCGGGGGAAAGTGTCGGTGCAGCGGCTTGTGAGATCGCCCGCTTGAGCGGTGCGAGGGGATCCTGCGGTCTTCCCTGCGCGAAGACCCCCGCCGTGCTGATCACGAGCATCCCCAGTGCAACCACGATTCGCTGTGTCCAATTCGTGCAATACGTCATGAATTCTTCTCCCTCTCTTATTCTGTTGGTGCTGGTTCTTCTTGCTGCGGTCGTGGTGGAGGCCAGGCTTCTGTTCTCCATCGTGCCCCGCAGCCAGCTCTCTGGGGGCACGCTCTTGAGGTATACAAGGGGCGTGCCAGAGCAGAACTGTCTGAAGGTCGGAGGCTAAATGTATGTTTATCAATGGGTTGTGGAACTGGTCTGAGGGCGGTCGTTTTCCATGTGACATTTCCCAACACGATGGCAGGAGAGATCAGAACCGGCTGTGGCGGCGATGTACAGTCAAGGGAAGGAAGAGGCGAAACTCGGTCCCCCCGGAGGAGGGAGTGACCACCTCAATCGTTCCGCCGTGGCGCTCGACAATCTCCTTGACGAGGGCAAGGCCAAGACCGGAGCCAATGGCGTTGGAAGATTGGTCTCGTTCCAGCCGGTAGAACTTCTCGAAGACCCGTTGTTGAGCCTCTTCCGGGATGCCATAGCCCTGGTCACGGACCCGGATGGTGGTCCCGTCGAACCGCGGAGTGGCCTCGATCCTCACCTCCGTCCCGGCGGGGCTGTACTTGATGGCATTGGTGAGCAGGTTGGTGATCGCGTGCGCGAGCAGCTTGGCGTCGAGACGCTGGGGGAGGAGCTGAGGATCGAGATCCTCGATCAATCGAATCTCCTTCTGTGTGGCGAGGGACGAGACGTTGCGGCAGCAGTCGGGGATGAGTGCGCGAAGGTCTGTCGGAACGAGGTCGAGCGGCCGCGCCCCCGATTCGAGTCGGTTGAGATCGAGGTAGTGGTGGATGGTCTCCCCGAGACGCTGCGCCTCGGTGTGGATCGAAGTCAACATCTCGCGGGACTCTCCCTCGCTGACCGGGAAGCGGAGCAGGACATCACTCAACGCGTGAATGGAATGGAGCGGAGTGCGCAGCTCGTGCGAGACCAGTTGGAGGGTCTCCGTCTTCATCCGCTCAAGTTCGACCCGTTTGGTGATGTCCGAGATGAGCACGACCAAACCTCGGACCTGCGTCGCACGATCGCTACTTCCCCGTTCACCCTCGCTCTCGGCGATGAGGGCCGAGAGGAAGAGGGAATAGGAACGCGGGGTAGCTCCGTCATAAGTAAAGTCGAGCTGGAGGGACTCCTGCTCGAGGGCTTTTTCGATCGCCGACGAGAGCGACCCTCGGCGCAGGCGACCCGTCTGGCGCAGCAGTTCGAGAAGGGGCTGCCCGACCAGCCCTTCCCCATCCGCCTCGAAGAGGTGATCCGCCATCGAATTGGCGAGGACGATGCGCCCCTCGAGGTCGGTGACGATGACGCCCTCCCCCATGCTCGAGAGAACCCGTTGAATGAACCCCATCCGGGCGAGCAGGCGCAGGGTGAGGTGCTCGACGGTCCGCAACTTCCAGTCGAATCCGCGTGGCAGAGGGAGGATCGTGCCGGCCCCTGCACGAGATGCCACGCCAGCCACTCGCCGGGCGGATGGATCGGGGAGCCACTCTTCCTGGCTCTCGGCCAGTGCTGCCAGACGCGTGTCGAGTTGGCGACTGACCTCAAGCGAGCGGCTGATCAAGAGGGGGATGACGACCCCAAATCCCGTCAGCATCGGGACCAGTGGAGGCATGACCAGAAGACGGCTGAAGGCCACATATGAACCCGAGAGGATCCCCAAGAGCAGGAGGCCCAGCGCCCCCACCAGCCGCCAGCCATCAAGCTGTCGGATGGCCAGCAAAGTGACGAGCATGGTCAGCAGCGCGGCAAGAAAGGCGGTCCCCTCGCCGACGGGCCGGACAAAGAGACGGGAGCGGATGGTGTTGATGATGTTGGCGTGAATCTCGACGCCGGGCATTTCGCGCCCCCCTTGTGTCAACTCTTGGCCGTAGTGCATGAACGGGACAATCCGGGAGTCTCCCATCGATGGTGCGGTGGTGCCGATGAGGACGATGCGGTCGCGAAAGAGATCGGCCTTCAACTGGTTGGCCAGGAGATCTGTGATGGAGAGAGTCGGAAAGGTTCCGACACCACCCGCAAAGTTGATGAGCATCTCGTGGGCACGCAGGTGGGTGACACCGCGGGGTGGGGCGGGTGACGCCTCGTCCACCCATCGCGGCGAGACCGGCAACGTCGGGATCTGATAGCCCCCGACGTGGAGTGCGCGCGGCCGTTCATCGATTGTACCCAGGGGCATCCCCTCGGCAACTCGGATCACCTCCAAACCGAACGCCCAGATCCGCTCTCCCCGGTCGTTGGCCTTGCTGAGCTGGATGGCCCTGACCATCCCGTCGACTCCTGGCGCGACGTGGGCGTGGCCAATCGCAGCAGCTCCTGCTGCGAAAGGCCCCGCGGGTCGCAGCCACTCAATCGTCGAGGAAGAACTGCTTGCTGGAGTCTCGTACAACCGGGCCGGCAGGACAACTCGCCCATTGCGCGCGATCGCCGCCGCCAGTCGGCGATCCGCCACGTCTTCCAATCCCTCGGAGGCCGCCTCGGCATAGATCACATCGAGACCGATCGCCCGCGGTCGAAAGTCGGACAGCCGCTCGATCACTTCCGCCATGATCGATCTTGGCCAGGGCCAGGGGCCGATCTCGCGCAGGCTGTGATCATCGATGGCCAGCACGACGATCTCGTGAGAGGGAACGAAGGCCCCACGAATCCGGAATAGAAGCGTTTGGGAAGCGAGCGTCAATGCCGGAAATGACCACGTCACGACCATGACGAGGGCCAGCCCCGCCAGCAGCAGGAGGATCGATAAGGGCCACTGTGAACGCAGACGATTCTGTCGCACCATCATCATTCCATCATTTCTGGCATCTCTGGCATCTCTGGCATCTCGAGGAGCCGGTAGATGGTGCGGCGGTCGATTCCCAGAATCTCCGCGGCCCGCGATTTGTTGCCCCCAGTCTCGGAGAGGATCAACTGCGCGTAGCGCCGGTCGAGTTCGGCGAGGGTCGGGCGATCGTCGATCAGCGAGACCGCTCGGGGTTTGGCAGGGGAGGGGGGTACCACCCGCTCCACAATCCGGGCAGGGATGTCCTCGGCCGTGATCACGCCTGTCTTGCAGACGGCGGCGGCGTAGGCAATGGTGTTCTCAAGCTCCCGCACGTTTCCCGGCCACGGATATCGAGCCAAGAGATCGAGCGCAATCTCGCTGATGCGAAGTCCCTCTCCCCGTTCCTCGGAATGGCCACGGAGGAAGTGGTGAACCAGCAGCGTGATGTCCTCTTGGCCCCTCTCCCGAAGTGGTGGCAGTTGAATCGTCAGGACCCCGAGGCGGTAGAAGAGGTCTGCCCGAAACTCCCCCCGGGTGACCAGCTCCTCAAGGTTACGATTGGTGGCGCCAATGACCCGGACATCGATCGGTCGGGCCTCGCGGCTTCCCACTCGCCGAACCTCTTTTTCTTGCAGGACGCGCAGCAGGCTCGCCTGGAAAGAGCCACTCGTACCGGCCAACTCGTCGAGAAAGATGGTCCCTCCTTGCGAACTTTCGAAGAGTCCTGCCCGGTCGCCCTGGGCACCGGTAAAGCTGCCCTTGGTGTACCCGAAGAGTTCCGATTCGAGGAGCGTCTCGGTAAGGGCCGAGCAGTTGACCGCGGTGAAAGGATGCTTGGCCCGGGCGCTGTGTCGGTGGATGGCGCGAGCGATCAGCTCCTTGCCGGTTCCAGACTCTCCTTCGATGAGCACGGTCGCGCTCGAGCGGGCAGCGTGGGCAGTCAGCTTGTAGGCTCTGACCATCGCGGGACTGTGGCCAATCAGGCCCGAGGCCGAAAACGAGGCCTCGGCGTTGGGGGCCTCGGCGGATGGGACCTCGGGATGGCCGGCGGCACGTTCGACCAGGGCGAGCAGCTCTTCGATGGCGTAAGGTTTGGCGAGGAATTCATACGCGCCCTCCTCGATCGCCCGCAGCGCGATCTCGAGCGACCCTTGCGCGGTGAGGACGATCACGCGCAGCCGCGGATCGATCTCCCGCAACGCTTGGAGGACCTCCAGGCCGTTGAGGTCGGGCATGTAGATGTCGAGCAGCGCGACATCGAAGCGACGTTCCCGCCCGAGCGCAATCGCTTCGCGCCCCCCACTGGCAGACGTCACCTCGTACCCGCTCAGTCGCAGAGGGATCTCAAGGGCCATTCGGGAGGCCTTTTGGTCATCGGCGACGAGGATCTTGATGGGTCGAGTCGACGGCATGGACGGCATGTTTGTTCTCGTAAGGAGTTGCCCACCGGCTCAAGGCCGTTGCCCACCAGGGCGGGGACGGGGTGATCCGGCTGGCGGAAGACCCGGCCGACTGGATGGCCCGGGGAAGCCGCCCGGCTGCGGACGGCCGAGGCGTGGGTCGCTGCCTCCGCTTCGTGCGTTACCGGGAGGACGCCCAGGGGCTGGGCCCGAAGGCCCATCCCCGCTGGCGATTCGACCTTGGTTGGGACGGGGAGGTCCATTGGGAGCCGATCGGAGACGGAAGTTTCCGTCATTCTTCCCGGGGCGAAAACCTCTCGGCGGGAGGGGGGGACGGAGCCGTGGGACGCGGGTCGACTGCCCGGCGTTGAGCCGCAAGATCTGATCTGGAAAGCTGGAATTGCTGACCTCAACTTCCCCTTCCAGCAGAAAGACCTCGGTCTTCTCTTGATCGACCGCGACGTCGAAGATCGTTCCCCGGATGGCGATGACCGTCGTCGGCGTGTTGATCCGATAGGGGTTGGGCTGGCCACCCAGCTTCTCGATCTGGACCCGGGTCTTTCCCTTGAGGAGCTGGAAGAGGGTGCGGGGAGTCGCGTCGAGCTGCTCGACCCGGACGGTTGTCTTCGGCGCGATGATCGCCTGGGAACCGTCCGGGAGCCCGAGGACGAGGCGACCATTCCGACCCGTCGTGATCACGTCTCCAGGAGAGAGTGGCTCGCGGGCGCGAAGGTCGACACCGGCTTTGATTACCGTGGCGGTGCTCGAACCGGAGCGATCGACCGTCCGCAGGATTTCCACCTCTCCCTCAAAATGCAGGACGAACGGCCGGAATGGCTCCTGCGCCTCGGCGGCCAAGGTCAGGCCAAACAACATCCCAAGCAACATCCCAAACATCCCCAGGACACCCATCAGCCGGATCTGGATTCGGTTCATGCTCCCCCCCCTTCGATTGGTTCTGACGACTCGTTCTGGCCAGAGCGGATGGGTCGAGCCAGCAGGGCGATTATAGAGAACTTCTCGCGCCAATGAGCAAGAAAATGTGTCGATACGGCGCCTTCCAAGTTGTTTTCCGCGGGATCCACTGATTGTCAAATTCTGCTCGAATGTGAGAATGTACACGAGTAACGGACCATTGGAATAGAAGCAAGATGCCGGTCAGCATTCGGTGGCCGACAACCGGAAAGCGGAAGGAGATCGACGAGATGGTCAGAAACGGGTGCTGGAAGGCGTGGCAAGGGTCCCGGCTGCGGGGAGGAAGTGGCCGCCGGTTGTTTGGGTTGCTTCTGGGGGGGCTGCTTCTTTGTGGCTGGGCAGTCGAGAGCGCGTGGAGACCGCACGGACTTGCCCAGACGGCTGCTCCCGCGGAAGAGGGTTTCGCCGCCTTGCGCTACCGTTCGATCGGGCCGGCGCGAGGGGGGCGAGTCACCGCGGTGGCGGGCCACCGGGCCCAGCCGCGGACCTACTACTTTGGCGCAACCGGCGGGGGCGTCTGGAAGACGACCGATGCGGGGCACACCTGGGACCCGATCTCGGACGGAGTCTTCGAGACGGCCTCGATCGGGGCGATTGCCGTCGCCGAGTCCGATCCCGAGACGGTCTATGTCGGGACGGGGAGCGCAGCGATCCGCAGCAACGTCATCGTCGGGCGCGGCCTCTACCGCTCACGGGACGGCGGGAAGACGTGGCAGCACGTCGGGCTGCGCCGCACCGGGCAGATTGGCGCGATCCGGATCCATCCGCGCAATCCCGCGATCGTCTATGTTGCGGCTCTGGGTCAGCCCTTTGGGGCCAACGAAGAGCGCGGCGTCTTTCGGACGCGCGATGGGGGCGAGACTTGGGAGAAGGTCCTCTACCTCAACGACCGGACCGGTTTTGTCTCCCTGGCCCTCAATCCGGCCAACCCGGACGAACTCTACGCTGGGGCCTGGCAAGCCGTCCGTCACCCCTGGACGATCCTCAGCGGCGGGCCGGCGGACGTCACCGGCCTCTACAAGACGACGGATGGGGGAACGACCTGGACCCATCTGACCAAGGGGCTTCCGACCGGCCTGATCGGCAAGGTCGACATCGATCTCTGCCACGCCTCTCCCCAGCACGTCTATGCGATTCTGGAAGCCGACGGTGGTCAGGGCGGTGTCTACCGCTCGAGCGACAGCGGCGCGACCTGGAAGCGGGTCAACGCGACTGCGGCCTTGCTGGCGCGGCCTTTCTATTACACCTACATCGACGTCGACCCGAAGGATCCGGAGAAGGTCTGGGTCAACAACCTCTCCCTCTGGCGCTCGGTCGATGGGGGAAGGACCTTTCAGACCGTCTCGACCCCCCACGGCGACAACCACGGGATGTGGATCAATCCGGACAATCCGGATCTGATCGTTCAATCGAACGACGGCGGGGCGAATGTCTCGCTCGATGGCGGGCGCAGTTGGTCGAGCATCTACAACCAGCCGACGGCGGAGATCTATCAAGTGGCAGTCGATGACCAGACGCCCTACCGCGTCTACGGCGCCCAGCAGGACAACACGACCCTCATCCTGCCCAGCCTGCCGCCAACGGTCGAGCCGGTCGATGACCCGGTGCAGCTTTGGCAATCGGGCCCGGGCTGCGAGACCGGCCCGATCGTGCCGAACCCACGCAACCCGCAGGTCGTCTATGGCGCCTGCAAAGGCGAGTTCTACCGGACAAACCTCGCGACGGGCCAGACGGTCAGCTACTGGGTCCACCCACAGAACCGCTACGGCCACAATCCCAGGGACATCCGCTATCGGTTTCAGCGGGTCTCCCCACTGGAGGTCTCGCCACACGATCCGCAGGTCATCTACCACGCCTCGCACGTCGTCCATCGCACGCGCGACGAGGGGGTGACGTGGGAGGTGATCAGCCCCGATCTGACGGCCAACGATCCGGCGCGGCAGGTCATCTCCGGCGGGCCGATCACGCGCGACATCACTGGCGAAGAGGTCTACAGCACGATCTATGCGTTCCGGGAATCTCCGCTCGAACCTGGCGTGCTCTGGGCTGGAGCCAACGACGGCCCCGTCCACGTCTCGCGCGACCACGGAAAAACCTGGCGCCAAGTGACGCCAGCCGGACTGCCCCCCGGGGGGCGAGTCCAGAACATTGAGCCCTCCCCCCACCGGAAAGGCTCGGCTTATCTGGCCATCTACCGCTACCTGCTCGACGACTGGCAGCCCTACCTCTACTTGACCAACGACTACGGGGCAACGTGGCGTCGCCTGACTGACGGGCGGAACGGCATCCCCGTCGACACGCCCACGCGGGTCGTGCGCGAGGATCCCTCGCGCGAGGGGCTGCTCTACGCCGGAACAGAGGATGGGATGTACGTCTCCTTCGATCAGGGAGCGAACTGGCAACGGTTTCAGCGCAACTTGCCGGTGACGCCCGTCACCGATCTGCGGGTTCACCGACGGGACCTCGTCGTCTCGACGATGGGGCGCGGCTTCTGGATCCTCGATGACTTGACGCCGCTTCACCATTGGCAGGGGGCTACGGAGTCGAAGGCACCGCGATTGGTTCCGCCCAGGGAAGCGACGCGAATCCGCTATGTGCCGATGGGGGGACGTCCCGAGGTGCCCGAGTATCCGGCTCCGGCCGCGACGATCGACTACTGGCTGCCAGCGACTCCTCCCAAGGAAGTGACGCTCGAGATTCTCGATCGCGAGGGCCGTCGGGTCCATCGCGAGGTCAGCCGGCCCGTCGCCACCGACCCGGCTCCGGGGCAGGGGATGCGGGCTCCCGCCCGGAGCGGGCCGATGACGCGCGGGCTGACCGCACGACCGGGCCACAACCGCTACCGCTGGGATCTGCGAATGGATGACGGGGGTGGCGGAGGCCGATCCCTCCCCGGGCCCTTGGTCGTCCCGGGACGCTACACCGTCCGGCTCTCGGTCGACGGCTGGCAACAGACAGAGGCGCTGACGGTCGTCGCCGACCCCCGGCTGGCCAGCGACGGGGTGACGGCCGCCGACCTCGAAGAGCAGCTCGCACTGAGCTTGGCGATTCGCGCGACGACCCTCGAGGCCCGCGCCCTGGTCGAGCGCATCGACGCTCGCTTGCGCGCACTTCCCGACTCGCAGAAGGCTCCGTGGCAGTCACTCCGCGCACGACTGGTGACCGCCCCTGGGGAGTACCCCCAACCGATGCTCCTCGATCAACTCGGGAGCCTCTACCGGATGGCCACCAGCGCCGATCGCAAAGTTGGCCGGAGCGCCTTCGATTTCCATGCGGAACTACGGCAGAGCCTCCGTGGCTTGGAGGCGGAAGCAGCCGCCTTGGCCGGAGGGGCCCCGCAGCGTTGACCCAGTCGGCCCAGTCAGAATCAGAAGAGAAGGAGACCAACGATGAGTCGCTTGTCACGAAGAGCGTTTGCAAAGGGAGCCATCGCCACGGGAACGGTGGGGCTGCTGGCCAAACCCCAGGTACGGGGGGCTAACGACCGGATCCGTGTCGCCCTGATCGGGTGTGGGGATCAGGGGACGGCCCTCTGGAAGCGGTTTCTGGCCCAGCCGGATGTGCAACCGGTCGCGGTCTGCGATGTCTACCAACCCCACCTGCAACGGGCCGCAGAGATGGCCCCCAGCGGACTCCGCCGCGAGGAGGACTTTCGCCGCATCCTCGACCTCAAAGACGTCGACGCGGTGATCGTTGCGACACCTGACCACTGGCACGCCCTGCCGACGATCCTCGCCTGCCAAGCCGGCAAGGACGTCTACGTCGAGAAGCCGCTCTCCCTGACGGTCCAGGATGGCCGGGCCATGGTCAAGGCGGCCCGGCAATACGAGCGAATCGTCCAGACTGGCAGCCAGCAGCGCTCGAGCCTGCACTACCAGAAAGCCGTTAAATTGGTGCAGGACGGCGTCATTGGCCCCGTTCACAAGATCACCGCCGGCTACACGCGCAACGCCATGCCGGGCTTTCTCCCGATCGAGTTGGGGCCACAGCAACCGCCGACGCTCAATTGGGATCTCTGGCTCGGCCCCGCCCCGAAGGTCCCGTTCGATCCCTTCCGCTGCCTCTACCACTTCCGTTGGTTCTGGAACTACTCCGGGGGGCAGATGACCAACTGGGGCGCCCACAACCTTGACATCGCCCGCTGGACCTTGGGCGAGGTCGGCCCGCAGGCGGTGACCGCCTTCGGAGGACGCTACGAGATTCAGGATGGTGGCGAGACGCCCGATGTCCAGGAGGTCATCTACCGTTTCCCGAAGGCGCTGGTGACGTGGTCCGGGCGGGAGGTCAACCGGCTGCGTGACGAGTATCTCGTCTTTCACGGCACGCTCGGCTCCCTCAGCCTCATGCGCAACGGCTTCACGGTGACACCAGAGGTCTGGCGCGGGCGCCGCAACCGCAACACCACCCCGGCGATGGAGCCGATCGAAGAGGTCGGCGATCCCCGCCAGATGGAAGTCGCTCACGTGCGCAATTTTCTCGACTGCTTGCGCAGTCGGCAACGACCCGCGGCCGATGTCGAGGAGGGGCACCGGACTGCCGTCATGTGCCATCTCGGGAATATCGCCACCCGACTCGGACGCACCCTCACCTGGGACGCGGTGACCGAACGGTTCCAGAACGACGAAGAGGCCAACCGCTACCTTGGCTACACCTATCGTGCCCCCTGGAACGCATATCAGAAGTCGTAGCGATGGTTCGAAGAGGGACCGATCGGATTCCCAACCGGTCCCCGGCATTTTGACAAATCAGATAACGATCGGGGGCGCTTCACTCGCGAGTGGCAGTCTCCGGCAGCAGGAAGAAGGAAGGATCCATCATGAAAGCACTACGCAAGGAGCATCTCGACGTCGAAGGGCTCCATTATGTCGACTCACAGCCCGAGCCGATTCCGTCGCCATCGGAAGTCAAGATTCGGGTCATCGCCGCTGGCATCTGCGGCACGGACTACGGGATCTATCACTCCTCGACGCGGCGTGGGATCCAGGATGAGATGCTTCGCCACCTTGGACAGGACGGGACCCGCTACCAACCACTGGTCATCGGCCACGAGTTCTGCGGGGAGGTGGTCGAGGTCGGCGCGGGGGTCTCGCCAGACCTCGTCCGGGTCGGCGATTACGTGACGAGCGAGATGCACATCGCCTGCGGCTACTGCCATCAATGCATGACCGGCCGCAAGCATGTCTGCCAGAACGTCAAGGTCAAGGGCGTCCACCTCCACGGCACCTTTGCCGATTACGTCGTCGTCCCGAGCGAGAATGTCATCAACCTCGAGCGCTTCGGAGGCAAGGCGATGATCCCTCCGCGGTTCGCGGCCTTTCTCGACGCCCTCGGCAACGCCGTCCACACCGTCATGGAGGGAGAGGTCTCCGGCAAGACCGTCGCCATCCTCGGCTGCGGAACCCAGGGAATGATGGCGACGGCGGTGGCGCGCGCCCTCGGGGCGACGCGGATCTACGTGACAGACTTCTCCAGCCCCGGTGGCTTCGATTCGGCCGCCATTGCCCGTCGCTTCGGGGTCGCCGTCGAGATGGGGGCCGATTTCTGCTTCGACACCAACGAAGAGAACTCTCCCGGGCAGAAGCAGGAACTCTACCAGCGGATTGCCGACGAACACGGGGGCGGCGTCGATGTCATCCTCGAGATGAGCGGGTCGGAGGCGGCCTACCGCGATGCCGGCAAGCTGGTCAAGAACGGCGGGCAGATCATGCTGCTTGGAATCCCGTCCCGTCCGCTCTCGCAGTTCGATGTCGGCAACGCCATCGTCTGGAAAGGGGTGACCATGCGGGGCATCTTCGGCCGACGGATGTACGAGACGTGGTACACGATGCTCGATCTCCTCGCCGCTGACAAGTCAGGACTCAAGCCCAAGCTGGAGAAGATCATCTCGCGCCAAGCCATTCCGCTCGAGCGCTTCGAGGAGGGCTTCGAGAAGATGCGCTCGCAGGAGGCGGTCAAGGTTCTACTGACCCCCGATCCAACCTTTCAGGTGGAGGCGGCAACGGCATGACTCCTGATCAACTCTACCAACAGCTCCAGCGGGAACTCGACAGCTTCGAGGCCGCCCAGACCTTCAAGTACGAAGTCCCGCTCGAAGGAGAGCAGGGCGGGACCGTCCTCGTTCGGGGGCGCCAATGCGTCATGCTCGCCTCGAACAACTACCTCGGGCTGGCCAATCACCCGCGGGTCCGGCAAGCCGCCCACGAGGGGATCGACCGCTGGGGGTTCGGGCTCTCCTCTGTCCGCTTCCTCTGCGGCACGCAGCCGATCCACCTCGCCCTGGAGGAGCGGATTGCCCACTTTGTCGGGTGTGAAGCGGCGATCTTGCACGGGTCGTGTTTTGCCGCCAACGAGGCCTTCTTCGCGGGGCTCCTCGCCAGTCCGTTTGCCGGGATGGAGGGGGAGGCCGATGTCATCTACAGCGACCAGTACAATCACGCCAGCATCATCGACGGTGTGCGTCTCTGCCGTGGCATTGCCAAGCAGGTCGTCTCGAAGGTCTACCGCAACCGGGATGCCGGCCACCTGCGCGAGCTGCTCGAGGCCGACCGGGATCTCCCCTACCGGGTGCGGCTGATCGTCACCGATGGCGTCTTCTCGATGGAGGGCCACCTCGCGCCACTGCCGGAGCTGGTCGCCCTCGCGCGGGAGTTCGGGGCCTTGCTGATGGTCGACGAGTCGCACGCCTCTGGTGTCATCGGAGCCACCGGAAGGGGCACGCCCGAAGCGCTCGGCGTTCACGGGCAGGTCGATGTCGTTACTGGCACCTTCGGCAAGGCACTCGGCGGAGCGAGCGGCGGGTTCATTGCCGGGCGTCGCCCCCTCGTCGAATTTCTGCGCCAGAAGTCGCGCCCCTACACCTTCTCGAACACCATGCCGCCGCCGGTCGTCACCGGATCGCTCGCCGCCCTCGATCTGATCCAGACCGATCCCTCGATTGTCGGCCGCCTGCACTCGAATACCCGCCATTTCCGAAAGGGCATCGTCGCCGCGGGATTCACGATTCTGGAGGGCGACCACCCGATCGTCCCGGTCATGCTTGGTGAGGCCGCGCTGGCCCAGGAGATGAGCCGGCAGCTCCTCGACGAAGGCGTCTACGTCAAGGGGCTCTGGTACCCAGTCGTCCCGAAGGGCGAGGCACGGTTGCGCGTCCAGATCTCGGCGGCGCACACGCCAGCCGATCTCGACCACGCCATCACGGCTTTTACGGCCGTTGGACGCCGACTGGGAGCCATCGCATGACGCCACGCGAACTCATCAGACAGTGGGTCGAGGCCTTCAACCGCGCCGATCCAGAGGCCCTCGCCGACTTTTACCACGAAGACGCGGTCAATCACCAAGTCGCCGAATCGCCGGTCGTCGGTCGCGCCGCCATTCGCGAGATGTTTCAGCGCGAATTTGCCACGGCCGAGATGGTCTGTCTGGTCGAGCAGATCTTTGAGGAAGGAGAGTGGGCGATCCTCGAATGGCGTGACCCGCTCGGGCTGCGCGGCGCCGGCTTTTTTCACGTCGTCGATGGACAGATCCTCTTTCAGCGCGGATACTGGGACAAACTCAGCTTCCTCCGCGTTCACCAGTTGCCCCTTCCCACCTCCTGACCGTCACCTGGCTTGGCGCGGAGAGGGACATCCGGGGTTCGTGTGGGGGAACTACTCCTGGAGAGGAAGAGATGATTGCACCATCGAGACACGAAGAAGAGATGGAGGATGAAGATTTCTCCAACCCAAAACCTTAGCGGCTTCGTGTCTTCGTGTGAGAAAAAACAACTGGGCCCACGCTGGGGCGGGGAAAGAGGCTCACACGGAGGCACGGAGAAGACCAAGAAGAAGATTGGGAATTGAACAGCGTCAACAATCGTCCAACGTCTGAACGAAAGACATCCTTGCACCGCAGAGAGATCACCGAGAAGAAGATTGACCCTCTTTAAGTTCATTAACGCCGGCAATAGCTGCCATTTCCATTAGAGTCCCGTGGGATCGAATTCGTTCCTGGGTGCGGCAGGACTGTGGCGGTCGGCTCCCTATCACAGCGTTGGCAGGGCAATTGTCGATTTGGTCTGGGGGGCAATGCGGCGGCACGCAGGTGAGCGGCAATGGCGAGAGGGGCTCCACCGATGAAGGAGAGCAAAAGAGAGGAAGTCACCCCGGGGGATCGCGCGGCGCCCCGAAGTGGACGTGACGACAAGGCTGCCCTGCTTTACCTGCTCCAGCACCGCTTCCCCGCGCTACTGGCGCTCTATGCCTTTGGCAGCCGGGTGACAGGAGGGGCGACGGCGGAAAGCGACCTTGACTTGGCGATCCTCGTCGATGGACAAGTCGACCCGCTCTCCCTCTTCCATCTGGCTGGGGAGCTGGCCGAAGTCGTTGGCTGCGACGTCGATCTCGTCGATTTCCGGAGCGCCTCGACGGTCATGCAGTACCAGATCCTCACCACCGGCGAGCGCTGGTGGCACCGGGACTTCCGGGCGGATCTCTACGAAGCGATGGTTCTCAATCAGAAGACCACTCTCGACGAGGCCCGCGCCGGTCTGATTGGCGACATCATGCAACGGGGCAGCGTCCATGGCCGATGACCTTCTGATCAACAAGACGGCGACGATCGAGCGCTGCGTCTCCCGGATCCGGGAGGAGTATGGCAACGACCAGACGGCATTCAGCCGCAGCCA
>JBMOHS010000031.1:0-28021 GCA_049317725.1 Blastocatellia bacterium
ATTGAAAGAGGGGTTCTGGTTTTTTCTTCTCCCCGAAAACCTTAGCGGCTTCGCGCCTTCGCGTGAGAAAAAACAACCGGGCCCACAATGGGGGGAGCCTTTCGCCTCATCCTGGTCGCCCCGAGTCAGCCCTGGCGGAGGGAGAGGGCTGGGTGGATCTACCCTCGAAGCCGGCGCGAGCGGGGCTCGGGGATAGCCATCCGCTTCCTGCTGGATTCACCAAACCGAGGAGACAACATTTCCATCAGATGGCGGACTAGCATCAGTTTCGGTGGGATCCTTTTTTCGTCCCTTGGGTCCTTGATCTGCCAGGTTTACGACACGAAATGCGTTCTGCTTCTCCAGGGCGGCGAAATACTCGACGAGACGGACTGGATCGTGGTTGATCTCTGCCGACATTTCGTGTCGGACACGGCGAATCTCAAGGAGGATCGGTGGGGTTGTCATGAGTTCCAATTTTCTCCGAGAAGCTCCATCGGCGTAACTAACTCAGGTACATACAAGCCGAGGATACCATTGAGGCGTCGAATGTGACCAAATTTTTTCGCATTCGCTAAATGTTGACAATTCCACGTGACGAGGAAATCACAACGATGGTAGGACGCAAGAGCCAAATGGAGGGCATCGCCAACCGGATCTTTAGGCATCAGTTTGTGTTTGATGTAGGCATCAACGATTTCGGCTACCTCAGGGCCGATCGACAACAGCTCCAAGTCGTCGAGGAGTTGTATCGCTTCTTCTCGACCAGGGAAGTCGCCACTCGCGAGCTCTAACAAGACCGCGTTGCTGCTCACGATGCGTTCGGTTTTGAGCGCTGTATCGAGCCACTTGCGTGTCCATTCCCTCCTCGCAATCATGACTGGCTCTGATCGAATTTCGTGATAAAAGCTGGGGATGGTTGTCTCGATGTAGTAGATGGCCATCAAATACTCTCAGGACGGAGGTGATAAGAATTCATTTGGTGCGATGTGTGCAAAGCAATTATCCCCGCGGAAGCCGGGGCGGATGGGATTTGGGAGACAGACCAGCCGATGGCGACCGGCCTCATTCCCGGACGCCGCCCCTCGCCGCAAATCAGACAGCGGGATTATCCAGGAAGACAGATCCCATTCCAAGCCCCAGGAAGCAGGGAGTGCGGCGTTCAAGGTGGCTGACGGGCCTCCCCTCCTGGTCGCCCCGAGTCAGCCCTGGCGGAGGGAGAGGGCGCGCGCGGCTTCAAGGTTGCGGAGGTCGTCTCCGGGGTTGTCCTGCGGGGTCTCAAGGATGAAGGGGAGGTGGGAGAGGGACGGGTGGCCAATGACGCGGGCCAATCCGTCCAAGCCGATCTCGCCCTCGCCGAGGTGCCAGTGGCGATCGACAAAGGACCGGAAGGCCGCCCGCGAGTCGTTGAAGTGAACGACGTGAACGCGGGAGAAGCCGACCGTCTCGTCCAGTCGTGCCAACGCCTGCTCCGCCGCCTCAGCGTCGCGCCAATCGTAGCCAGCGGCGAAGGAATGGGCCGTGTCGAGGCACATTCCCATCGGAAGGGACGGGCAGAGGGCGAGGAGATCCCGCATCTGCTCGAAGGTGCGTCCAATCTGCTCGCCCTGCCCGGCGGTGTTCTCGAGGAGGATGGTCAGAGGGGCGGCGTGGAGCTGGTCCTCGAGCCCCCGGGCAGCGGCGTGGAGGGCGCTGGCGCAGGTGGTGATCGCCGCTTCGGGGCTGGCCCCCCGGGCGCTCCCCGGGTGGACGACCAGGTAGTCGGCACCGATGAGGAGGCAGCGCTCGAGCTCATCGCGAAAGGCGGTGATCGACTTGGCACGGGTCTCTTCGGCAGTCGCGGCGAGGTTGATGAGGTAGCACGAATGGACGACGCAGGGATCGAGCTGGGCCGCGTCGCGTTCCTCGCGAAAGCGGGCCACTTCGGCGGCGTCGAGGGGGCGCGCGGTCCAGCCCCTCGGATTGCGGGAGAAGATCTGCCACGTCTGGCAGCCCTTCTCAGCGGCACGTTGGATCGAGCGGTCGAGCCCGCCGCCGATGCCCGTGTGGAGACCGATCCTTGCACGAGCCTGGGGACGCGTCTGGAGTGGTCGGCTGGGTTGGTTCATTCAGCGTGCCTCACGAGACCAGCGAAGGGTGAATTGGTAGCGACCGGTGCCGCCACGCTGTCGGTCGTCGACTCGGACGATCGTCGTAAAGCCGTTCTCCGCTGCCGGCTGCTGGACGATCGTGATCGGTCCGCGCCCATCTGTTGCAAGGAGGCGCACGGCGACCGGCTCGAGGGGAAGGGGCGCACTGAACGAGGACCGCACCTCCCGCGCCGGAGATCCGGCGAGATGACGGACGGTCGCGGCAGCGCCGGTGAAGAGAACTTCGTCGGCGCCGTCGACCAGCCCGCTCCAGGCGACGGTGCCCGAGGCGAGCACCGGTGGCGGAGCAACTCCCGGCCGCTCGCGGAGCAGCGCTTGGCGAGGGACCGGTTCGGCCGCTGCACCTTCAGGGGAGGGGCTCGCCGCAACCGGCTGGGGGCGATCTTCCGCCTGTTGACGGCGGGCTGTCTCCTGCGCACGCTCGCGGGCGAGAAACAGCTCGCGACGCAAGCGCTCCGTCTCGCGCTCGAACGTTGGAGGATCCGCGGGGACGGCCGGCGGGGCTGCCGCCTGCGGATTGACCTGCGGATTGAGAGGATTGGGGGAGGCCGTTTCCACGGCTGTCTGGGCGCGCTGCTGCCGGGCGGCCTCCTCGAGGAGCGCCGCCTCCGCCCGGTCGAACCGCAAGAGGGGCTCGCTCGGCTCCTCTGAGCGCACGCGCAGCCGGTTGACGACCGCTTTGACGCCGCTGACCAGCCGCACAACATTCTCGGCCCCTGCCCGCTCGGGAAGATGCTCGGCGACCCCCTCCAAGGTGACCACGCCATCGCGCACGCCAACCCGGTAGCGCGTGTAGCCAAATGGGTTGTAGGCCCGGAGCGTCGCGACGACGGCCTCATCCAAAGAGGCTTCGCCAGCCGGTGCCGCTGGGTTCGCGGAAGCGGGAGAGAGGATCGGAGGAGGGGGAGTCGGCGCACTCCGCTGCCCTTCAACCTCGGCCACCTCGGCCGCCTGGGCGAGAGAGAGCCGACGTTCATCGAGCTGCTGTTGACGCCAGAGCAACCAGGCAATGACCAGCCCAACGAGGAGCAACAAGAGGCCCAGGACGAGGAGCGTCCACTGGGCCGAGGTAAAGCGGGGGAAGCGGCGCTCCTCATCCGGGGTGAAGAGGGGGCGCGGGACGGGGAGGTCGGCCGACGGCGAGCGGCTGGCCGGCACCTCGGGGAGGAGGAGAGAACCAGTCGTCCGCTCGGGTGGGCTCGGCTCGAGCTCGGGCAGAACCAGCTTGGCCGTCGCCCTCCGACGCGTCCCACAACGCGGACAGAGCTTCATGAACGGTCGGAGCGTGATGCCGCACTGCCGACAGAAGAGCTCGTTCGACGATCGATTCTCGCTTTCAGTTCCGCTCGTAGTCATACCTCTTCTTCTTCTGCCGCTGCTGCTGACTTGATCGAGATCCCGTTCAAGAACGGGAGCGCCGCAGCTCCAGGTTGAGTGGACGGAGGACGACCTCGCTCATCCAGGCTTGGTCCGGTTGGCCGAGCATGGCGACGATCACCGAGGCGACCTCCTGCGGCAGCATGGCGTAGCCGATCTCTTCTGGCTCTTGGGCAGCTTCCGTGAGCGGCTGGCGATTGGCGACGCGGAAGAAGTCTGTTGCCACCGATCCGGGCAGCAAGACGGCGACGCGAATCTGGAAGGCGCGGACCTCGTGGCCGAGCGCTTCCGTCAACCCGATCACACCGAACTTCGAGGCACAGTAGGCCCCCATGCCGCGAATCCCTGTCCGTCCAGCGCCGGACGAGACGTTGAGGATCTGGCCGCTCCGCTGGGCCTTCATCCAGGGCAGGACCTCGCGGCAGAGGAGGAAGGTGCCCGTCAGGTTGGTGTCGAGCACCGTCCGCCAGTCGGACATCGCGTAGCCGTCGACCTCGCCGTTGAGGCTCAAGCCGGCGTTGTTGAGGAGGATGTCGATGCGGCCAAAGCGCTGGGCGGTCGCGGCGACGGCCTCCTGGACAGAAGACTCTTCCCGCACATCGCAGGGACACACCAACACTTCGGGTGCACCTGCCTCTCTGGCCAGTGCCGCGACCTCGGCGAGGGGTTCCGGCCGACGGGCGAGAAGGGCCAGCCGCAGACCGCGTGCAGCAAGGGCCAGCGCCGTCGCTCGGCCAATGCCGACCGACGCCCCGGTGATGACGGCCACTTGGCCAGCGGTGAGGGTCGTCTGATTGAGTCCTGGCCGCTCGATCAACGGGCGCCCCCTCTCAGATGACGTCCGAGAAATGCCAGGACCGTCTGCCAAGCATCGGCCGCGTCGGAGGGGCTGTAGACATCGGGGCGGGTGTCGTTGAAGAAGGCGTGCGAGGCACCGGCATAGACCTTGACCTCGCCATCGCGCCCATACTCCCGGAGCGCCGTCGAGAGCTGGGCCATCTTGGCGGTGGTGATCCAGGCGTCCTTCTCGCCGCCGATGAAGAGGAGCGGGCATTCGAGCTGGGCGAGGAGGGAGGTCTGCTCCGGCAGGTCGCCATAGAAGGGGGCCGAGGCGTCGACCTTGGCTTGACAGGCGAGGCGCAGCGCATAGGTGCCGCCCATGCAGAACCCGGTGACGCCGACCGCCGTCACGTCGGGCCAGGTCCGCAACTCGGCGAGGACGATCTGGAGCCGGGCGACGCCGTCCTCGACCTGGAGCGCGCTCATCAACCGGGCGGCCTCTTCGGGATCGGCGGTGACGACACCATCATAGAGATCCGGGGCAATCACGAGGTAACCCTCGGCGGCATAACGCCGGGCGATATCCTCAATGTGCGGGTTGAGCCCCCACCACTCGTGAACCAGGATCAAGGCTGGTCCTGATGTCTTCCCTGCCGGACGGACTACCAACGCGGGAACCGTCCGTGCGGCTCCGCCAAAGGTCGTCCGGCTCATCTCCACTGCTGCCTTCTCGTTCGTTGTCTCGGTCATGACTGCCCTTCCCCTGATTTGTGTGGTTGGTATCGCTCTTCGCTCTCTTGGCTGTCAGCCCCATCCGGTCGATCGGGCAGGGCGCTCTCCCAACCCGATCAGAAAAAATATCGTATCCGGGAGATGGGAGCAATCGATGCCCCGGTCCCCTACCCTTTCCCGTCCTTGGTAACCGACTCGACATCTCCGCCCCGGCCAAGGATAATCGGGGGGAGGCGGTCGGGGAACGCCCCGTCTGACTGCCGGCAAGCGAACGGGATCGACGACACCAAACGAGGAGAGACGCTGATGACCGCCAATGTGCTGCTCGAGAAGCGAGATCGTATCGCCATCCTGACCATCAATCGTCCAGACAAACTGAACGCCCTCAACATGGCGACGCGCCTGGAACTGACCGCGGCCCTCGATCAGCTCCAGCGGGATGATCAGATTCGCGTCGTCATCCTCACCGGGGCGGGCGAGAAGGCCTTCGTCGCCGGTGCTGACATCACCGAGTTCGAGGGGCGCACGGCGGTGCAGCAACGCGAAGTCATGAAGACCCGCAACATCTTCAGCAGTGCCGAGGAGTTCTCGAAGCCGCTCATCGCCATGATCAACGGGTTCTGCCTCGGCGGCGGCTGCGAGCTGGCCCTCTCCTGCGACCTGCGCATCGCCAGCGAGAAGGCGCGCTTCGGTCAGCCGGAGATCAACCTCGGCATCATCCCCGGCGGAGGAGGAACACAGCGGCTGACCCGCCTCGTCGGCGAGGGGAGGGCGATGCAGATGATCCTCACCGGGGAGATGATCGGCGCCGAAGAGGCCTACCGGATCGGGCTGGTCAACGAGGTCCATCCCGCCGATCAGCTTCTCGAGCGGACGCTCGACCTCGCCCAGCGGATCGCGGAGAAGAGCCCGGTCGCCCTCGCCATGGCCAAGGCCGCGGTCAAGGGCGCTGCCCGCACCACCCTCCGCGAGGGGCTCGACCAGGAGATCGACCTCTTCGCCCTCTGCTTCTCCAGTGAGGACAAGGACGAGGGCGTCCGCGCCTTCCTCGAAAAGCGAAAACCGAACTTTCAGGGGCGCTAGTCGAGACGTTCCCCCCACCTCGGGCTGGTGGGGCCACCCCCCAATCGATCAAGACGAGAGGTTCCCCTTATGCGATCCAATCAGGCAGCGCTGCCGCGGCAATGGCGACGACGACTCGGTCTCCTCTTCCTGGTCGTGGGTGGCTTCGCGATCGGCCAACCGGCGCGGGCCCTCCCGGACTACCTGAAGATCTTCGCCACCGATCCGCTCTCGCGGCCAGAACTGCGCACGCAGTGCGCGGTCTGCCACGTCGATCCAAGCGGGGGAGGCGAGCGGAACCCCTTCGGCCACGCCTTCGCCGCCGCCGGCCACACCATCACGCCGGCCCTCCGTCGGGAGTTCCCCACCCTGTTTCAACAGGCGACGGTACCGCCCGTCCGCTTTCTCGAAGGGGATGCCGAGGCGATCGTCACCATCGACGGGCGCGAATACGCGATCAATACCCGAACCAAGACCGTGCGCGAGCTGGAGGCGCCCGCCCCTCCCCCTGCTACCCAGGAGGTGGCCAAGGCCGCTCCGGTTCCAACCCAGTCGGTGGCCCAGTCCGACTCCGTCTACCGGGCCGCCGATCTCAGGCTCGTCAACCTCCCGACGGCGATTCCGGTTCCGAAGGGATCCCTCTGGACAGACTTCACGCACCGCTTCCCATTCGGGAGACCGACCAATGTCGAAGGGCTCTTCGGGCTTGACGCCCTGGCGCTCCCGTCGTTCGGATTTGTCTACGGCTTGACGGATCGGATCCAGCTCGGTGCCTACCGCTCCCCGGGTGACCTCGGTCGACCGATCCAACTGACGGTCGGCGCGAGCCTCTTCAGCGAGCAGCGCGGCGACGCGCTCTCGACCATGGTCCGGTTTGGCGTCGAGGGGCGCGACAACCTGCGGCGGCAGTACACCACCAGCCTCGAAGCGACCGTCGCGCGGAGCCTGACCCGCCACGCCCAGCTCTACGTCGTTCCGACGCTCTCCTTTGGCGACCGGCCCTTCATTGCCGACCTGACCAGCGAGACGCCCGGGACGACCGCCTTCGCCCTTGGGGCTGGCCTCGCCGTCAACGTCCGCCCGAGCGTTGCCCTGCTCGGCGAGGCCAACTACCGGCTGACCGAGGCCGCCCGCTACCGCGAGATCGGCCAGGGAATCCGCCGGCCTGTCTACGGCTTCGGCATCCAGAAGGCCAGCGCCTCGCGGCGTCACGCCTTCACCCTCACCTTCAGCAATGGCCCCGGGACGACCCTCTCGCAACGGTCGCAGACCCGGGGCCTCTACTTTGTCGATGACAGCCTCCGTGGGCTGACCATCGGATTCAACCTCTCCCGCCGCCTCTTCTAGCGGCTAACGGCGCCGCTTCGAGTAGCGCTCGAGGGTGGTCGGAAAGATCTTGACGTCGGCCGGGCTGGCGAGATCTCCCTTGAGGATCGCCTCGGCCTTGACCCCTTCGCCGTAGACAGCCTCGTTGTTCTTCGTCTCCTGCCGGATGACCGTTCCCTTCAGCTCCAACCCGGCAAAGAGCCCTTTGCTGCGGGAGTAGGAGAGGATCTGGGCATCAAGCCGCAGGTCCGTACCGGCCCCGACTTGGCGCCCGACCGGGCCCGCCGCGACAGAGGCGTCCCCGCCCATCTCAAATTTGCTCTTGAGCAGGCTCTTCATTCCATCGGAGGAGACGAAGAGCAGGACGAAGTCGGTCGATTGCGCACCGATCTGCAGGCCCACGCTCCCTCCGGCCAGTTCAAAATAGGCCGGGGCACTCCAGCCCCCCTTGGCACGGCAACTGGCGACCCCGCGCCCCCCGCGACCTCCAATGATGAAGCCCCCTTTGATGACATCGGGAAAGACCGCGACGCAGACGGCCTTGTCAAGGACCCCAAGGGGAATCGAGTTGTCAGTGGTCGCCATGATCTCCTTGAAGACATCGGAGGCCTTCTGTGCCTGCTTGATCGCGTCCTTCTTCTGCGCGTAGCCCTCACCGGTCAGCCCGACGAGCAGGCAGAGCAGCAGCGCGAGGCTGACTCCCAGCGTCGTTCGATTGCGTTTCATTCTGGTTCCTCCTTGATCTGTTCTTTTTCTGAGAAATTCCGCCGCTGGAGGATCCGAATCCTCCAGCAGACGTGTCTGCCCAATCACGGCGCGACATAGACGAGTCTCCCACCGAGGATGGTCCGTGAAATTGAAAGGTCTGCGTCGAGAATGGCGAAGTCGGCGTCCTTGCCGACCTCGATCGAGCCCTTGCGATCGGCGACGCCGCAGAGGCGTGCCGGATTGGTCGAGGCGACAAAAGCGGCGTCGGAGAGGGACATGCCGGTGAAGGCGACGGCGTTGCCGACAGCGTGGTTCATCGTCAGAACCGACCCAGCAATCGTCACCCCATCCGGGAGCGTGCAGAGGGGCCCGCGGACCTCGATCTGGAAATCGCCGAGCTGATAGGTCCCGTCGCCCTTCCCTTGGGCAGCGGTCGCGTCGGTGATGAGGGTCAGCCCATCGCGCCCCTTCGACTGCCAAGCGAGCTGGGCCATCCGTGGGTGGACGTGAACGCCGTCACAGATCAGCTCAGCCTGAATGCCCGGCTCGAGGAGGCAGGCGGCGGCGAGCCCAGGAGTGCGGTGGTGGAGCCCCGACATGGCGTTGTAGAGATGGGTCGCACGGGTGGCACCCGCCTCGATCGCCGCCAGTGCCGTCTCATAACTGGCCATCGAGTGGCCGAGCGAGGGGGCCACCCCCGCCTCAACCAGCATACGGATCAGCTCCATCCCTCCCGGCAGCTCCGGCGCGAGAGTCATGACCTTGACCCGGCCTCCCGCCGCCAAGAGAAGTTCCCTCGCCTCCTCCGGGTCCGGATCGCGGATGCCCCATTCGGGCTGCGCCCCCTTGAAGCGCACATTGAGGTAGGGACCTTCGAGATGCAGCCCCAGAATCGCCGCTCCGGCCGCAGCCGAGTCGGCGGCCGAGTGGGGCAAGGACTCGGCGGCAAGGGTCGCCTCGATCGCGCGCAGCAGATCCTCCCGGCGAGCCGCGACCGTGGTCACCAGATACCCGGTCGTTCCAAACCGTAGCAGATTCTGCGAGATCCGGTGGAGCCCCTCCGCCCCGTCCGCCATGACGTCATCCCCACCACTGCCGTGAAAATGGGTATCGATGAAGCCCGGCATGACGATCTGGCCTGTTGCGTCGAGAATCAGGGAGTCTGGCTCCGGATCTGCTCCATCCCCGATTCTCCCCACGTAGACGACTCGACCTTCCTCACACAGCACGATCCCACGGTCGATCTCCCCCCACGGCGTAATCACCCGCCCTCCGACGACTGCCAGCCTTCCTGCCCCCATCTTCTTCCTCCATTCCAAGATTCAGCCTTCTCCCCCGAGTGTGCCTCTCTGCCCCAGAGAAGAACGCAAGACATATGCCCAGAAAGCGACTATACTCCTTTTTTTTGGGTACGTCCCCGGCGTGGCCCCCCTCTCCGGGGGAAGAGGGAGAGTGAGACAAATTGCCCAGCTCAAAATGAGGAAAAATGTCTCATCTTCGATCAGCGGTTGGGACAAGCCAAGCCTCCAACCCCTCGACAGCGGCCAATATGTCGCCCGGAGGCAGGCCTCGTCTGGGGAAAAATCCCCTTCTTCCCCCCAGCCCTCCTGCTCCTACAGGGGGATCGGCCCTTGGATAGGTGGATAGGTGGATAGGTGGATAGGTGGATAGGTGGATAGGTGGATAGGTGGAAAGGAAGAAGATGAAGGCTGGGGAGAAGGCCGAGTGGTTCCCCCCACCCAGCCGCCTCAGCGAAAGACCTCGCGGGCGGATGGAGCAGCGGTCTGACGGGGAGGTGTCGAGTGTGGCATACAACCTGCATGCCACTGTCGGTTGCGATTGAGCGTTGCAGAATGAGTAGCCCCGCCACCGGGAAAGAGCCGCTGTGACATCGGCCGAGAAGCCAGGTGAGAAGCGCTCGCGGGAGAAGAAGAGGAGGCGAGACCGAGACGTGTCGGAACAACATCACGGCGACCATTCTCACGGGGATGCGCACGGAGATCATCCCACCCCTTACCAGCGGCTAGGCCGGCTGATTCAACTCGACCGGATCGATTACTGGGTCATCATCATCTACACGATCCTGATCGGCCTCCTGACCTTGGCAGTGCCCTTGGCTGCTCAAGCCTTGGTCAACACGATCGCGGCTGGCGTCTTGATCCAACCGCTGATCGTTTTGACGATCGGCGTCCTTGGGGCCCTCCTCTTCGCGGGAATCCTCCGTCTCTTCAAACTGGTCATCTTAGAAAAGCTGCAACAGCGCATCTTTGCGCGGGTCTCGCTCCACCTCTCGGATCACCTGCCGCAGGTCGAGTATGACAGCATCGTGCGGGAGTTCTCTCCGCAGCTGGTCAACCGCTTCTTCGATGTGCTGACGATCCAGAAGGCGATGTCGAAGATCCTCTTCGACGGACCGGGCGCGGCCCTGCAGGTGATCATCGCCCTGGTACTGATGGCGTTCTACAGCCCCTACCTGCTCGCCTTCGCCCTCTTCTTGATGATCTTCATCATCTTTGTCGTCTGGGTGCTGGGCGTGGGTGGCCTCAAATCGAGCATCCAGGAGTCGACGCGGAAGTACGAAGTCGCCGATTGGCTGGAAGAGTTGGCACGCTGCCACGTCAGTTTCAAGATGAACTCGGCGAGCAACTTCTCCCTCTTCAAGGCCGACCGGTTGATCGCCCTCTATGTTGAAGCCCGACGCCTGCATTTCCGGGTTCTCTTCCGGCAAGCGATGGGCATCTACCTCTTCCAGGCGATTGCGAGTGCCGGTGTGCTGGCGATTGGGGGGTGGCTGGTGATCAATCGGCAACTGACACTCGGTCAGGTCGTTGCCTCTGAGATCGTCGTCGTCGGTGCCCTTGAAGGGTTGGAGAAGCTGATCCGCCTGATGGAGAACCTGTATGACCTGCTGACAGGACTATACAAGGTGGGCCACTTGACGGACATGCCCGCCGAGCGGACCAAGGGATGGGACCTGCCCGCCAGCCGGGAGGGCTCCCGGGTCGAGTGCCGCAAAGTCCGGTTTTCGTATGACGGGCGCCACGAGATCCTCTCCGATCTCGATTTGAGCATCCAACCCGGAGAGCACGTCAGCCTGGTCGGGAAGAGTGGCGTCGGCAAATCGACGCTGGCGATGATGATGTGCGGGCTGCATGAGCCGACCCACGGACTGGTGCAGATCAATGGCATGGACATCCGCGACGTGCGCCTGTCGAGCCTGCGACGTGTCGTCAGCCTGGTCAGCAGCACCAACGAGATCTTTGCGGGAACGATCGAGGAGAACATCCTCATGGGCCGCAAGGAGATCGCGCACGAGGACCTGCAATGGGCTCTCGACTTGGCCCACCTGACCGAAGAGGTCGCGCGGATGCCGAAGGGGCTCCAGACCAAAGTGGTCACCGAAGGAAGGAACCTCTCCCGTGGCCAATTGCAACGACTGCTGATCGCCCGCGCCGTCATCAGCCGCCCGCAACTGCTGATTCTGGACGAGGGATTCACCGGTGTCGATGAGAACGACAAGCTGTCGATCCTCAATGAGCTGTTCAATCCCAAATATAAGTGGACCATCCTCGACATCTCCCACGATCCGGAGATCGTTGCGCGAACCAACAAGATTCACGTCCTCGCCAAGGGGTACATCTTTGAATCAGGATCGCTGTCGGAGTTGACCGCCAAGCCGGACGGGGAGCTGCGCAAGCTCTTCCCGACTCTGGCGAGTGGACAGCGGTAGGTCTCGGTAGAATCGATTGAAGAAGAGAAAAGAAGAGAAGAGAGGAAGGGACCCGAGCGATGCGCATGCAGGAAACCATGAGGATGAACCAAGAGCCGGGAATCAGCTCCCTCAAGCTGATGGAGACGCCGCACGCGCTGCGCCCGGTGGCCTTCGCGATCCTGCTCTTGCTTCTCATTCTGGTTCTCAGTCTGATCTATGTTCCGTGGCAGCAATCGGTCACCGGGTATGGCCGGGTGATCGTCTTCTCGCCGATGGATCGCCCGCAGAGCATCGAGGCGCAGATTCCCGGTCGGCTGATCCGCTGGAACGCCGTCGAAGGGCAAGAGATCCGGACCGGTGAGGTGATTGCGGAGATCGAGGATATCGATTCGAAGTTTCTGATCAACGATCAGGCAGAGAGATTGGAAGAGCAGCGCCAGTTCCTGCAAACAGGACTGAGCGAGGCAATGGCCCGGGAGAAGGCGTTGACGGCCCAGTTAGGAGATGTCGACAGTTCGCGGAACCTGGCGATGCCTGCGGCGGAGCAGCGCTGGCGGCAAGCACAGGATCGCCTGCTCGTTGCTGAGCAGACCGCAACGCAGGCGAGACAGGGAGTGGTCACCAGCGAACTCAACCTCAAGCGGCTGGAGGAACTCTTTGGCAAGGGGCTTCGCTCGAAGCGGGATCTCGAATTGGCCGAGCTGGATATCATCACCGCCAAGACCCGGTTGGAGAGTACCCTCGCCTCCCTGGAAGTCGCGCGGAAGGACTTGGAGGTCGCCCGACTCGACCGCGACCGGGTCGGCAACGACACCTCGGCGCAGGTCAACGCGCTCCGGGCCTCTGTCGCCTCGGTCCGGGAGACCATTGCCAAGACGCGCAGCGATCTGCAGAAGTTGGAGATTGACCTCGGCAATGTCCGTCGCCGGACGGAACAGCGCTTGATCCGTGCGCCGCAGGACGGCAAGCTGGTGCGGGTGACACGGGTCGGTCCAGGAGAGACGGTCAAGGCCGGAGACGAGCTGGCCGTGCTCGCCCCCCAAACGAGCGACCAAGCCGTCGAACTCTACCTTTCGGACTATGACGCGCCCCTTGTCTCTGTCGGACGACAGGTACGGCTCAACTTTGCCGGATGGCCGGCGATCCAGTTCGTCGGGTGGCCCTCGATCGCGGTTGGAACTTTCGCCGGGAAGGTCAAGGTCATCGATGCGGTCGATGACGGGGTGAACCGGTTTCGCATCATCGTCAGCCCAGATGAAGAAGCGATTGCCGCCAAGAAAGAGGAGCCGTGGCCGGAGCTCGATCTGCTTCGACCGGGTGCGGAGGTCAATGGGTGGGTCATGCTCGATGTCGTCTCGGTGGGGTTCGAGTTGTGGCGTCAATTCAACGCCTTCCCACCGACGGTCAGCCGGGGTCCAATCGGCGAGAAGCCCAAAGTCGAATTCAACAGCAGTCGGGAGAAGCAGAAGAAGGACTCCGACGAGAAGAGTGACAAGTAGATGAATCGGGGAATTCTTCAACACATTCTGGTGGGTCTTTTCCTGTCGGTGGGAATCGGACTCTTCGCTCCAGTTGCCTTCGGTCAGGACCCGACGGGGCTCCCCGATGCAGGGAGGTCCACGACGGAAAGTCAGACCGTGCCGCCCGCTTCGGAATCACTGGTCCAATCGGTGCGGGCTGCACTGCGGCTGCGGCTGGGCTATCCGGATCTCCCCTATGCCGGTGGACTCGGTGAGACGACCAGCACGATGGGGGGCACCGTGGGCGGCACCGTGGGCGAGTCCGCGCAGGACGCGCCTCCGCTACCCCGGGAACTCTCGCTCCCCGAACTGATTCGCATTGTCGAGTTGTACCACCCCAAGCTGCGGGGAGCCGACATCAATCGCCAAATCGCGACGGCCAAACGCATCGAGAAGCAGGGTGCGTTCGACCCGGCCGTCTTTGCCGGCTACGACTACCTGCGGTTCAACACGGACTTCGACCCCAAGACGCTGCGGGGAAAGCCCGCCACGGCACGAATCGGGGATGTCGGGATCGAATTTTTGACGCGAAGCGGCCTCAAAGTCGGCGGCGGAGCACGCTATAACCTGGGCAAGGTCAAGAGTCCACTCTCTCCCACAGGGGACGGGGGAGAGTACTTTCTGAGCATGAAGATGCCGCTCTTGCGTGGATTCCGGATCAACGAGAAGGCGGCTGCCGAACGGCAGGCGCTGCTCGGAGAGCCGCTCGCCCAGACAGAGTTTGAGGTGACCCGGCTGGAGCTGCTGCTCAAGGCCTCGGATGCCTACTGGGAGTGGGTCGCCGCCAAGCGCAAATATGATGTCGCGATCGACCTGCTGGGGATCGCGCAGTTCCGTGCCGGAGCGGTCCGGGACCGGGTCCAAGCGGGAGACCTCCCGACGATCGACGCTGTCGAAGCGGATCTCGAAGTCCAGCGGCGCGAAGGGGGCCGGATCAAGGCCGACCGCGATCTGCAGAAGGCGGCCTTCAAGCTCTCGCTCTTCCTTTGGTCACCCAATGGCCTGCCAGCACCCATTCCGCGCCCGGAAAATGTGCCGGCCGGCACCGTCTCTCCCGCCGAATACAGCGAACAGGCCAGTCAGGCTGGCCAGCGGCTGGCGTTCGATCGGCGTCCGGAACTGCGGGCACTGGCGATCAATGCCAACCTGACGGAGGTCGACCTCGAGCTGGCACGCAACCAGCGACTGCCGCTGCTCGATCTCGTCTTCAGTCCCGGGCGGGATACGGGGTTGGGGGCGATTGGAACGACCGTCAAGGCGGGAGCCAGTTTCAGCCTCAACCTTCGCCAACGCACCGCCGATGGACAGATCGCCCAGGCCCTGCTCAAGCTGCAGAAGCTCTCGCTCGACTTGGCCAACGAGCGGCAGCGCATCACCACCGAGGTGCTCGACGCCCTCTCGGCAATCAACACCACGGCAGGTCGCTTCGTCCGCGCCCAGGCGGAGGTCGACTTGGCGGTCCAGCTTGAGGAGGGCGAGCGCGTCCGCTTTGCCCTCGGCGACAGCACGCTCTTCCTGGTCAATCAGCGGGAACGGGCGACGGCCGAAGCCCGCATCAAACTGATCGAGATCCAGGCAGAGTACGAGCAGGCGGTCGCCGCCTTCCGGGCTGCCACTGTCCAATTTTAAGCAGCGTCCTCAGCCTGTCGAGAGGGGCACTCCGGTCCAGCGGTGTCTCCACTTCCGCAGCGATCCGCCAAGAACAACGAGTAGCCCGGCCATCAGGCAGAAGGTGATGGCCGTGTTGAGGTAGAGTTGTTGTGGCAGGTAGTTGTCGCGAATGTTCTGGTACCCGGCCGTCAGTTCGATGACTGTCAGGAAGCTGAGGGGGAGCAGCGTGACCCAGATGTACCGGCGCCGGCCCTGATTGATCAGCCAAGTGGTGACGACGCAGAGGGCAACGCAGGCGAGCATCTGATTGGCCATCCCGAAGAGGGGCCAGATCGTCGCGATCGATCCGGTCCAGATAAGGTAGGTCCAGGGGACGACGGCGAGGAGACTCGCCAGGATCACTCCCGGCATCCAGTCGGTCTTGGCGAAGCGGGGATGAGCGAGGCCGAGCGTCTCCTGCATCATGAAGCGGGCGACCCGTGTCCCGGCATCGACCGTCGTCAGGATGAAGAGGGCCTCAAACATGATCGCGAAATGGTACCAGTAGCTCATCAACCCCTCCATTCCCCCGATGGAGGAGAAGATCTGCGCCATTCCCACCGCCAGGCTGACCGCTCCGCCGGTCCGTCCCGCCAACCGTTCCTCTCCGACCGCCGTGGTCAGCTCGGCGAGATTGGACTCCGTGAAGCCCATCGAGCGGAGCGAGGCGTCGATCTTGGCGAAGGCCTCGACCGGAACGTTGATCTGGAAGTAGTCGTGGGGGAACATCGAGGCAGCGGCAATCAGCGCCATGACCCCGACGATCGACTCACAGAGCATGGCGCCGTAGCCGATCGAGCGGGCGTGCGACTCCTTGTCGATCATCTTCGGCGTCGTTCCCGAGGAGACGAGGGCGTGGAAGCCGGAGATCGCTCCGCAAGCAATGGTGATGAAGACGAACGGAAAGACCTTTCCGGGGATGATCGGCCCGCCGCCACCGACGAACGGCGTCACCGCCGGCATGCGCAAGGTCGGCATGACCCAGAAGATCCCGATCGCCAGAAAGACGATCGAGCCGAGCTTCATGTAGGCGCTGAGGTAGTCACGCGGGGCCAGCAGCAGCCAGACGGGAAGCACCGAGGCGATGAAGCCGTAGACGGCGACCATCAGCGTAATCCCGTTCTTCTCGAAGCGGAAATAGGACCCATACGCGGAGTTCTGGACCGCCTCTCCATAGACGACGGCAAGGACCAGCAGCACGACGCCGATGACCGTCCCCTGCTTGATCGCCCGGTGTGAGCCTCCTTGCCAACGGAACATGAAGAGTCCCATGAAGAGTGCGATCGGAATCGTCATGGCGATGGTGAAGAGTCCCCAGGGGCTCTCGGCGAGCGCATTGACGACGGCGAGCCCAACCCCGGCCAGGGCGACCATGAGGATGATCAGGATCGCGATCGTTGCGACGGTTCCCGTCACCCGGTCGATCTCGCGACGCGCGATCTCGGCGAGTGACTTGCCGTCATGCCGGATGGAGGCGACGAGCACCGTCAGATCGTGGACAGCCCCACCGATGACCACGCCAATCACCAGCCAGATCAACCCGGGAAGAAACCCGAACTGTGCCGCGAGAACGGGCCCGATCAGTGGCCCCGGTCCGCTGATCGCCGCGAAGTGATGGCCCCAGAGGACGTAGCGGTTGGTCGGCGTGTAGTTGGCCCCATCCTCGAAGCGGTGCGCCGGGGTGATCCGCCGATCGTCGAGCGACAAGACCTTCGCCGCCAGGAACGCGCTGTAGAAGCGATAGGCGATTGCATAGAAACAAAGGACGACAATCAGGATCGGAACCGCGTTGAAGGTCATCAATACTCCTCTGGGTACTCCTGGTGGCACTCATCGTGGATCCGGCCGACTCCCCGTACGCCCCTTGGGCGAGCCGACCAGCGGATGGGATTTCTACGGGCAACTGCATACCACAGATCACGAAAAACTGAAACGAACCGACGTCAAGGAACGAGCGCCGACGTTGACCAGGCCGAGGGTCGATCCGGGAGAGGCGTGCTACAATCGCCACGCGCTGGCCCTCAATCGCGCCAGCCACCCACGGATCAGAAGGAGACGAACAAGCATGCCTCGAAGCAGAGGAGACCAGCGTCGCGAGAGCTATCTGACCTCATCCGGAATCGAGATGAAGCCATTCTATTCAGCACCGGACTCGCCCGGAAAGGAGGGCGGTGCGGGAGAGCGTCCTGGTGTCTGGCCCTACACCCGGGGGATCTATCCGGATATGTACCGCGGACGACTGTGGACGATGCGGCAGTACGCCGGGTTCTCGACCGCCGAAGAGTCGAATCGGCGTTACCAGTACTTGCTCCGCCAGGGGACGACCGGACTCTCGGTCGCTTTCGACCTCCCGACTCAGATCGGGTACGACAGCGACCATCCCCTCGCCGAGGGTGAGGTTGGTCGCGTCGGCGTCCCGATCGACTCCCTCGCCGACATGGAGGTGCTCTTCGATCAGATTCCTCTCGGGCAGGTCTCGACCTCGATGACGATCAATGCGACAGCCGGCATCCTGCTGGCGCTCTACCTCGCCGTCGCCCGTCGGCAGGGAGTCCCCTTCGACCAGCTCAACGGCACGATCCAGAACGACATTCTCAAGGAGTACATCGCGCGTGGCACCTACATCTTCCCGCCGCGACCGTCACTGCGCCTGATTACAGACATCTTCGCCTACTGCGCGAGGGAGGTTCCACAGTGGAACACCATCTCGGTCTCCGGGTACCACATCCGGGAGGCCGGCGCGACGGCCGTCCAAGAGGTCGCCTTTACGTTGGCGGACGGGATCGCCTATGTCGAGGCGGCGCTCGCCGCCGGACTCGAGATCGATCGGTTCGCGCCGCGGATCGCCTTCTTCTTCAACAGCCACAACCATTTCCTCGAGGAGGTCGCCAAGTTTCGCGCCGCACGCCGGATGTGGGCCCGCTTGATGAAGGAGCGGTTTGGGGCCAAAGAGGCCAAGTCGATGATGCTGCGCTTTCACACGCAGACGGCCGGCTCGACGCTGACGGCGCAACAACCGGAGGTCAACACGGTCCGCACCACGCTCCAGGCCCTCGCGGCAGTTCTCGGCGGAACGCAATCCCTCCACACCAATGCCATGGACGAGGCGCTCGGTCTCCCCACCGAAGAGGCAGCCCGGCTCGCGCTGCGCACGCAGCAAGTGATCGCCCACGAGTCCGGCGTCAGCGGGACCGCCGACCCCCTCGGGGGCGCCTATGCCATCGAGGCGCTGACCGACGAGATCGAGCGGCAGGCCCTCGACTACCTCGCCCGGATCGACTCCCTCGGCGGCATGCTCAGCGCCATCGAAGCGGGCTTTGTCCAGCGGGAGATCGAGCAGGCCGCCTACCAGTACCAGAAATCGGTCGAGTCTGGCGAGGCGATCGTCGTCGGAGTCAACCGGTTCACCAATGACGCCGGGACGACCATTCCGACCCTCCGGATCGATCCCGCTGCCGAGCGGGCCCAGATGGCACGGGTCCAGCGCGTGCGTGCCGAGCGAAATGCCCAGGCCGTCAAGACGGCGCTGTTACGACTCACCGAGTGCGCGCGGACCGGCGAGAACCTCATGCCGCCCATCCTCGCCGCCGTTGAGGCCATGGCCACGCTCGGCGAGATCTCCGACGCCCTGCGGTCCGTCTTCGGCGAGTACACGGAGGCGGGCTAACCTTGCCCGTCGCCCCCCCGCCCTCCGACACCGATTTGTGGTAGAGTAGCGTCCGATCATGATTCGGAAGCAGTATGGTCGCCCGCCCCTGGACCAACGAATGGGCAGCGGCGAATCGGCGGAGTCTTCCTGAACATTTTGGAAGGAGTGGAACAGACATGTTGGACGCGATGGCGGTGCAGGAATTACGGGACCGGTTCGAGAGCCTCAAACCACGGGTCGCTGAACTGCGGAGGTTTCTTTGACGTCGAAACGAAGCAGGGAGAGTTGACCCGGCTCGAAGAGAGCGCGGCGGCGCCAGACTTCTGGCAGGACCAAGCCCACGCCCAGAAGACGCTTCAGCAACGGGCACGGCTGGAGCGGGCGATTCAGACCGCCGAGCTGCACGCCCGTCTCGTCGACGACATCGAAGTCCTCTTCGATTTCGCAGAGGTTGACGCCTCCTCGGCCCGCGAGTTGCAGGAGAGCCTGCAACTGCTCCAGAATCACGTCGAGGAGAGCGAGACCCAGATGCTGCTCGGCGGCGAGAACGACGCCCGCAATGCCATCGTCGCCATCAATGCCGGGGCTGGCGGAACGGACGCCCAGGACTGGGCTGGGATGCTCCTGCGGATGTACCTTCGCTGGGCGGAACGGCGTGGACTCAAGACGGAACTGATCGACTACCAAGCCGGCGAAGAGGCCGGCATCAAGTCGGCGACCTTCCGCGTCGAAGGCGACTACGCCTACGGCCTTCTCACCTGCGAAGTCGGCGTGCACCGCCTCGTCCGACAGTCCCCCTTCAACTCCGGGCAGAGTCGGGAGACCAGTTTCGCTTCGGTCTTTGTCACCCCGGAGATCGACGAAGACATCCAGGTCGAGATTCAAGAGAAAGACCTGCGAGTCGATACCTACCGCTCCACCGGGGCGGGAGGCCAGCACATCAATACCACCGATTCAGCCGTCCGCATCACCCACCTTCCCACCGGCATCGTCGTCACCTGCCAAAACCAGCGATCCCAGCACCAGAACCGCGATGTGGCGATGAAGGTGCTCAAATCGCGCCTCTACGAACTGGAGATGGCCAAGGTCCGGGCCGAATCGGACAAGCTGGCTGAATCGAAGCGCGACATCTCCTTCGGCTCCCAGATCCGGAACTATGTCCTCCATCCCTATCGATTGGTCAAGGACGTCCGGACCAAGTATGAGCGCGGGGATGTCGACGCCGTCCTCGACGGGGATCTCGACGCCTTCATCAAGGAGTATCTGATCGAGAAGAGCCGCCAGACAACCTGATGGCTCCGCTCAAATCGGTCGTGATCCGGGAACCACCTCCAGTTGGCCTCCCGGCAATCAGATCGATGCAATGACCACCAGCCAGAGGACGAGAGGAGAGAGGGCAGAGACGATGGCGGAAGAGAGAGGAAGACGCAAGGCAGCAATCGATGAGCGGCGGGCGCCCACACCGGAGCCGGACCGTGCGCCCGATCCCTGGAACGACGGACCGTGGAATGAGATTGCCAGCCTGCTCCTCTTCGCCGCTGGAATGGTCCTGCTCCTCTCACTGATCAGCTACAGCTCTGCCGATCCCTCGATCAATGCCCTGCGCAGCGAAACGCGCATCCGCAACCTGATGGGGCCGTTTGGTGCCAATCTCTCCGACCTGCTCTACCAGCTCTTCGGCCTGACCTCCCTCTTCCTGCCCCTCGCTCTCTTCGCCGCGGGATGGATTCAGTGGCGCGAGAGCCAGTCCCGACTGACCAAGGGCCACTTGCTTGGCCTCTTGCTGATGTTTCTCGCAATGACCGGGATCCTTACCTTCATGGGAGGCCGAGAAGTGCCCAAATCCTTCTACCTGGGCGGCGTCCTCGGCCGCTGGCTGGTCTATGGCCCAGTCGTTGGGTTGGAAGGGGTTCTCGGCCCCCTCGGAACGATCTTCGTCCTGATGACGATCTTCGTCATCGGGCTGGTCATTGGAACGCCGGTCACCGTGGTCGGGTCGGTTCTCCACTTCACGCCGCTCGAGCAGCGGCTGGCCCAATTCACCCCCAGTGGGGGGCGATTCTGGTCACGTCGCGATCGGCTGGCCAACGTTGCAGCGCTCCGTCCGGAAGCAACCGAGCGGCGGTCGACGGAGCCCGAGGCCCTCCGCGAGGCCCGCGATGGTCAGCGGGGCCAGCCATTGCCCTCCCAGACCAAAGGCAGCCTCCCGGAGAAGGAGTACCCCTCCTTCCAGACTGAGATCGAAGGGAGTCCTGCGGCCGGCGACACCGAGCGGCGCAAAGCGGGTCGGGGCCGGGCCGCCACTGGTAGAGCAGAGGCCGAGTCCGCCGCGCCGAGCCCCCACTCCGCGCGGCGCCCTACCAAGCGCCCCGTTGGGGAAGCGGCCGAGGGACCCGACAGCCGCCTCGATGAGGATGAGGGCGAGGAGGGAGCGCCTCCCACCGTCACCCGGACAGTCGAGGAGATGATGGCAGACACGGTCGTTCGCCGTCCGGACGCGAGCGCCTCTCCCAGCGTCAGCCGCGCTACCCAGTCCACCCCACGGCCTGTCAAATCCCCAGCCCGTTCCCGGTCAAGCTACCTGCTCCCCTCGACGGAGATGCTCTCTCCTCCGCCGCCCCGCTCGGAGATGGAGGAGGCGGAGCTGGTCGAGCGTGCTCGCCAACTCGCCGAAAAATGCTTTGAGTTCAATGTCTCCGGGCGCGTCATGCACATCAGCCCCGGCCCGGTCGTCACCACCTTTGAATTCAAACCCGATCCGGGCGTCAAGTACAGTCGTGTCACCAGCCTCGTCGACGACCTCTGCCTCGCCTTGAAGGCCGAGTCGATCCGCATCGACCGAATCCCCGGGAAGTCGACCGTTGGGATCGAGGTCCCCAACCGCCATCGCGAGATGATCCATCTGCGCGAGGTGATCGAGTCCTCCCGCTTCCAGGAGAGCGGCTCCAAACTGACCTTTGCCCTCGGCAAGACGATCGACGGCAGCAACTATGCTGCAGACCTCGCCAAGATGCCCCACCTGCTGATTGCCGGCGCGACCGGCGCCGGCAAGTCGGTCATGCTCAACACCATCCTCGTCTCCCTGCTCTACAAGGCAACGCCCGAGCAGGTCAAGATGATCCTCGTCGATCCCAAACGGCTCGAACTGGGGCTCTATGCCGACATTCCCCACCTCCTGACCCCGATCGTCACCGATCCGAAACGGGCCAGCAACGCCCTCCGCTGGGCTGTCTCCGAGATGGAGAACCGGTACAAGCACCTCGCCGCCTTTGGCGTGCGCAACATCGAGCAGTACAACACGGAGGTCGTCTCGGGAAAGGCGAAACGGCGCACTCCAGGAGCAGAGTCGAATGAGCCCTCTCCCGAGCCACTCCCGTTCATCGTCGTCATCATCGACGAGCTGGCCGACCTGATGATGGTCTCGGCGCGTGACGTCGAGGAGAGCATCACTCGCCTCGCCCAGATGGCTCGCGCCGTCGGCATCCACCTCGTGCTCGCCACTCAGCGCCCCTCGGTCGATGTCATCACCGGATTGATCAAGGCCAACTTCCCTTCCCGCATCTCCTTCCGCGTCTCCTCGAAGGTCGACTCGCGGACGATCATCGACACCAATGGGGCCGAACAGCTCCTCGGGCAGGGCGACATGCTCTTCCTCCCCCCCGGCACGTCTCGCCTGGTCCGCGTCCACGGTGCCTATGTCGACGAAAAGGAGGTGACGCGCATCTGCGACTTCGTCCGCTCCCAGGCCAACCCCATCTATGACGACAAGGTCGTCCTCAGCGAGAAAGAGGCCGACGGCGGCGAAGCGGGCGACCTCGTGCGCGATGAAAAGTACGATGATGCCCTCCGCGTCGTCCTGCAGAGCGGAAAGGCTTCGACATCTCTCCTCCAACGGACCCTCCGCATCGGCTATGGCCGTGCCGCTTCCATCATCGACATGATGTTTCGCGAGGGGATCGTTGGACCCGAAGACGGCAGCAAACCTAGACAGGTCCTCATTAAGGGCGATTTCCTTGAACGACTGGATCAACTGCGCGACGATCCCCCCTTCTAATCGCCCGTCACCTGTGGAAATGTATGGCTCCGTTGAACCTGCACCCGATCCATTTTAAATCGAATAGTCTTTTCCAGTTAAATTATTGAAAACAAAGAACTAATCCAACTGTCGAAATAATGTGCAAAGTGCTATAAGTAGTGAATTTAGTTGGATTTAAGCCGACAATTCACAGATTATCCACAGGGTTTTCCACAGGGACTGTGAAAAACCCCTCCCCGAAGGTGAGAAGAGCCGAGCGTACATGAAGTTGCAACTGGCGTTAGACATGCCGGACCTGGCAACCGGGCTGGAGGTGGCGGGAAAGACGGCAATGTATGTCGATGTGATCGAGGCGGGGACCCCTCTCTTGATCCGGGAAGGGATTCGGGCGATCCGTGAGCTTCGCCGCCGGTTCCGAGGCCGGCCGATCGTCGCCGATATCAAAGTGATCGACGCCGGCGAGCCCATCGCGGAACTCGCCTTTGCTGCTGGCGCGAACATCGTCACCGTCCTTGGCTGCGCCTCGGATGACGTCATTCAGCGAGTCGTCCACACTGCCCGGCGTTACGAGGGCATGGTCATGGCCGATAGCCTCAGCATCGCTGATATCGTCGGCCGCGCCGCCGAACTCTACGATCTCGGCGTCCACTCCCTCTGCCTCAATCGACGCGGCCTTAAGCGCAGCCGCTCGCGCGAAGAACGTGTCCAACAGATCGAGGACCTCGTCTCGCGGATCGAACTCCCGGTCTATCTCGCCGGTGGCATCGATCCCCCGGAGCTGACCTACCTGCACCCCCTCCCCCTGGCTGGCGTCATCGTCGGGCAGGCCATCGCTGGAGAAGCTCATCCCCAGGATGCCGCCAAGAAGATGCGCCAGATCCTCGATCAAACCTAGGGAGCCAATCTGGGGAGCCAATCTGGGGAGCCAATCTGGGGATCAAATCTCCGGTTGGGTAGTGGAATTCTTCGCCCGTAACTACTCGTGGAGAGGAAGATCAGAACGTGGACTGGGCCAACCAGCGACCGACGTCAGAACGGAAGAGATCCTTGCACCACAGAGAGATCACCGGGAAGAAGATAGGGTTCCTTGAAGTTGACGATGTCGTGAGTAGTGCCTCTGCCCTGTGGTAGGTAAAAATGGCTTTAGACCAGGAAAAAATGGCGAGCAGGAGATCCCGTAACCGTGCGACTTGCTGGCGGCTGAAAGGGAGTTTGTCGTCAGGAGAGGACACGCGTCACGCTTCGATGACGGAGGAGTAGGAGAGTGATTGAGGCAGGGGGTCGCCAGGGAGGATGCGCATCCGGTCCGGAATGAGGTCTCCCAGATAGATCTCGATGGCGGCCTTGATCAGACAGACGATCGGCAGGATGTCGAGCACAATCGACAAGATCCCCAACCAGACGCCCTTCCGGCGAATGACCTGTGGGGCTTCGGCCAGAATGAAGATGTACCCGATAATCGGCATCACTTTCATTCCTCGCCAGATCTTCCTTCCCAAGCTCGCCCAATTCATGGTGTCATACTCCTTTTCACTTGATGCCTCTTCCGCTTCTTTGACCACGGTCGATTGCCTGCAAGGCGCCAGGCTCGCGACCCGCAGAAAGCAAATGCAATCACCGTGCCAAACCTTAACCGCGAACCCGACGGCGACCACAAATTGTGAAAGGGAAGCTCCTGGAGTATGCTAGCTTTGGCGGTTGCATCCAACCGACCCCCTTCGGGTAATCCGGATGGGGCTTCCTCTTCGGACCCCTTCAGAAAGAGAGAGAGACCAACGTATGTTTCGCTTATTGCCCCGGGAGGAGAAGTACTTCACCCTCTTCGATCAGCAGGCCGCGGCGGTAGTCGAGGCGGCTGACCTGTTAGAGCGACTCTTCGGAGACTTCGAGAACCGCGAGAAGTATGTTCGCCAGATTACCGCCCTCGAGAAGTCGTGTGACGAAGTGACGCACGAGATCATCAAGAAGCTGAACCAGACCTTCATCACTCCGATCGACCGGGAGGATATCCACGCCCTCGCCGGGGGCCTCGACGACATCGTCGATTCGATCGAATACACGGCCGTCCGCGTCATGCTCTACCGGATCGAAGGGCCGACGCGCTACGCACAGGAGATGACGGCGGTCCTGCAACGCCTCGCCCACGAGATCGAAAAGGGAGTGCGTTCTCTCGAAAAAGATGGGCAGAAGACGATGAAGAACTGCCACCAGATCCACGTGCTCGAGAGCGAAGGCGACCATTTCCATCACGCCGCGATCGACTCCCTCTTCGCGGAGGAGCAGAATCCGCTGACCGTCATCAAATACAAGGAGTTGTACGAACAACTGGAGCGAACGATTGATCGCTGCGAGGATGTTGCCAACGTCATGGAAGCGATCATCCTCAAGAACTCCTGATGGGTTGAGGATCGAGGACGCACCGGAACCGCCCCGCGCTGTTTCGCCGGTACCGTCTCCGCTGACGAAGACCGGCGACGGGAACGGAAGGCCACGCCCCCGCAGGCGATCGATTTTGAGGAATTTATGCTCGCTCTCTCTGCTCCGCTGATGATCGTCGGACTGATCATTCTGGTCGCGCTGATCTTTGATTATACGAACGGGTTTCACGACGCCGCCAATTCGATTGCCACGGTCGTCTCGACCCGCGTCCTGACCCCAGGCAAGGCGGTGATGCTCGCGGCCTTCTTCAATTTTGTCGCGGCGTTCGGGTTTCCGACCTACGTGGCCTCGACGATTGGCAAAGGATTGATCGACATTGCACAGGTCAACTTTGCAGTGATCCTGGCAGGGCTGCTGGGTGCGATCCTCTGGAACATCCTGACGTGGTACTTGGGACTTCCGACGAGCTCATCCCACGCCCTGGTGGGAGGCTATGCCGGAGCGGCGGTGGCCAAGTCGGGGTTTGGTGTCCTGCTCTGGGCGAACTGGCCGAAAGGATGGCCCGGGACGCTCTCCTTCATCGTCATCGCGCCGTTGCTTGGCATGGCCTTGGGAACAACCTTGATGGTCGCGGTCGCTTGGCTCTTTCGGCGGGTGGCGCCAGGGCGCGTCGATCGGCTCTTCCGTATCCTTCAGGTGCTCTCGGCCTCGTTGTACAGCCTTTCCCACGGGCTGAATGACGCACAGAAGACGATGGGCATCATGATGGCGGCCTTGGTGACGGGTGGATATCTCAGCGGGAGCGCGGAGATACCGACGTGGGTCATCCTCTCGGCGCACGGAGCGATCTCGCTCGGGACGCTCTCGGGCGGGTGGCGGATCGTCAAGACGATGGGGACCCGCATCACGCGACTCCGACCGGTCGGCGGGTTTTGCGCCGAAACAGGGGGAGGAGTGGCGATTCTCTTCGCCTCTTTCTTTGGAATTCCCGTCTCGACGACCCACACCATCACCGGAGCGATCATGGGCGTGGGATCGGCCCACCGCCTTTCGGCGGTTCGGTGGGCAGTAGCGGGGCGTATCCTTTGGGCCTGGATCCTGACGATTCCGATGGCGGCGCTGATTGCCGCGTTGGCCTATGGTGGATTGACCCTGATCTGGTAAGAACCGGCACGCCAGATTCTTTCCCAGTTGCCCCAATCCCGGAGGCAGTCGACGAGAAGCATCGGCAAGCGATCCTTGACAGTGCAAGAATGGATCGGGTACCTTTGTTAATTGCGTTCAGTGGAATATAGGAGAGGATGCAACCGGTCGAACGGTCACTCTCTGGAAGATCCCTTCGCCCCTGACCGCCAACCTGGAAAAGAGCTGGCAATTGCGTACCAGCAGTTGCGTAGAGGAGAAGCAATCGTGAAAGAGAACATTCATCCCAACTACATCGTGTGTCAGGTGGTCTGTGCCTGCGGGGCCCAGTGGGAGACCCGATCGACGAAGAAGGAGATCCACGTCGAAATCTGTTCGAGCTGCCACCCCTTCTTCACTGGCAAGCAGAAGCTGGTCGACACGGCCGGCCGGGTTGAGCGGTTTCAGCGCAAGTACGGCAAGAAGACGGAAACGGCCACGACCTAGCGGATGGGACAAGATCAGACTTGACGCGCGCCCCCCGATTTGTCGTTCATCGATTGCCATTGCCCCCTGAATGCCAGACGTGAGCCGCATTCCACGCTGACCAAATGGGTGCATTCAGGCTGAGAAGCAGTTGGCAACGGGCACGGAGCGAGACAGCGAGCAGGACTTCGAAAGAAGATCTCCGGCAAGTCAGTTCTCCAGAGAGCTCATTTTCCCAGGTAGAGAAGAGGGCCCCGGGCCCTCTTCTCTGTTTCGGCATTGCGTTGGCATTGTTTTGGGATTTTGGATCGGGGACGGGGGGGACGCGGTGGCGCCAGCCGAGAAGCAGATCATTGTCGGAGGTCAGGCGGTCATCGAGGGAGTCTTGATGCGGACCCCGAACGCCTATGCCGTCGCGGTGCGCCGCCTGGATGGCACGATCGAGACCCGCGCTGAGCGGCTGCGCCCCCCAGGGGCACGCCACCCCTGGCTGCGATGGCCGATCATCCGGGGAAGCGTCGTCCTGGTACAGTCGATGTCGATTGGGGTTCGGGCGCTCAACTTCTCGGCGAGTGTCGCCGTCGCGGAAGAAGAGGCGCAAGAGAAGAAGGCGCGTGGGGAGGAGAGCGCCCCGGTCGAGGCCAGTTCGACCTCGGGATCGATCGTCGTGGCGTTCGCCTTCAATCTGCTGCTCTTCTTCGTCCTGCCGTTGCTGGTAACCAACCTGCTCTTCACGCTCTCGGCAGGGCTGACGCCCCTTCCAAAGATGGGCGATGGATGGGGAGCTCTCTGGGTCTGGATTCAGACGCTCTTCCGCCCGGTGAGCCCCTCGCCAGCCTTTCACTTGGTGGAAGGGCTGTTGCGGATGGGGCTCTTTCTGGGGATGATCTGGAGTTTCTCCCGGCTGGCAGAGATCCAGCGAATTTTTGAGTATCACGGGGCCGAGCACAAGACCATTGCTGCCTGGGAGGCAGGCGAGGAAGTGACCGTTGCGAGTGCCCAGGCCCAACCCCGACAACACCCGCGGTGTGGCACCAGTTTTCTGATGGTGGTGATGTTCGTCTCGCTCGCCGTCTTCTCGTGGATCCGTTTCGAGGGATGGTGGGCCAACTTGGCCGCGAGACTGGCCCTCCTTCCCCTGATTGCCGGTCTCTCCTACGAGGTGATCAAGGCGGCCGGTGCCCGGGAGAGCGGATGGTTCTTTCAGTGGATGACCCAGCCGGGGGTCTGGCTGCAGCATCTGACGACACGGGAGCCGTCGAGCGAGCAGTTGGAGGTGGCGATCCGGGCCCTTGAGGCATCGCTTGCCCTTGAACCTGCGGCCCGCGAACTGGCGGTGCCCCCCTGCCCTAC